>CALCNV010000071.1 GCA_937897645.1 uncultured Lysobacteraceae bacterium
ACGTGGACGAGGCGGCAACCGAGCTGGATCGCCGCACCGACAAGATCCTGGAAAAACGCCGCTGGATGCTGGACGAAGCCGAACGCACGGCGACCGCACCATGAAACCTTCGACTGCAGGCTGGCTGTTCGCGGCACCGGCCTTGACTGTCATCAGCCTGTTCTTCGGCCTGCCGGTGATCGCGGCGCTGGCCTTGAGCCTGACCGACTTCGATATCTATGCGCTGGCCGACTTGGGCAACCTGCGCTTCGTCGGCCTGGACAATTACATCGGCCTGCTGCAGAACCCGTTGTTCTGGAAGTCGCTGGGCAACACGCTCTACTTCGTCATCGTCGGCGTGCCGCTATCGGTGGCCATGTCCCTCGGCGCGGCCTTGTTGTTGCACTCCCGATTGGGGAAATTGAAGCCGTTCTTCCGCACGGCTTACTTCGCGCCGGTAGTGACCACGGTGGTCGCGGTCGCGGTGATCTGGCGCTATCTGTTCCACACCAAGTACGGCCTGGTGAACTGGTTGCTGTCCTTCGTCGGAATTGACGCCATCGACTGGTTGGGCGATCCCACCTGGGCCATGCCCACCATCATCCTGTTCGCGGTGTGGAAGAACTTCGGCTACAACATGATCATCTTCCTCGCGGGCCTGCAGAGCATCCCGGAAGACCTGTACGAAGCCGCGCGCATCGACGGTGCGGGTACCTGGAAGCAGTTCCGCCATATCACCTTGCCCATGCTGGGGCCGGTGTTATTGCTAGTGGGCATCCTGACCATGGCGGGTTACTTCCAGTTGTTCGCGGAGCCCTACGTGATGACCCAGGGCGGTCCGCTGGAAAGCACCAAGAGCGTGCTGTATTTGATGTACGAGGAAGGCTTCAAGTGGTGGAACCTGGGCAATGCGTCGGCGGTGGCGTTCCTGTTGTTCATCCTGATGGTCGCGACTACCAGCGGCCTGCTGTGGTTTGCGCGCAGGAAGGGGATCGAGTGATGGGTATTTCGAGTTTGCCAGCCATGACGTTGGTTCACTTGTGGGAGGGGCTTCAGCCCCGACTGCCTGATACAGGGAAAAGCGTCGGGGCTGAAGCCCCTCCCACAGGGATTCTCGTCCTCGGGATGCCGACGTGAAGACCCGCCTATTACAGACTTTGCTAGTCAACGGCTTGCTGGTGCTGCTGGCCGTCATCAGTCTCGCGCCGCTACTGTGGATGCTGTCGGTGTCCTTCATGCAGACGGGCGAAGCCGGCCACTTCCCGCCGCCGCTGTTGCCTGCGGAGGCAGGCCTGCAGAACTACCGCGAGTTGTTCCTGAAAGCGGGCATGGGCCGCTTCCTGTTCAACAGTTTCCTGATTTCAAGCGCGGTGATGCTGTTCTCCGTGTTGTTCAATACGCTTGCCGGCTATGCCTTCGCCAAACTGCATTTCAAGGGTCGGGATCGTACGTTCCGCGCGTTGCTCGCGGCCCTGGTCATTCCCGGCCAGGTGGCGATGATGCCGCTGTTCCTGCTGCTCAAGCAGATGGGGCTGGTGAACACCTACATGGGCGCCATCGTGCCGGGCATGGCGGCGATCTTCGGTATCTTCCTGGTGCGCCAGTACGCACGCTCGATTCCGGATGAATTACTGGAAGCGGCGCGCATCGACGGGGCAGGCGAGTGGCGCATCTTCTTCCAGATCGTGTTGCCGGCGCTCAAGCCCATCCTGGTGACCTTGGCGATCTTCAGCTTCCTGGGCGCATGGAACGATTTCATGTGGCCGTTGATCGTGCTGAGCGATGACAAATTGCAGACCTTGCCCGTGGCATTGGCGTCGCTGTCGCGCGAACACGTGATGGATTACGAATTGATGATGGCGGGTTCCGTCGTGACCATCCTGCCGGTGTTGCTGCTGTTCCTGGTGTTGCAGCGCTATTACATCCAGGGCTTGTTGCTTGGAAGTGTGAAGGGATAAGCCCCTTGGGATGGCGAATGCGCAGCATGAAGTACGCATGAAAAACGAATCGTGGAGCACTGGACAAGCATGAAAAATGAATCGTCATTCCCGCGCAGGCGGGAACCCAGGGACTTTGGCTCTTGCGTTGCGGTCAGGAAAGAGCAAAGTCCCTGGGTTCCCGCCTGCGCGGGAATGACGGCCCGTTTTATTTTGGCAGCGTCATTATTCTTGACGTCGCTGACTGCCAGCGCGCAATCGATTCAAACAAAAACCCTCGACGCCTTCAGCGAGCCCTCCCAATGGCGCGTCGTCACTTCAAACCAGGTGAGCGGAGCGATTCGTCAAATTGACGGCGCTAGCGGCAAGGCAATTTGTCTGGATTACGACTTCAATGGCGTGTCCGGCTATGCAGGTATCCAACGCGACCTGCCCATCGATTACCCGCAGAACTTCAGGTTCGATTTCAAGCTGCGGGGCGATTCGCCGGCCAACGACCTGCAGTTCAAGGTGGTGGATGCCAGCGGCGACAACGTGTGGTGGGTGAACAAGCCCAAGTACGACTATCCGAAGGAGTGGGCGCCGGTCCGCTACAAGCAACGGCATATCAGCAAGGCATGGGGGCCGGGGGCGGATCCGGTCTTGCGCAAGAGCGAGAAGCTGGAGTTCACCGTCTACAACAATGCCGGTGGCAAGGGCTCGGTGTGTTTCGATGAGCTGACCTTCACCGCCTTGTCGCCTGCGGATGGTTCGCCGCTGACCGCCACTGCGACCGCTTCGGTTGCCAATGGGGTTGGCGTAGCGGCCAATGCGGTGGATGGAAACGCTACGACTACATGGCACGGTTATTTCGCGGCGGGTGACGCCCCGCAGTTGACGCTGGACCTGGGCAAGTTGCGCGAGTTCGGCGGGCTCAAGCTGGTGTGGACACCGGGCGAGCATGCTTCCGATTATTCGGTGCAGTTGTCGGATGATGGCAGCGAGTGGCGTGACGTGCGCACTGTGGTGGGAGGCAATGGTGGCACCGATCACCTGGCTTTGCCGGAATCCGAAGCCCGCTACGTGCGTCTGCACCTGGGTGCAGGACCAGGCAAGTCATTTGGATTGGCGGAAGTAACCGTCGAACCGTTGGCCTTTGCCGCCACGCCCAATGACTTCATCAAATCAGTGGCCAAGGATGCACCGCGTGGCTGGTTTCCGCGTGGCTTCCAGGGCGAGCAACCCTATTGGACCATCGTGGGACTGGATGGCGGAACCGAACAGGGCTTGATTGGCGAAGATGGTGCGGTTGAGGTTGCCAAGGGTGGCTTCAGTCTGGAGCCCTTTGTTGTCGCCGACGGTAAGTTGGTAACTTGGGCCGATGCGAAGATATCCCAGTACCTGCAGGATGATTATCTGCCAATTCCCAGCGTGGATTGGAAGCATGAAACCTTCGGGCTGCGCGTCACGACCTTCGTCCAAGGTGAACCGGATCATTCTCAACTGGTAACGCGTTACCTGCTCAGCAACACGAGTACTACACCCCAACAATATGGATTGGCGATTGCAGTGAGGCCTTTGCAGGTAAACCCGCCGAGTCAATTCCTGAATACAACTGGTGGCGTGAGCCCGATCCATGCGCTATCAGTCAGGGAAGGCTACATCTGCGTGAATGGAAAAGAGTGCGCGCGTGCTACCAAATCCATAGCCGCATTCGCGACCACGTTTGAATCAGGCGACGTAGTCGAACGGCTCTCCAAAGCCGATTGGACGGATTTCTTCAATGAGGAAGATACAACCAGAGTTGGCTACCCCAGCCTCCGCCTCGATGGGGACACCGTCAACGATCCAGAAGGGCTAGCTTCTGGTGCAGTGCTGTATCGCGCGCACCTGGCACCTGGTGAGACTTATGAAGTGGATGTGATAGTGCCGATGACGGGAAGGCTGGAAAGCGAGGCAGCGCCTGCCCCGCCAAAGACTGGCGATCAGATGCAGGAAGTCATTGCGGGACAATGGCGACAAAAGCTCGACGAAGTGCGTATCCATGTGCCGCCACAGGGACAAGAGCTTGTCGACACCCTGCGTACTGCCACCGCGCACATGCTTATCTCGCGCATCGGCCCGCGCCTGCAGCCGGGCACGCGTTCGTACGCACGCAGCTGGATCCGCGATGGCGCGATGATTTCCGAAGGGCTGCTGCGCATGGGCCGTGAAGAAGTAGTGCGTGACTACTTGGACTTCTACGCGCCGTACCAGTTCAAGGACGGCAAGGTGCCGTGCTGCGTGGATGACCGTGGCAGCGATCCGGTGCCGGAGAACGACAGCCATGGTGAGCTGATCTTCAATATCGCTGAACTCTACCGCTACAACGGCGACAAGGCCTTCCTCGCGAAGATGTGGCCGCACGTGCTGGGCGCGTACGAATACATGGAAAAACTGCGCCTGAGCGAACGCACCGAAGCGAATCGCGCGCTCAACCCCGCGTTCTACGGAATGATGCCTGCTTCGATCAGCCACGAAGGCTATTCGGCCAAGCCGATGCATTCGTACTGGGATAATTTCTGGGCGTTGCGTGGTTACAAGGATGCAGTGGACGTGGCGCAATGGCTGGGCAAGGCCGACGAAGCCAAGCGTTTCGCTGCCTCACGTGACCAGTTCCGCGAAGACCTTGATGCTTCGCTGCGCGCGGCGGCAAAGCTGCACGACATCAACTTCCTGCCGGGTGCGGCGGAACTGGGTGACTTCGACGCAACCTCCACCACCATTGCCCTCGCGCCGGGTGGCGAGCAGGGCCGGTTGCCGCAGGAGCTGCTGGAAAATACGTTCGAGCGCTACTGGACCGAATTCGTGCAGCGCCGCGATGGTCAGCGCGAGTGGAAGGATTACACGCCGTATGAGTGGCGCAACGTGGCGGCCTTCGTGCGCCTGGGTTGGCGCGAACGTGCGTGGGAAGCGGTGGAGTTCTTCTTCAAGGACCGTGCGCCACAGCCCTGGAACCAGTGGGCCGAAGTGGTGTCGCGTACGCCGCGCAAGCCATTCTTTGTCGGCGACCTGCCGCATGCCTGGGTGGGCTCGGACTTCGTGCGCTCGGCGCTGGACATGTTTGCCTACGTTCGCGAGATCGATGACAGCATCGTGCTGGCGGCGGGCATTCCGGCGGACTGGCTGGACGGGGAGGGCATCGCCATCAACGACCTGCGCACGCCGTACGGCAAGCTGGGGTATTCACTGCGACACGAGGCTGGAGTTCTGAAACTGGAAGTCGCTGAAGGTCTTGAATTGCCCGCAGGTGGCCTGGTGTTGCCGTGGCCTTACAAAGATGCACCGGGCAAGGCGACGGTGAATGGCAAGCCGGTGGAATGGAAGGGGGGGGAATTGCGTATCCAATCGCTGCCAGCGCAGGTGCACATAGTGCCTTGATAAGGTAGGAGCGCCCCATGGGCGCGAGCTTTTCTGTTGGGCACATGCAAAAAGCTCGCGCCCATGGGGCGCTCCTACACATGCACTTTCAGCGGTTGCGCGCCTTGTCCACGATCACGGCGGCCTCGGCGGAACTGGCGGTGACCTTGTCCCATTCGCCGGCCTTGATCCAGTTGTTGGGCACCATCCACGAGCCACCGATGCAGACCACGTTGGGCTGAGACAGGAATTCGCCCGCGTTGTCTTCGGTGATGCCGCCGGTGGGGCATATCTTCAAATCGGCAAGCGGGCCGGCCAGGCCTTTCAGCATGGCCAAGCCGCCGACCGCACTGGCCGGGAACAACTTGCACACGCGGAAACCGCGCGCCATCAGGGACAGGAACTCGGTGGGCGTCGCGCCGCCGGGGACGACTGGGATCGGTGCCTTCGCCAGTGCATCCGCCAACTCGGGCGGGGTGCCGGGCGTGACCAGAAAATCGGCACCGGCTGCGATGGATTGCTCCATCTGTTCAATTGTCAGCACCGTGCCTGCACCGATCACGATATCCGGCAGTTCCTTCTTCAGCATGGCCAGCGCTTCCATCGCGATCGGCGTGCGCAGGGTCAGCTCGATGGCAGGCAGGCCGCCTTTCAGCAGCGCCGCGGAGACCTTGCGGGCTTCGTCCAGCGTGTGCACGGTGACGACCGGCAGGATGCCGGCGGCGCGGAGGAGTTGTTCGGCTTTGGCTTGGTGTTGGGCGATGGTCATTGTTGATCTATCCGTGGTTGAAGCCCCTCTCCCATCGGGAGAGGGGTTGGGGAGAGGGTGCGGCGGAGTAAGCGGGGCGCAAACATCATGGACTTCGCCGCGCCCTCATCCGCCCTTCGGGCACCCCGTATCAAGTACGGGGCAGGCTCTTCTCCCGGAGGGAGAAGGGAAGCAACATTCACGCATCCTTTGCTTCATGCGGTGCAGCCGCCGCCGCATGATCATGTCCCAATTCGTACTCCGCGTCGTATTCCCAGCCGCCTTCCGGTGACGGTGGGCCGCAGGAAATCGAGATCGCACCCTGGTCAGCCGGCGTCACCAGGTTCCTGCTCCAGGCAAACAGGTTGCGGCCAATATCCTGCGCGGCGGGCGCGGTGTTGGGCGCGTGCGTACGCGCATTCCATTCGTCGGCATCCACCAGCACTTCCAGAGTGCCGGCTACGGCGTCCAGGCGGATCATGTCGCCTTCGCGCAGCTTGCCGATCGGACCACCGCGTGCGGCTTCAGGCGTGAGATGGATGGCGGCGGGAATTTTCCCGGACGCACCCGACAGGCGGCCGTCCGTGACCAGCGCCACGCGTCGGCCCTGGTTCTGCAACAAGCCCAGCAACGGGGCCAGCGAATGCAGTTCCGGCATGCCGTTGGCGCGCGGGCCCTGGTAGCGCACCACGGCGATGAAATCCTGCGGCAGCACGCCGGCGGCATGCAGCTTGTTGAGTGCGCGCGGGTCGTCGATGACCACGGCGGGCGCTTGGATGACGTGGTACTCGGACTTCACCGCCGAAATCTTCATCAGCGAACGACCCAGGTTGCCGCGCAGCAGGCGCAGGCCGCCTTGCGGATCGAAGGCGTCACCGGCCGGGCGCACCACGGCTTCGTCTGCGCTCTTGGCAATGCCGGGCACGTAGTCCAGTTTGCCTTCGGTCAATCGCGGCTCGTCGCAGAAGGCGCGCATGCCGCCGGGCATGACGGTGGCGATGTCGCCGTGCATCAGGCCGGCATCGATCAATTCGCGGAACACGAACTGGGTGCCGCCTGCCGCAGCAAAACGGTTCACGTCCGCTTCGCCATTGGGGTACACGCGGGCGAGCAGCGGAACGATCCGGGAAAGATCGTCCATGTCGTCCCAGGTCAGCATGATGCCGGCGGCGCGCGCGACCGCGATCCAGTGGATGGTGTGGTTGGTCGAACCACCCGTCGCCATCAGCGCGACCATGGCGTTGACGATGGCGCGTTCGTCGATCAGGTGGCCGATGGGCCGATAGTCGTCGCCGAGTGCAGTGATGCGCAGGGCGCGCTCCGTCGAGGCACGGGTCAATGCGTCGCGCAGCGGTGTGTCGGGATTGACGAAGGACGTGCCCGGCAGCTGCAGGCCCATGGCTTCCAGCAGGACCTGGTTGGAATTGGCGGTGCCGTAGAAAGTGCAGGTGCCTGGCGCATGGTAGGAAGCGGCTTCAACTTCCAGCAGTTCTTCGCGCGTCGCTTCGCCGGCGGCGTAGCGTTCGCGGACTTCGGCTTTTTTCTTGTTGGGAATGCCGGGCGTCATCGGGCCGGCCGGTACGAACATCGCCGGCAGGTGGCCGAAGGCGAGGGCGCCGATCAACAGGCCGGGTACGATCTTGTCGCACACGCCCAGGTACAGGACGGCGTCGAACATGTCATGGCTGAGCGAAATCGCCGTGGCCTGGGCGATGTTGTCGCGCGAGAACAGCGACAGCTCCATGCCCGGGCGGCCCTGGGTCACGCCGTCGCACATGGCCGGCACGCCGCCCGCGACCTGCGCGGTGGCGCCGAGTTCGCGGGCGAGCTGGCGCACGATTTCCGGGTAGTGCTCGAACGGCTGGTGCGCCGACAGCATGTCGTTGTAGGCGTTGATGATGCCGAGGTTGGGGGTGATGTCGGCGCGCAGGCGGCCTTTGTCGGTCGTGCCGCTGGCCGCGAAGGCGTGGGCCAGGTTGCCGCAGCTCAGGCGTGTGCGGTTGGGGCCTTCGCGATGCGCGGCGTCGATACCCGCCAGGTAGGCGCTGCGCGAATCGGCGCTGCGCTTGCGGATGCGTTCGGTGATTGCGTGGAGCTGGGGGTGCAGGGTCATGGCGAAGGCTGGCTGCGTGAGGAAAGGGCGACGACGGGGACATCTTGCTCCCGTGTCGGCAGGCGCAATGAAATACCACAAAAGTACCAGTGGATGATTTCAACGCCGAGCCGCGTCCGTCTTGCCTATCTTAGCCGCTAACCGGTTTTATTTCCGTGCATGGAATAAAACCAGAGCAATACCACTTTATTGCATTGCCGCTATGGTCCGGTGGCTCAGGGTTTCTGGCCGAAGCTTTCCACTGCAAAGGCGGCGGCGCCCAGCAGGCCCGGACGCGGATGCACGATCGCAAGGGTGGGCACGCGGGCCATGGCAGGCGAGAACCGGCCCTTGTGTTCGAAGCGTTGGCGGAAGCCGGAATGCTGCAGCGACGACAGCAGCTTGGGCACCAGGCCGCCGGTGAGGAACACGCCGTCCCAGGCCCCTGCGCTGAGCACCAGGTCGCCCGAGATGGCGCCGAATACCGCGCAGAACACATCCAGCGTGCGCATGCAGCGCGCATCGCCCTCGGCGGCACGCGCGGTGACATCGGCGGGTTGCATGGGGCCCGGGTCTTCGCCTGCGATCTCGCTGAGCGCGCGGTGCAGGTTCACCAGTCCGGGGCCGCAGATCAGGCGTTCGTTGGACACGCGGCCGAACTGTTGCGAAAGGCGCTTGAGGATTTCAATTTCTTCGGGCGTGCCAGGCGGGAAGCTGACATGGCCGCCCTCGGTTTCCAGCGGATAACGGTGGCCATCGCGCTGGATCAAGCCGCCCACGCCCAGGCCGGTGCCCGGGCCGATCACCGCATACGTCCTGTTCTTGTTGGACGCCGCTGGCGACCAGCTTGCACCGCCAATCGCGACCACGTCGTCCAAGGTGAGCAACGAGACCGCCATGGCCTGCGCGGCGAAATCATTGACCAGCTTGAGTTCGTCGAAACCGAGCGCCGCGCGCGTGCGCGAAAGCGAAATCACCCAGGGATGGTTGGTGATCCGCGCCACGTCGCCATCCACGCGGCCGGCGACGGCGAACACGCCGTTCTGCGCGGTAGCACCGGTCTGGTCGAGGTAGTGCTTGGCGGCATCGGCCAGGGAAGGAAAATCGGCGACGGAAAACCCTTCCACGCTGTCCACGATCAGCGGTGTTTCCGAGGAGGTATCGGCCAGTGCGAAACGTGCGTTGGTGCCGCCGATATCGGCAAGCAGCACGTGTCCGGTTTTCGTCGTGCCGGTGCCACTCATCGGGAGTACTTCGCGTGATCAGGGTTGCAAAGAGTGTTCCGCTGCATGCGCGTCAGTCGTCCCCGTTGGCTGGCGTTGCGCCGTGACTGGCGGCAACCGTCGCATGATAGCGTGGGCTGTCCCCGCTTGTACGGCTGCGTGTTTCGATGTGGACAGTACGCGTCCGTGTGGAGTACGCCCGTGTCCTTTGCGGCCTGTCCATTAGTCCTCGCGGGAATAGCTGCCGACGACTTTCGCATACGTATGCCCCTGCTTCCCGGTGCTGCGATACCGTCCGTGGCAGGCATGGCGGGTGATCCCAGGCGAACCCGCGTCGGTGCTGGTCCGTGGCAATCGAGTGCTGCGTTTGTTGCATGCATTCCATTGCGCTCCGCAAGCGCTCCACTGGAATGGCATCGATGGCAATGTCAGTCATGTCACATGGGAAGCACGCCGCCGCATGTCCTGTTTGCGATGCATCGACAGTCATGCTGCAGCGGCTTGCGCTGGATGACCGCCGGATCAATGCGGCCAGCAGCGAATCGTCGTCGCGTTGCGTTTCCGCCGTGGGATCCCTTATCGGGGCTCCTGCGTGGGAGGGCAGCCATTCGGCGCTGGCGCAGGCTGCCGTGCGGCCATCCCGGCTGCATGTGGCCGGGGAGGGGTGGAGGGTCGACATGGCCCCTCCGGCAGTGTCGGTATGCGGTGGCGACAGGCAGGGCCTTGCGCCATGAAAACGGTTACATGGCAGAATACCGCATGCTTCGGGCAGGTGGAATCGGCCAGGGGCGGTTACCAGAACGAAGGCAGGTGCACGGCGGCCTACGCCAGCACATGCTTGCACGGCGTCACCGGGAGGGCCGGCGACAATCTGTAATCCATTGCCGGAGACATGATGGCCAGCGTCCAACTCGATCGCGTTCGCAAGGTGTACGACAACGGCCAGGTGGCCGTGCATGGCGCCAGTTTTGAAGTCGCCGACGGCGAGTTGATGGTGCTTGTCGGTCCTTCCGGCTGCGGCAAATCCACGCTGCTGCGGATGATCGCCGGGCTGGAAGACATCTCGGGCGGCACGCTGTCCATCGGTGACCGCGTGGTCAACGACGTGGCACCCAAGGACCGCGACATCGCCATGGTCTTCCAGAGCTACGCGTTGTACCCGCACATGACCGTTGCGGAGAACCTGGCCTTCGGCCTCAAGCTGCGCAAGCACGACAAGGCCACCATCGACAAGCGCATCAAGGCGGCGGCCGAGACGCTGGGCCTGACCGCGATGATGGACAAGCGTCCCGGCCAGATGTCTGGCGGGCAACGCCAGCGCGTTGCGCTGGGTCGTGCGCTGGTGCGGGAGCCGTCGGTGTTCCTGCTGGACGAGCCACTGTCCAACCTGGACGCCAAGCTGCGCCATTCGGTCCGCACCGAGATCGCGCGCCTGCATCGCCAACTGGGCACCACCATGATCTACGTCACCCACGACCAGGTCGAAGCCATGACCCTGGGCCAGCGCATCGTGGTGCTGAAGGACGGCGAGATCCAGCAGATCGATTCGCCCATGGCCCTGTATGAGAAGCCTGCGAACCTGTTCGTCGCCGGTTTCCTGGGCAGTCCGGCGATGAACCTGCTGCAAGGCAGGCTGGTGCAGGCGGATGGCCTCGCGCTTGACCTTGAGGACGGCACCCGCATTCCGCTGGCTGGCGCGAAGGTCGACCCGCGCTGGCTGGACGGACAGGTGACCGTCGGCATTCGCCCGGAGCACCTGCAGCCCAGCGACGGCGGCCCCGGAAGCTTCGAGGCAGGTGTAGAAGTGGTGGAACCCGTCGGCAACGAGGTATTCCTCAACCTTCGCGCCGGTGCGCATCCCCTGGTCGCCCGCATGTCGCCGCGAAGCCTGCCGCAGCCCGGCGAACGAGTGGCCATGCACGTGGATGCCGACGCGCTGCATTTCTTCGACCCGGCCAGTGGCCAGCGCATGCAGGCGGCCTGAGTAAGGCAAGCAAGTGTTACTCGGCTAACATTAGTGTTCCTGTCCGCCACCCGCCACCCGGAGTACGCACATGAACACCCGGAACCCATCCCTTGCACGCCGTTTGGCCCTGTCGCTGCTGCTCCTGTCATGCACCTCGCTCGCATGGGCCAGCCCCTCCAACAAGTGGCGCATCGAAGTGAGCGGCGGCGCGAATTCGGACGGCACCATTACCCTGGCGCTGACGCCGATTGGATACGAGATCATCACGGTCGAAATTCCCGTGACTGACGGCAAGGGCGAGAACGCCATCGCCAGCCTCATCAGCAAGACCCTGAAGGAGAAGCTGGGCAAGGGATTCAAGGTCGAGGTCGACGATGGCGAAGACGTCCTGGTGAAGAAGCGCGACAAGACGCCGAATTTCGAGCTCGCCCTGGTCGAATCCACCGTGAAAGGCGTGCGACTCAATCTGCAGCACGAATAGGGGGCAGTGCGGCCCGCGGGAAGTCCTGGCGACCACGCGCGGGGTTGGCGCCGTCTTGCTTGGCCAAGTCGCTGCAGGTCGTGTGTCGAGCGGGTGGGGGAACCGGGTCCTGCGCGTGCCGTGCGCGGTTATACTGGACGACGTGCACGTCTGTTTCCGTGCAATATCTTCAACCTGGTCAACAAGTTGAAGGTATAACTTAATCCCATCCAACACTTGCGGCAGCGCGCCGGCCACCCCGGTCGCGATGCCCGGAATCCGACGCCGCATGCGCCTTTCCACGATCAAGCTGTCCGGTTTCAAATCCTTCGTCGATCCGACCACGCTGCATCTGCCCACCAACATGACCGGCGTGGTCGGTCCCAATGGCTGTGGCAAGTCCAACATCATCGATGCCGTGCGCTGGGTGATGGGCGAAAGTTCGGCCAGCCGCTTGCGTGGTGATTCGCTGACCGACGTGATCTTTTCCGGCTCAGCGGCGCGCAAGCCGGTATCGCAGGCCACCGTCGAGCTGATCTTCGACAACAGCGACCACACCATCGCCGGCGAATTCGCCGCCTTCAACGAAATCTCGGTCAAGCGCCTGGTCAGCCGCGATGGCACCAGCAACTACTACCTCAACGGCACCAAGTGCCGCCGCCGCGACATCACCGACCTGTTCCTGGGCACCGGCCTGGGCCCGCGCAGCTACTCCATCATCGAGCAGGGCATGATCAGCCAGATCATCGAGGCCCGCCCCGAAGACCTGCGCGTGTACCTGGAAGAAGCCGCCGGTATCTCCAAGTACAAGGAGCGCCGCAAGGAAACCGAAACCCGCATCCGCCACACCCGCGAAAACCTCGACCGCCTGGGCGACCTGCGCGAGGAAATCACCAAGCAACTCGCCCACCTGCAGCGCCAGGCCAAGCAGGCCGAGCAGTACCAGGCCCTGCAGGAAGAGCGCAAGGTTAAGGATGCCGAGTGGAAGGCGCTGGAATACCGCGGCCTCGACGGCCAGTTGCAGAAGTTGCGCGAGGGCCTGTCGCAGGAAGAGACCAAGCTGCAGCAGCTGATCGCCGAGCAGCGCGAAGCCGAACGCCAGCTGGAAACCGGCCGCGTCGGTCGCGAATCCGCCAGCGACGCCTTGAACAAGGCGCAGGGTGAGGTCTACCAGGTGGGCAGCGCGCTCGCCCGCATCGAACAGCAGATCCAGCACCAGCGCGAACTCGCCGAGCGCCTGCAGAAGGCGCGCGATGAAGCATTGAGTGCACTCAACGAACTGGGCCAGCACATCAGCGGCGATGAAACCCGCCTCGGCGTATTGCGCGCATCCGTCGATGAAGCCGAGCCGCAACTCGCGGAGCTGCAGGAAAACGACCAGTACAAGCAGGAGGCCCTGCGTGACGCCGAGGCCAAGCTGCAGGACTGGCAGCAGCGTTGGGAAACCCATAGCCGTGAATCCGCCGAAGCCGCGCGCGCCGGTGAAGTCGAACGCACCCGCGTCGATTACCTGGACAAGCAATCGCTGGAAGCCGACCGTCGTCGCGACGTGCTGACCAGCGAACGCAGCGGGCTGGACCTGGACGCGCTGGCGGCTGTGTTCGAGCAGGCACAGCAGCAGCATGAAACCCAGAAGGCCTCGCTGGACGGCCTCAACACCGACCTGGAAACCCGCAAGCAAGGCGTGGGTGCCCTGCAGGAACAGCAGCGCGGCGCGCAGTCGGAACTGGCCGAAGTACGCAAGGCCACGCAGGCCGCCCGCGGCCGCCTGTCCTCGCTGGAAACCCTGCAACATGCTGCGCTGGGCCAGGAGCAGGGCGCGGCCGTGGCTTGGCTGAAGTCGCGCGGGCTGGATTCCGCCGCACGCGTCGGCGAGAAACTCGTCGTCGAGTCCGGTTGGGAAAATGCGGTCGAAGGCGCGCTGGGCCAACTCATCGAAGGCGTGCTCATCGACGCGCCCGAGACACTGGTGGATGCGCTCGGCGAACTTGGCGAAGGCCGCATCGCCCTGGTGTCGTCGGACGACGATGGTTCGTCGTTTGCGTCCACGTCGCTCGCTGCCAAAGTGCAAGGGCCGCTCGCGATCCGTCGCCTGCTGGCGCGCCTGCACGTCGCCGAAGACCTGTCCGAAGCGCGCCGCCTGTTGCCGCAGCTTGCGGACGGCGACTCCGTCATCACCCGCAGCGGCGAGCGCATGGGTGCCGGCTGGGTACGCGTGCTGCGTTCCGGCGCCGCCAAGCAGGGTGCACTGTTGCGCGAGCGCGACATCCAGTCACTACGCGTGGAAATCGAAGCATTGCAGAAGCGCGAGGGTGAGCTGGACCAGTTGCTCACCAGTTTCCGTGACCAGTTGCTGGCCGCGGAACAGCATCGCGAGGACGCCCAGCGCGCGCTGTACATCGCACATCGCGGCGTCGCTGAACTCGCCGGCCAGCTGCAAAGCCAGCAGGGCAAGGTGGAATCGGCCCGCAACCGCATCGACCGCATCGATGGCGAACTGCTGCAGCTGCATGAAACACTGGACACCAGCCGCGAACAGGCCCGCGAGGCACGTTCCAAGCTGGAAGACGCCATCACCCGCATGGCCGACCTGGAAACCGCACGACAGTCGCTGGATACCGAGCGCCGCCAGCTGGCCGAAGCGCGCGATGCCGCCCGCGACGCCGCGCGCAATTCCCGCGACACCGCGCATGCACTGGCCTTGACGCTGGAATCGCAGCGTACCCAGATCGTTGCCTTGAGCCAGGCGCTTGAACGCATGGGCAGCCAGCGCGGCCAGTTGGATTCGCGCCTCGGTGACCTTTCCTCGCAGCTCAGTGCCGGTGATTCGCCGGTGGAATCGCTGGAGAACGAGCGCCAGGCCGCCCTCGAGCAGCGCGTGTTGGCCGATCGCGCATTGGGCGAGGCGAGGGCGGCGCTGGAAGGCATCGACAACGACCTGCGCGGCTTCGAACAGGTCCGCCACCAGCGTGACGAACAAGCCATTACCCAGCGCGAGGTCATCTCACAGCGCAAGCTCGACCAGCAGGCCTTGAGCCTGAAGGCGGAGCAGCTTTCGTCCGCCGTAGTGAACGCCGGTTTCGTGCTGGGAGACGTCATCAACAGCCTGCCCGAAGTCGCCGCACTGGCGGACTGGGAACAGGCCGTCAGCAGCATCGACGGCAAGATGCGCCGCCTGGAGCCGGTGAACCTGGCCGCGATCCACGAATTCGGCGAAGCCTCGCAGCGTTCCGAATACCTGGAGGCGCAGAACGCCGACCTCACCTCGGCGCTGGAGACCCTGGAAGAAGCCATCCGCAAGATTGATCGCGAAACGCGCGGTCGCTTCAAGGACACTTTCGACCGCGTGAACTCCGGCGTGCAGGAGCTGTATCCGCGCCTGTTCGGCGGCGGCCATGCTTATCTGGAATTGACGGGCGAAGACCTGCTGGACACCGGCGTGGCCATCATGGCGCGCCCACCTGGCAAGCGCGTCTCCAACATTTCGTTGCTGTCCGGTGGCGAGAAGGCGATGACCGCGGTGGCGCTGGTGTTCGCGATCTTCCAGCTCAATCCCGCGCCGTTCTGCCTGCTGGACGAAGTCGACGCGCCGCTCGACGAGGCCAACGTCGGCCGCTTCACCGCCATGGTCAAGGAAATGAGCGAGAAGGTGCAGTTCCTGTTCGTCAGCCACAACAAGGCGACCATGGAGGCCGCACACCAGCTCAGTGGCGTTACCATGCGTGAGCCGGGTGTGAGCCGACTGGTGTCGGTGGACCTGGAAGAAGCCGCGCGTCTGGCGGGCGCCGCATGAGTTTCGGCGGCATGATTCAAAGTGGCGTGATTCAATGCGACATGATCCAAAGCGACATGATCCAAAGCGACATGATCCAAGGCGACGTGACCCCCGTGGCGAACCCTGCATGGAGTACCCGATAAATGTCCGACATGGCCTTGCTCCGCATTGGCATCCTGGTGGCCGGCGTCATCCTCATCGCCACCATCATCTTCTTCGGGCGGCCCAAGAAGCCGAAACAGGGCAAGCGCATCGAGCCCGCCGAACGTGACGGCACACGGGTCGAGCCGAGCATTGCCGATTCCTTCAACAGCGATGGCAGCGTGGCCGACTACAGCGGCGACGCGGTCAGCCAGCCGGAACTGGGCCTGCCCGGCGCGCACGCCGCAACGGACAGCGACCTTGGCAAGCGCCCCGACCAGGATTTCGACAAGATCGTTTCCCTCTACGTCGCAGCCAGGGCAGGGCATACGCTTCGTGGCGAAGACATCGTGGTAGCGGCGGAGAAGACCGGCCTCACCTTCGGCCACATGAACGTGTTCCACCGCCTGGTGGAAAACCATCCCGAGCGCGGCCCCATCTTCAGCATGGCCAACATCATGCAGCCGGGCAGTTTCGACATGGCCAACATCCGCGAACTGGAGACGCCGGCCATCGCGTTCTTCCTGACCCTGCCGGCGCCGATCACCGCGCTGGAAGCCTGGGAGAAGCTGTTGCCGAATGTCGAACGCATGGCGGAACTGTTGAACGGCGTGGTGCTGGACGACAGCCGCAACACCTTGGGCCGCCAACGCATCCAGCACATCCGCGAGGAACTCCGCGGCTACGACCGCCAGCACGAAGCGCCGCCGCTGACCAAGGCGCCGCGCTGGTGAAAGAACCCCTCTCCTGCGGCGCCCGAAGGGTGTCCAAAGGTGAGAGGGGTTGGGGTGAGGGTTCGGCGGAATCCTGATGCTCGAACTACGCTGATTCCGCCGCACCCTCATCCGGCGCTGCGCGCCACCTTCTCCCGAGGGGAGAAGGGTTCAATAAGCCGCCCGACAGATGACCACACCCGCCACCCGCGCCCTCCAACTCCGCCAGCAACTCGAAGACGCCAACTACCGTTACCACGTCCTCGACGAGCCCACGATTCCGGATGCCGAGTACGACCGCCTGCTACGCGAGCTGGATGAACTGGAAGCCGCACATCCGGAACTGATAACCCCGGACTCACCCACGCAACGCGTCGGCAACGCGCCTTCGGCTAAGTTCGCCGAAGTCCGCCATGCCATTCCCATGCTGTCGCTGGGCAATGCCTTCAGCGACGAGGAAATCCACGACTTCGTGCGTCGCATCGCCGAAAAGCTGGAGCGTCCCATCCTTTCGTTTTCTGCCGAACCCAAGCTGGATGGCCTGGCCATCAGCCTGCGCTACGAGCACGGCGCCTTCGTGCAGGGTGCGACGCGTGGCGACGGCGCGTCGGGCGAGGAGGTCACCGCCAACCTGCGCACGGTAAAGGCGATCCCGCTGCATCTTCGCGGCAGCGGCTGGCCTGAGGTCCTGGAAGTGCGCGGCGAGGTGTACATGCCGCGCGCCGCCTTCGAGACCTACAACGAACACGCCCGCCTGCATGGCGGGAAAGTGTTGGCCAACCCGCGCAACGGCGCCGCCGGTTCGCTGCGGCAACTGGATCCACGCATTACCGCGCAGCGGCCGCTGGCGTTCTTCGCTTATGGCCTCGGCCTGGTGGAGGGCGGTGACCTCGCGGAGACCCACTCGGCCAGCCTGCAGCAACTGCGTGAATGGGGTTTCCCGGTCAGCGCGGAAGCCGACGTGGTGGAGGGCGTAGAAGGACTGCTCGCGTACTACAAACGGATCGGCGAAAAGCGCGATGCGCTGGCGTTCGACATCGATGGCGTGGTCTACAAGTTGGACGACTATGCGGGCCAGCGTGAAATGGGTTTCGTCTCGCGTGCGCCACGCTGGGCGATCGCCCACAAATTCCCGGCGCAGGAACAGTCGACCACGGTCGAAGCGATCGAAATCCAGATCGGCCGCACCGGTGCAGCGACGCCAGTGGCGCGCCTGAAGCCAGTGCAGGTCGCGGGCGTGGTCGTGACCAACGCCACCCTGCACAATGCCGACCAGATCGCGCGCCTGGACGTGCGCGTAGGCGATACAGTGATCGTGCGCCGTGCGGGTGATGTGATTCCGGAAGTGGCAGGCGTGATGCTGGAGCAGCGTCCTGCCGGGACCGTGCCGTGGGCCATGCCCACCACATGCCCGATCTGCGGATCGGAAATCGTGCGCGAGGAAGGCGAAGCCGTATGGCGTTGTTCCGGTGAGTTGAGCTGTCCCGCGCAACGCAAGGAAACCATCCGCCATTTCGCATCGCGGCGTGCCATGGACATCGAGGGGCTTGGTGATCGTTACATCGAGGATCTGTGCGATCTGGACTACGTCGCCTCGGTCGCGGATCTCTACAAGTTGACGCTGGACGATTTGCTGGAGATGAAGCGTCGCGCGGACGAGCGTGACGATACGACGCCGGAAACCGTCAAGGCCGGCAAAGTCGCCAGCAAGTGGGCGGACAACCTGATCGAGGCGATCGACCGCAGCCGTGCGACCACGCTGGAGCGTTTCCTGTTCGCGCTCGGCATCCAGCATGTGGGCGAGAGCACCGCCAAGGCACTGGCCAACTGGTTTGGTGACCTGCAACTTATCCGCCACCTGCCATGGCCCTTGTTCAAGCATGTGCCGGACGTGGGTGGCGAAGTGGCGCGTTCCATTGGCCATTTCCTCGACCAGCCTGGCAACCAGCAGGTGATCGACGAATTGCTGGCGCGCGGGGTGGTGATTTCGGATGCCCACGCGCCGATCGCGAAACTGCGCAACGGCCTCGACCTCGCGACCTTGCTGGTGGATATGGAAATTCCGAAAGTCACGCGCATCCGTGCCGAACAATTGGGCAATGCATTCACCAGTGTGCAAGCCCTCGTGGATGCACCGGCCCACGATTTCGTCATTGCTGGTTTGCCTTCCGAGTCCGCCAATGCCCTGGCGGCTTGGCTGGACGAGCCGCACAATGCCGCCCTGCTGCTGCGTGGCGCAGAGGCCGTCGAACGGCTGCTCGCCATCACGCCTGAGAGTGAGGAAACGGCTGCGGGCCCATTGGACGGCAAGACAGTGGTCCTGACCGGCGGTTTGTCGTCGATGAGCCGCGATGAAGCAGGCGCGAAGCTGGAAGCATTAGGGGCGAAGTTGGCAGGTAGCGTGTCGAAGAAGACCAGCCTGGTCATTGCAGGGGAAGCGGCTGGATCGAAGCTGGCAAAGGCGCAAGAGCTCGGCATTGAAGTCTGGGATGAAGCGAGATTGCTGGATTTCCTGGAGCGAAATACGTGAGAGCGGTATGGACAGCGCGTAGGAGCGACGTAAGTCGCGACTGTAGGCTGCATGCCTATTCCATTCGCGACTTACGTCGCTCCTACATGCACTGCGTGCATCGATGACCCAGCTGCGGCTTGACGCGATACGCCTGCGCGCTGCGGTGAATGCGCTGTTTCGCCTGTACTTTGCCGAGCGTGATGTGCTGGAAGTGGAGACGCCCGTTTTGTCTGAAGCGGGCAATACCGAACCCAACATCGAAAGTTTCACCACCGTGTTCACCGGCCATGTCGATGCCGGTTCGCGTACGCGCTGGATGCGCACCTCGCCGGAATATCCGCTCAAACGTTTGCTGGCTGCCGGCGTCGGCGACTGTTACGAATTGGGTCGCGTATTCCGCAATGGCGAAGCCGGCGGCCGCCACAATCCCGAGTTCACCATGCTGGAGTGGTACCGGCTGGGTTGGGATCATCTGCAACTGATCGATGAAACCGTCGAGCTGGTGCAGCGTGCATTGGGCCTGCTTCGTCGCCAAGCCGACGTGGTCTCCTTGACCTACCGCGAATTGTTCCAGCAAGGCCTTGGCCTTGATCCATTTACTGCTTCCGATGAAGCATTGCGTGCGGCTCTGGGCGACGCTTCCACCGATGGGAGTGGATTGACGCGCGACGACTGGCTGGATCTGCTGATCACCCACCGCCTGCAGCCGCAGTTTCCGCATGATCGGATCACCGTGGTGCGCGATTGGCCGGCGACGCAATGCGCGCTGGCGAAGATACGTCCTGGCGATCCTCCGTTGGCCGAGCGCTTCGAGCTGTACCTCGGCCACCACGAGCTCGCCAATGGCTACCATGAGCTCACCGATGCGCAGGAACAGCGCCAGCGTTTCCAGCGCGATCTCGCGACCCGAGAGGCGCGAATTGCGTCCTTGCCGCCACTCGACCAGCGCCTGCTCGCGTCCATGGGGCAAGGCCTGCCGGAGTGCGCAGGCGTGGCCCTGGGCGTGGATCGCCTGCTGATGGCGATGCTGGGCACGGACCGCATCGCCGACGTGCTGGCCTTCGATTTTTCCCATGCCTGACGGTAGGAGCGCCCCATGGGCGCGAGCTCTTTCTCGTCGATCCAGGATCAAAATCAAAAGCTCGCGCCCATGGGGCGCTCCTACGGTGGGTTCTGTAACGCGATGTCTGGCTTGGGCGGTTAAACTTCGGCCATGACACACGATATCGACTACGCACGTTACGACCATGTCCGCCCGATCCGCTGGACGGGCGCCGCGCTGGAATTGCTTGACCAGCGCCTGCTGCCATTCACGGTGGAATACCTGGCCTGCACCAGCAGTGACGCCGTGGCCGCTGCCATCCATGCGCTCGCCGTGCGCGGTGCACCCGCGATCGGCATCGCCGCGGCCTGGGGCGTCGTGCTGGCGGCACGCGAGATCGAAGCAACCGACGGTGCCGAGGCGGCGCTGAAGCTTGAACCTGCATTGCAGCGCCTCAACGCGGCACGTCCTACGGCCGTCAACCTGGCGTGGGCGCTGGCGCGTATGCGTCGCGCACTTCGGCCGGCAGGTGCCGACTGGCTGCAGGTGCTGGAGCGTGAGGCTGACGCAATCGCCACCGAAGACCTCGCCGCCAATCGCCACATGGGTGCGCTGGGTGCCGCGCTGATCGCGCCGGGCAGTGGCGTGCTGACCCACTGCAACACCGGCTCGCTCGCCACGGCGGGCTTCGGCACGGCCTTGGGCGTGATACGCGCGGGTGTCGCACAGGAGCGTATCGAACGTGTGTTCGCCGACGAAACCCGGCCGTGGCAGCAAGGTGCGCGACTGACGGTGTGGGAACTGCAGCAGGATGGCATCGATGCGACCTTGATCGCCGATTCCGCTGCTGCCCATTTGATGAAGACGGGCGCGGTGCAGTGGGTCGTGGTCGGTGCCGACCGCATCTGCGCCAATGGCGACACTGCCAACAAGATCGGCACCTACCAGTTGGCGATTGCCGCGCGCCACCATGGGGTGAAATTCATGGTCGTGGCGCCGTCCTCCACGGTGGACATGGACACGGCCAGCGGCGACCTGATCGAGATCGAGGAGCGCGACGCGTCGGAAATGCTGGGAATAGGGGGCGTACGCATCGTCGCCGAAGGCATCCGCGCCTGGAACCCGGTGTTCGACGTTACCCCGGGCGAACTGATCGATGCCATCGTGACCGAGAAGGGCGTGATCGAGCGGCCGACGGCCACCAGGATGCGCGCGGCGTTCGGTTGATCCCATCGTTGTAGAGCCGAGCTTGCTCGGCTGCTTCCAGCGTCCAGGCAAGAGCAGCCGAGCACGCCCGGCTCTACAAAAAAACCAGGGCCGTCATCCCGGCGAAAGCCGGGACCCAATTATCCGTCGTCGAGAAGTTGGGTCCCGGCTTTCGCCGGGATGACGGCCTTCTATTTCGATTGTTTGCCAGATGTCGTATTTAGCCCATTCCGGCGTCCTAAGTGCCTGTTTTTCAGGCACAAAGAGACTGCTTCCAGGCACCCATCTGTGCTACCATTCCGCAGTTGAAAATCCCATCGATTTCCGGCGCTCCGAACCTGCTTCGGCAGCACCGGCTTTGACCAAAAATCGTTGACCGAATAAACCACCAGAAGACGGAACCCGAATGGCAGAACTCGCCAAGGAAATCATCCCGGTCAACCTCGAAGACGAGATGCGACGCAGCTACCTGGACTACGCCATGAGCGTGATCGTGGGACGCGCGCTCCCCGACGTCCGCGATGGCCTGAAACCCGTCCACCGCCGCGTCCTGTTCGCGATGAACGAACTTGGCGCGCACAGCAACAAGGCCCACTTCAAGTCGGCCCGTATCGTCGGTGACGTGATCGGTAAGTACCATCCGCACGGCGACCAGTCGGTCTACGACACGCTCGTGCGCATGGCCCAGCCGTTCTCGCTGCGCTACCTGCTGGTGGACGGGCAGGGCAACTTCGGCTCGGTCGACGGCGACTCCGCCGCCGCCATGCGTTACACCGAAGCGCGCATGGCGCGCCTCACCGACCAGCTGATGGCGGACATCGACAAGGAAACCGTCGACTTCCAGCTCAACTACGACGAGAAAGAATACGAACCGACGGTCATGCCGACCCGGTTCCCGAACCTGCTGGTCAACGGCTCCGCCGGTATCGCCGTCGGCATGGCCACCAACATCCCGCCGCACAACCTCACCGAAGTCATCGATGGCTTGATCGCACTGATCAATGATCCCGAGATCGATGTCGATGGCCTGATGCAGTACATCCCCGGCCCCGACTTCCCCACTGCCGGCATCATCAACGGCACCAGTGGCATCGTCGCCGGCTACCGCACCGGCCGTGGCCGCGTGCGCATGCGCGCCCGCGCCACCATCGAGGTCAATGACGACACCGGCCGTGAGTCGATCATCGTCACCGAGATCCCGTACCAGGTGAACAAGGCGCGGTTGATCGAGAAGATCGCCGAGCTGGTGAAGGAAAAGAAGCTGGAAGGCCTCAGCGAGCTGCGTGACGAGTCCGACAAGGACGGCATGCGCATCTACATGGAAGTGAAGCGCGGCGATTCGGCCGACGTGGTGCTCAACAACCTGTACCAGCAGACCCAGATGGAGTCGGTGTTCGGCATCAACATGGTGGCGCTGGTTGACGGCCGTCCGCAGACGCTGAACCTGAAGCAGATGCTGGAGGCGTTCATCCGCCACCGCCGCGAAGTCGTGACCCGCCGCACCATCTTCGACCTGCGAAAGGCGCGTGCGCGTGCGCACATCCTTGAAGGCCTGACCGTGGCGCTGGCCAACATCGACGAGATGATCGAACTGATCAAGACCTCGGCGAATCCGGCCGAAGCGCGTGAGCGCATGCTGGCCAAGACCTGGGAGCCAGGCCTGGTCGGCGCGCTGCTGGCCGCCAGCGGCGCCGACACCTCGCGTCCGGAAGACCTGCCGCCCGGCGTCGGTTTCCTCGACGGGGCGTACCAGCTCACCGAAGTACAGGCGACCCAGATCCTGGAAATGCGCCTGCACCGCCTCACCGGGCTGGAGCAGGAAAAGCTGACCGAGGAATACAAGGAACTGCTGGAGACCATCGCCGGCCTGATCCGCATCCTCGAAAACCCGGACGTGCTGCTGGAAGTGATCCGCACCGAGCTGCTGAACATCAAGGAAGAGTTCGGCGATGCGCGTCGCAGCGAGATCCGCCACAGTGAAGAAGACCTCGACATCCTGGACCTGATCGAGCCGGAAGACGTGGTCGTGACCCTGTCGCATGCCGGTTACGCCAAGCGCCAGCCGGCCAGCGCTTACCGTGCACAGCGCCGTGGCGGCCGTGGCCGCAGCGCGGCGGCGACCAAGGAAGAGGATTTCATCGACCAGCTGTGGCTGGTCAACACGCATGACACGCTGCTCACGTTCACCAGCAGCGGGCGGGTGTTCTGGCTGTCCGTGTACCAGTTGCCGGAAGCCGGTTCCAACGCACGTGGTCGCCCGATCATCAACTGGATTCCGCTGGAAGCGGGAGAGCGCGTGCAGGCGGTGTTGCCGGTGCGCGAATACGACGAAGGCCACTTCGTGCTGTTCGCCACCCAGGACGGCACGGTCAAGAAGACCCCGCTCACCGAGTTCGCCTATCGCCTGGCCCGCGGCAAGATCGCGATCAACCTGGACGAAGGCGATGCGCTGGTCGGTGTCGCCATGACCGATGGCAGCCGCGACGTCATGCTGTTCGCCTCCAACGGCAAGGCCGTGCGCTTCGCCGAGAAGGAAGTGCGCAGCACCGGCCGCAACACCACCGGCGTGCGCGGTATCCGTCTGGCCAAGGGCGAGCAGGTGCGCAGCCTGATCGTGGTGGAAGGCGAGGGCGACATTCTCACCGCCAGCGAGCGCGGTTACGGCAAGCGCACGCCGGTCGAGGATTACCCGCGCAAGGGTCGTGGTACCCAGGGCGTGATTGCCTTGCAGACCTCGGCACGCAACGGCCAGTTGGTCGGTGCCGTGCAGCTGTCCGACCACCACGAAGTGCTGCTGATTTCGGATGGCGGCACCCTGGTGCGCACCCGGGCCTCGGAAATTTCGCAGGTCGGCCGCAACACCCAGGGCGTCACCCTGATCAAGCTGGCCAAGGATGAAACCCTGCAGGCGGTGGAGCGCCTGGATGCGTCGCTGGATGATGACGAGGATGCTTCCATCGAGGCAACCGAGTCGCCTTCAGCGCCAAGTCCGCAGGCCTGAGCAGGTTGCCCTTGCTTTGCCCCCTTTTCAAAAGGGGGCTACGGGGCATTTGCTTTTGAATCTGCTTTTGCGCTGAGAGCAAATCCCCCTCGGTCCCCCTTTTTCAAAGGGGGAGGCACAAGCGGTCCATGCGTGCGATGTGTATTTCTGACTAAGGAAATGACTTCTCGATTGTGAGAAGGTTTGACCCCGAACCAAACAGGTTTGCGTTCTATACTGCCAACAACTCCTGGGCAGGGAAATGCAAATGGAATGCACATCACAGGGCAAGACCAACGCGCGTATCCGCTGGATGCGCGCGTTTTTCGTTTCAGCACTGCTGCTGCTGGCGCTGGGTGCCTGCAAGCGCAACGAGACCGGGCAGTTGCCCGCGCCCAGTGGCGAGCCGATCAAGGCGCAGAAGCAGGAGGTCAAGGGCTTCGGGCTCTCCAGCATCTACCCGGATGAAAACGACGGCGATCTTTCCATCGCGCTGGAGTTCACGCGCCCGTTGGTGGGCTCGCAGGATTTCGATGCGTTGCTGGCCGTTACCGACGACAAGGGTGCCGCGGTCAAGGGCAGCTGGGTGCTGGATGAAAAGGGACTGATCCTGCGCTTCCCGTACGTGGAGGCGGCGCGTGATTACGAAGTGCTGGTGCGTGCCAACCTGCTGGCGGCCGATGGCAGCCTGCTCGGCAAGGAGCTGAAGGAAAAAGTCCACACCGGCCAGTTGGATCCGGCGGTAGGTTTCGCCTCGCAGGGCAGCGTGTTGCCGGCGCGCGAGAGCCGGGGCTTGCCGGTGGTCTCGATCAACGTCAGGGAAGTCGATGTCGAATTCCTCAAGGTCAGTGAAAGCAACCTGCCCAAGTTTTTTTCCGAGTACCAGCGCGGGGGTCGTCGTGGCAGCTGGGATCTGGACAGCGACTATGACGAGCACACGCCGATCGGCGAACTGGCCGAGCCGGTCTACGTCAACCGCTTTCTGTTAGGCGGCAAGCCGAATGAGCGCCTGCTGACCTACCTGCCGATCCAGGACATCAAGGAACTGCAGGAACCCGGCCTGTATTTCGCGGTCATGAAACGCACCGGCAAGTTCTCGGGTGAGTTCGAAACCGCGTTCTTCACCGTCAGCGACATCGGCTTGCATGCGCGTGCCTACAAGGACAAGTTGTTCGTGCATACGGCATCGCTGAACAGTGGTGATGCTGTGGGTGGAGTGGAGCTGCGCGTGCTGGATGCCAAGGGCGAAGTGTTCCTGAAGGGACAAACCGACGCCAACGGCAACGCCATGCTCACGTACACGCTGGACGCCGGCCATGTGCTGACCGCGAGCCGCAGCAAGGACGTGTCCATGCTGCCGTTCAACCAGCCGGCACTGGATCTCTCCGAGTTTTCGGTCGCCGGTCGCGAAGCGGCGTGGTTCGACGTGTTCGCGTGGTCCGGACGTGACCTGTATCGTCCGGGTGAAACCGTGCGTGTCAACGCCATATTGCGTGACAACGACGGCAAGCCCATCAAGCCGCAGCCGGTGTTCCTGCGCCTGAAACAACCCGACGGCAAGGTGTTCCGTGAAACCCGCTTGCAGCCGGGTGCGCAAGGCTATTTCAGCTTCGAGCAGGTGATTCCGGTCGAAGCGCCCACCGGGCGGTGGCAAGTGGAATTCCGCACGGATCCCGACAGCAAGGATGCCGTGCAGGGCATGACCTTGCGCATCGAGGAATTCCTGCCCGAGCGCATGAAGCTGGACCTGGATACCAAGCAGGACGTGCTCAAACCCGGCGAGCCCTTCGCCATCACCGCTACGGCCGCCTACCTGTATGGCGCACCCGCGGATGGCAATCGCTTCACCGCGAAACTTGCGGTGGCGGTCGAGCAGCACCCGCTGGAGCAGTTGCCCGGTTATTTCTTCGGCGACCCCACCCTGAGTCTTCCCAAGGAAGCCAAGGACGTCATCGACACCACGCTGGATGCACAGGGCATGCACCAGGAGAACATCGTGCTGCCTGTCGAAGCGAAACCCACCAGCACCATCGCCGCCGTAGTCTCCGGCAGCGTGTATGAAACCGGTGGTCGCACCGTCAATCGCACCCTGAAGCGCGTGCTGTGGCCGGCGAATGCGCTGGTTGGCGTGCGCCCGCTGTTCGATGACAAGGACGGTGCCGACGCGAACAGCAACGCACGCTTCGAGCTGGTGCGCGTGGATGCCGCAGGCAAGCCGCAGCCGGCGAAAGGCCTGAAGGTGACCTTGGTGCGTGAGCGCCGTGACTACCACTGGAATTACGACGCAGACGGCGGCTGGGACTACGATTTCACCCAGCGCTTCGAGAACCTGGAGGTCAAGACGGTCGATATCGGCGCGACGGCCGCGAAGATTGATTACCCGGTGGAGTGGGGCGGCTATCGCCTGGATGTGTTCGATCCCACTACGGGCCTGACCACGCGCTATCCCTTCAACGCCGGCTGGAGCTGGGATGACGAGAACCGTGGCCTGGATGCGCGCCCGGACAAGGTGAAGCTTGCCCTCGACAAGACCGGTTACAAGGTGGGCGACACGCTCAAGGTAACGGTCACGCCACCGCATCCGGGCAAGGGCCTGTTGATGGTGGAGAGCGACCGCATGCTGTACGTGCAGGAGATCGACGCCAAGCCCGGCAGTACGTTCGAAATCCCGGTGACCAAGGATTGGGAGCGCCACGACGTTTACGTGACGGCGCTGGTGTTCCGTGGTGGCTCCGTGCCCAGCAAGATCACCCCGGCGCGTGCCGTGGGCGTGACGCACGTGCCGATGGATCGCAGGTCGCGTCGCGTCGCAGTCGGACTGTCCGCGCCCAAGCAGATGCGACCGGAGCAGGATATGCCCGTCACCGTCAGCGTGCCGGAGCTCGCCGGCAAGCAGGCGCACGTGACGGTGTCGGCGGTGGACGTGGGTATCCTCAATATCACCCGATTCCCGGTGCCGGATGCGAATGCGCAGTTCTTCGCCCAGCGTCGCCTGGGCGTGGATGCCTATGACATCTACGGTCGCGTGATCGAGAGTTTCGAAGGTGGCAGTGCGAAAATCCGCTTCGGTGGCGACATGGCGCTGGCCGCGTTGCCGCAGGCCAAGCGGCCCACGTCGCGCGTGCAGACCGTGGATCTGTTTGCCGGCCCGGTGCAGCTGGATGCCAAGGGCAACGCCCGCGTGAAGCTGAAAATGCCTGACTTCAACGGCACCTTGCGCGTATCGGCACTGGTGTATTCCGATGACCGCTACGGCAATGTCGACCGCGAGGCCCTGGTGCGTGCGCCCATCGTGGCCGAAGCCAGCCTGCCACGCGTCCTCGCGCCCGGTGACAAGAGCACGGTGACCCTGGACATCCAGAACTTCACCGGCAAGCCGGGTGACTTCAAGGTGCGCGTGGACGGCATAGGCCCACTGTCGATTGCACAAGCCACGCGCAGCGCCAAGCTCGGCACGGATGCCAAGACCACGCTCAGCTTCCCGCTTGTCGCCGGTGAGGGACACACCACGGCGCAAGTGCGCGTTCGCGTCGATGGCGGTGGCTTCAAGGTGGATCGCAAGTACGACGTGCCAGTGCGCGCGGCGTGGCCATCCGTCCTGCGGTCGCAGACGCGCGTGTTGGATCCGCTGGCTCCCATTGAACTGGGAACCGCGTTTGCCGATGGCTTGATGCCTGCCTCGGTGAACGTGCGCATGATGGTGAGCGCGTTGCCGCCGATTCCCTTCGCCAGCGCATTGAAAGGCGCGCTTGAATACCCCTATGGCTGCGCCGAGCAGACCACCAGCAAGGGCTATGCCGCGTTGGAACTGGATGACGCGACCGCGAAGTTGCTCGGCGTGCCCGGATTGGATGCGAAGAAGCGCCGCGAACGCATGGAGGGTGCCTTCGGTCGCCTGGCCTCGATGCAGGTATCCAGCGGCCACTTCTCCATGTGGGGCGACGACAGTTATGTCAGTCCCGGATTGACGCCTTACATCGTGGAGTTCCTGCTGGATGCGAAGGAAGCCGGCTTCGCCGTGCCTGACAACGTGCTGCAGAAGGCCTTGGCGCGCTTGAGCGAAGACCTGCTTGCAGGTGGCGCGCAGTTCTACGGGTCCGACAAGCGCGAGCACCTCAAGTTCGCCAACCAGGCGTATGCCGGCTACGTGCTGTCGCGTGTCAACCGTGCGCCGCTAGGCACGCTGCGCGCGCTGTATGACAACGAACGTGGCAACAGCCTCACCGGCTTGCCCTTGGTGCACCTGGGCATCGCACTGTCGCAGCAGGGCGACAAGAATCGGGGTCGGAAGTCCATTGACCAGGCTTTTGCAATGAAGGGAGGTCGCCCCGAATTCCTGGGTGACTACGGCACCAAGTTGCGCGATGACGCCTTGATGATCGCGCTGGTGCACGAGCGCAAGTTGAGCAAGCCCGAGTACGACACGCGCGCGGTTTCATTGGGTCGCGAACTCGACGCACGCCGCAACGCAGGCTGGATGTACCTGAGCACGCAGGAGCAGGTGGCACTGGCGCGGCTGGGCAAGGCCTTGATGGTCGACCAGCAGAAGCTGGTGTCCGGCACCTTCAGCCTCGGCGACACCACCGAAGCCATCGCGGCCACCAAGCTGTTTGGCCGCAGCTTCGACTACGCCGCCTTGGCGCGCGGCATGCGCTTCGTTCCCGAAGGCCAGCCGCCGATGTTCGCCAGCATGGAGGTCGCCGGCATCCCGCGCACGCCGCCGGCCTTCGACAATCGCCAGATCGGCATCGAGCGCAAGTACTACAGCACCGACGGCAAGGAGTGGAAGGGTGGAACCTTGAAGGAAGGCGAAGCATTGATCGTGCGCGTCAGCATCACGCCGGATGTCAGCATCCCCGACGCCCTGTTCACCGACTTGTTGCCTGCGGGCCTGGAGATCGAGAACTTCAACCTGGGCGATGCCAAGCAATGGGCCGACGTGGTGGTAGACGGCATCGGGATCAGTGATCGTTCCGGTTCTGCTGACATCAAGCACGAGGAATTCCGCGACGATCGCTACGTGGCGGCATTGAAGCTGGATCGCGGGCAGGCGGCCAAAGTCTTCTACCTTGTGCGTGCGGTCACGCCCGGCGTCTACAGCGTGCCGCCACCGCTGGTCGAAGACATGTACCGCCCGGACATCCGTGGCGTGGGCAAGTCGTCGCCGGCGGTGATCACGGTGGTGCAGCCGTGATGCCTCAACCGTGCTGAACGTCCAGCGACCATGAATAGCCAGCAGTGGGAAATAAAACTACGACGACGTCATCCCGGCGAAAGCCGGGATCCATCTTGATCTTGCTCCTAGTTCCTGCATCGGCATGATTCAAGCAAAGTCAAAATGGGTGACCAGCCATGCGGCTGTTGAAAAGCACTTCCAGCGTTCGCTGGGTTTTCAACAGCCTAATGGCTGGTCATGACGTTCTGAGAGTGAAAGTGGAAGCGAAAGAAAGAATGCGCCGCTTTCTACCATGGCTGCGTTGGGGCACCGTCGCCTTCCTGGTGACGTTGCTCGTACTCGACTTCACCTTTCCGCCACCGCTTCCCAAAGCCCGCGACACCAGCACGCTGGTCGTCGCACGTGACGGCACGCCGCTGCGTGCCTTCGCGGACTCCAATGGCGTGTGGCGCTATCCCGCGACACCAGAAAGCGTCTCGCCGCTCTACCTACAAGCACTGCTGAACTACGAAGATCGCTGGTTCTGGAAACACCCCGGGGTGAATCCGTGGGCCTTGCTGCGCGCGGGTGGGCAATGGCTGCAGGGTGGCCGCATCGTGTCCGGTGGTTCCACCCTCACCATGCAGGTGGCGCGCATCCTCGATCCGCACACGCGCACGCCGTGGGGAAAAGCCAAGCAGCTGTTGCGCGCAGTGCAACTCGAAGTACACCTGTCCAAGCGCGAGATCCTGCAGCTGTACCTGGAACGCGCACCCTTCGGCGGCACCATCGAAGGCGTGGAAGCGGCGAGCTGGGCCTACCTGGGAAAACCTGCGACGCGACTTTCACAGGCAGAAGCCGCCTTGCTCGCCGTGCTGCCGCAATCACCCAGTCGCCTGCGTCCTGACCGGCATCCCGAGGCGGCACGCATCGCGCGCGACAAGGTACTCAGGCGCATGGTCACGCTCGGCGTGTGGTCGCAGGTGGAAGTGGATGACGCAAGCATCGAGTCGGTGGTGGCGCGTTCATTGAAGCCTCCACTCAGCGCTGCCTTGCTGGCCGAGCGCCTGCACCAGGACAATCCCAAAGCCGCGCGCATCGTATCCAGCATCGATCCCGAGCTGCAGCACACACTGGAAGAACGCGTGTCCTCGTACTTCTCCAGCCTGCCCGAACGCACCTCTGCCGCCTTGCTGGTGATCGACAACGAAAGCCTGCAGGCGCGCGCCTACGTGGGTTCGGTCAGCTTCGGCGACAAGCAGCGGCTGGGCCACGTCGACATGGTGCGGGCCTGGCGCTCACCGGGGTCCACGCTCAAGCCATTTTTGTATGGGCTTGCGCTGGATGATGGGCTCATCCATTCGGAGAGCCTGATGGTCGATGCACCGCAGACATTCGGTGGTTACCGGCCCGGTAACTTCGATTCCGCATTCAACGGTCCCATTGGTGCGGCGGAAGCCTTGCGCCTGTCGTTGAACGTGCCCGCGGTGGATCTGCTGGATCGGGTTGGGCCCGCACGTTTCTCCGCGCGCCTGGCCAATGCCGGCATCGAATTGAAATACCCGACCGGGGGTGGCCCCAATCTGTCCATGATCCTCGGCGGCACCGGCGTGCGGCTGGAAGAACTGGTGGGCGCGTTTGCTGCCTTCAATCGTGCCGGTGTCGCCGGACGCGTGCGCTACACGGAGGCCGATCCGGTCATTGACCGCAGGGTGATGTCACCCGGGGCGGCGTGGATACTGCGCGAGGTGCTGGAATCCAATCCGCGGCCCGGCTATGGGCTGGGCACGTTCGACATCGGTTCGCGCCCGCGCGTGGCGTGGAAGACAGGCACCAGTTACGGCTTCCGTGATGCCTGGGCCATTGGGGGTACGCGGCGCTACACGGTTGGCGTGTGGGTAGGACGTCCCGACGGCACGCCGTTGCCCGGCCAGTACGGTGCAGTCACGGCACTGCCGTTGATGTTCGAGGTGATCGACAGCCTGCCGCGCGCGCGCAGCGACGGGGTGCCGGTGCCACCACCGGCAGGCGTGACCCAGGCCGAAGTCTGCTGGCCGCTGGGACTGCCGCCCGAAGACGATGCCCCGCAACTCTGCCAACGCAGGATGAAAGCGTGGACGCTGGATGGGGTGATTCCACCCACCTTCCCGGAGCGCGATGCGCGCCTGTGGAATGCGGGGCGTGAGCGCTTCGACGTGGACGCGACCACGGGCTTGCGCCTTTCCGCGGATTGCAGCGCGACGCATGTATCGCGCGGTACGGAAATCGCACGCTGGCCTGCGCTTGCATCGCCCTGGCTGGCGGCACAGGAACGCCAGCAATCACGCTTGCCTGCATTGTCTGCTGACTGTCGCGACGATGGCCGCGATGCATCCGCCGAGTTGCGCATCGAAGGCATCAATGACCGTGCCACTATCGCCCGTGCACCGGGCAGCACGCATGCCGCGCGGTTGCAATTGCGTGCATTGGGTACCGAGGCACGCGTGCAATGGTTGCTGGATGGAAGATGGATTGCGGAGACGAAGGCAGGGCAATCGTTCCAGCACGAGTATGCGGAGCCGGGTGACCATGTCATCACCGCGTTGGCCGAGAACGGTGCATGGGCACGTACCCGCTTCCGGGTGTTGCGTTGAGGCATCGCGTTGACGCTTGTCATGGCCGGGGTGTAACGTGAGCCAGCTAACAAAAAATCCTGTGCATGCAGGTGTTAAAAAATTGTCACGCATAGGTCGGGGCAGTCCGTAACTTCGATGTTGGACTTGTGGGGAGTCTTGAAGCCATGGCGGAAAACCAGAAGATGAAACTCGGCACGCTGACCGCCATGGTGGTGGGTGGCATGGTGGGTGCGGGTGTGTTTTCAATACCCAGGAATTTCGCCCAGGCGACTGGCGTCTATGGTGCGTTGATCGCGTGGACCATCGCGGGCGCCGGCATGTTGATGTTGGCCCTGGTATTCCAGAACCTGGCCAGTCGCAAGCCTGATCTCGATGCAGGCGTGTATGCCTATGCACGCGCAGGTTTCGGGCCGTATCTCGGCTTCTTCTCTGCCTTCGGGTATTGGGCCAGCGCCTGCGTCGGCAACGTGTCCTACTGGATATTGATCAAGTCGACGCTCGGCGCCGTGTTCCCTGCGTTTGGCGAGGGCAATACATTGATGGCGGTGCTGGTGTCTTCAATCGGCATCTGGGCGTTCCATTTCATGGTGCTGCGCGGAGTGAAGGAAGCGGCGGCGATCAACAAGATCGTCACCATCGCCAAGGTCATCCCGCTGCTGGTGTTCCTGTTCCTGGTGCTGTTTGCATTCAAGCCTGACGTATTCGCGAACAACCTGTGGGGTGGCGGTGAAGCGGGCAGCTACAGCGGTTTGTTCTCGCAGGTGAAGGCGACCATGCTGGTCACGGTGTTCGTGTTCCTGGGCATCGAGGGCGCCAGCAACTATTCGCGTTTTGCCGAGAAGCGTTCGGACGTGGGCAAGGCGACCGTGATGGGTTTCCTGGGCGTCCTGGCCCTGTTTGCCTCGGTGTCGATCCTCGCCTACGGCGTGATGCCGCAGGCCGAAATTGCCCAGTTGCGCCAGCCATCAGTGGCAGGCGTACTCGAGTCAGTCGTGGGACGTTGGGGTGCGATCTTCATCAGCGTCGGCCTGGTCATTTCGGTGTTGGGTGCCTATCTCGCCTGGACGCTGATGTCGGCCGAAGTGCTGTCGATCGCGGCCAAGAAGAAGGACATGCCGGCCTTCCTGGCGCACGAAAACAAGAACCAGGTGCCGTCCACCGCGCTGCTGATGACTTCGATGCTGATCCAGCTGGTGCTGATCGCCACCTTGTTCTCCGCCGATGCCTTCACCTTCGCGCTGTCGCTGTGCAGCCATCTTTCCCTGATCCCCTACCTGTTGTCGGCGGCCTTCGCATTCAAGCTGGCAAGCACCCGCGAAACCTACGATGTCAATTCGCAGGATCGCAACAAGGATCTGCTGATCGCGGTATTGGCCGTCATCTACACCTTGTTCCTGGTGTTCGCCGGTGGCCTCAAGTTCCTCGTACTCGGCTTCCTGGTCTACGCGCCGGGCACGGTGCTGTACTACATGACGCGCCGCGAACAGGGCAAGCAACTCTTCACGCCGGTGGAATGGCTGGTCTTCGCCATTGCCGTCATCGGCGCCATCGCCGCACTCCATGGCCTGATCACCGGCTGGATCACCATCTGACCCACGAACAAGGACGAACACCATGTCTGACACCACTACTGCTCCTGCCTTCGGCGTCCATTCCGAAGTAGGCACCTTGCGCAAGGTGATGGTGTGCGCGCCGGGCCTGGCGCACACGCGCCTGACCCCGAGCAATTGCGATGAACTCTTGTTCGACGACGTGTTGTGGGTGGACAACGCCAAGCGCGACCACTTCGACTTCGTCAACAAGATGCGCGACCGCGGCGTCGACGTCGTGGAAATGCACAACCTGCTGGCCGAAACCGTGGCCGTGCCCGAAGGCAAGAAGTGGATCCTTGACCAGCAGGTGGTGCCGAACCAGGTGGGCCTGGGCTTCATCGACGAGCTGCGCAGTTTCCTGGAGGGTCTGGACAACCGCAAGCTGGCGGAAACCCTGATTGGCGGCCTGTCGACGCTGGAATTCCCCGAGAGCGCGGGCGGTGCGGCGCTGAAGATCGTGAAAGAGGCCGCGGGCGTCACCGAATACCTTCTGCCGCCGCTGCCCAACACCTTGTACACGCGTGACACGACCTGCTGGATCTATGGCGGCGTCACGCTCAACCCGCTGTACTGGCCCGCGCGCCATGAGGAAACCATCCTCACCACCGCCATCTACAAGTTCCATCCGGATTTCGCCGGCAAGGTGAACGTGTGGTGGGGCGACCCGACCGAAGACCATGGGCAGGCGACGCTGGAAGGCGGCGACGTCATGCCGATCGGCAAGGGCATCGTGTTGATCGGCATGAGCGAGCGCACCTCGCGCCAGGCCATCAGCCAGTTGGCGGCAACGCTGTTCAAGAAAGGCGCTGCGGAACGCGTGATCGTCGCGGCCATGCCGAAGATCCGTGCCGCCATGCACCTGGACACGGTGTTTACTTTCGCGGACCGCGATTGCGTGCTGCTGGCGCCGGACTTCATGAACCAGACCAAGACTTTTTCGTACCGTCCCAGCGACCATCCCAGCGGCGTCGAATTCCACGCCGAGAACAAGCCGTTTGTTGACGTGGTGGCCGAAGGCCTGGGCATCAAGAAGATGCGCGTGGTCGAGGCGGGTGGCAGTGACTACCAGCGCGAGCGCACGCAGTGGGACAGCGGCGCCAACCTGGTCTGCGCCTCGCCGGGCGTGGTCTACGCCTACGACCGCAATACCTACACCAACACGCTGCTACGCAAGGCTGGCATCGAAGTCATCACGATCGTTGGTGCCGAACTGGGTCGCGGTCGCGGTGGCGGCCACTGCATGACCTGCCCGATCATCCGCGATCCCGTGGATTTCTGATCCGGCAATCGTTCTGAAAAAAGCCGCCACATCAAGTGGCGGCTTTTTTATTGATGGGTCTCGTTATTGCACGTAGGAGCGACGTAAGTCGCGATCGAGCATCACCGCTAAAGCTTCATCGCGACTTACGTCGCTCCTACGCGCTTCCAGGCGCTCCTTGGTCAGCCTGGCAAATTCTCCAGCACATGCTCCGCCGCGGATACCTTGAACTCGCCCGGGGCTTCCACCCACAGTTCCTTCACTACGCCATCTTCGGCGTACAGCGCATAGCGCTTGGAGCGCACGCCCATGCCGTAGCCGCTGGCGTCCATCTCCAGGCCCAGGGCACGGGTGAGGTCGGCGTTGCCGTCGGCCAGCATCTGCAATCCGTCCGGTACGTCCTGCGACTTGCCCCAGGCCTGCATCACGAACGGGTCGTTGACCGACACGCAATAGACTTCGATGCCGCGTGCGCGGAACGCCTCGAAATGCTCGATGAAGCCGGGCAGGTGGCGTTCCGAGCAGGTCGGGGTGAAGGCGCCGGGTACGGCGAACAGCACTGCCTTGCGTCCTTCGAACAGGGTGGGGGTGTCGATGGTCTCCACGCCTTCGCGGATGCGCTTGAGGGTGACTTCGGGAATGCGGTCGCCGATCTGGATGGTCATGGAAGCTCCTTTAGGGTGGGGGAAGCATAGGGCTTGCCATGGTAAAGGGGCGTCAAGGCACATGGAATCGCGGTGGGCAGCGCTAGCCCGTAAAATCAGCAAGGCGAGGCAACCCTGCGGCGCGCACTGGTTCGAGGCAAGCAATGCAATTCAAGGATTACTACAGCATCCTGGGCGTGGAGCCCGGCGCCGGCGATGCCGAGATCAAGACGGCGTATCGCCGCTTGGCGCGCAAGTACCATCCCGACGTGAGCAAGGAAGCGGGTGCGGAGGAAAAGTTCAAGGCCGTGAACGAAGCGCATGAGGCGTTGCGTGATCCGGAGAAGCGCAAGGCCTACGACCAGTTGCGTGCGCAGGGCTACCGGCCCGGCGAGGAATTCCGGCCGCCGCCTGATTTCGGTCGCGGCGGTGCGGGTGGCGGGCAGGGCTTCGATTTCGAGGAAGTGTTCGGCAGTGGTGGCGCGGGCGGCGGCGGATTCAGTGATTTCTTCGAAGGCCTGTTCGGCCAGCGCGCACGCCAGGCGGGTGCGCAGCCACGTGGTCCGCAGCAACGGCCCGCGGGTCCGCGCGATACGCGGGCGAAGTTCGCGGTGCCATTGCAGGCGGTGCACGACGGCGGCAGCCTGCGCATCACGGTCAAGGGCAAGCAGCTGGAAGTGCGCGTGCCTAAGGGCGTGCGTCCGGGGCAGGTGATCCGTCTGGCTGGCCAGGGCGAGGCGGGTGGCAACCTGATGCTGGAAGTTGAATACGCGGAGCACCCCCAGTTCGAAGTGGATGGCCGCAATATCATCCATGTGCTGTCGGTACCTCCGTGGCAGGCGGCATTGGGCGCGACGGTGAGCGTGCCGACGCTGGGTGGCCCGGTGGAGTTGAAGATCCCTGCCGATTCAGACGCTGGCCGCAAGTTGCGCCTGCGTGGTCGCGGGTTGCCGGGAATTCCTTCGGGCGACCAGATCGTCGAATTGGAGATCACCGCCCCGAAGGCAGTGAATGAACGTCAACGCACGGTCTACCGGATGCTGGCCAATGCATTCGAGCAAAAAGAAAACGACGGGTGAAAGCCCGTCGCTTCTTGTTGCGGCACTATCGGTGATCAGGCTGCGCTGGGTGGTGGCGCGTCAGCCGTGTTGAAGATGCGCTCGATGACTTCGGCCAGTTCGTCTTCCGAGAACGGCTTGGTCAGGTAGGCTTTCGCGCCCTGGCGCAGTCCCCACATGCGGTCGGTGTCCTGGTCCTTGGTGGTGACCAGGATGACCGGGATGTGCTTGGTGCTGGCGTCGCGGCTCAGCGTGCGGGTGGCCTGGAACCCGTTGAGGTTCGGCATCACCACGTCCATGAGCACCATGTCCGGCAACTCGCGCTTGGCCACTTCAACACCGGCCGCGCCGTCTTCGGCAGTGATGGACTCGTGGCCCAGTTTTTCAACGATCCGCTGGATGCCCAGCAGTTGGGAAGGCGAATCGTCGACGATCAAAATACGCGCCATGCATTACCCCTGATTTTCCCCGTGACGATTGTAGTGTGTGTTTGGCCTCCCGGGACATGGGGACGGCGACCGGCGGGCGTGACGTACGTCCCGTTTATCCGGTTTTGACCACGGTGCGGCCAAATGACTGCCCCGAAAGCATGCTGCGGAACACCGCCGGCAGCCCGTCCAGCGTGATTTCCTGCTGGCAGATCGCATCCAGGTGCGCGGGTTTCCAATCGTCGGCCAGATGCCGCCAGATAGCGTCGCGTACGTCCCGCGCCGTCCCCGCCGACGCCACGCCCAGCAACGACACCCCGCGGATGATGAAGGGCATGACCGTGGTAGGCAGTTCGTGGCTGGCCACCAGGCCTGCGCTGGCGACATTGCCATAGGGCGCCGTCTGCGCCAGCAGGCTGGTCAGCATCGGCCCGCCCACGTTATCCAGGCCACCACCAAAGCGCACGGAGTCCATCGGTCGCGTCGTCGCCAACGCATCACGCCCCAGGACCTGTGTTGCGCCGAGCGACTTCAGGTAGCCGGCCTGCTCAGGTTTGCCGCTGATGGCATGCACCTCGAAACCGGCACGGGTGAAGATATCGACGGCAAGCGAGCCAACGCCGCCGGTCGCACCGGTCACCGCTAATGGCCCCAGCGCAGGCGTCTGCCGGTTCTCCTGCATGCGGTACAGCGCCAACGCCGCGGTGAAACCAGCCGTGCCAATGATCATGCTCTCGCGCAGGCTGAGCCCGGCGGGCAAGGGGATGACCCATTTCGAGTCCAGCCGCGCATACGCGGAATACCCACCGTCACGGGTTTCGCTGAGGCCGGAGCCGGTGACCAGCACGGCATCGCCTTCCTTGAACGCCGGATCGGTGCTGGCCACCACATGTCCCGCCACGTCGATGCCACCCACCAGCGGAAATCGCCGCAGGATCTTGCCTTCGCCAGTCCCGGCCAACGCGTCCTTGAAGTTGACCGACGAATATTCGGCCCTGATGACGACTTCTCCGGGGTTGAGGTCGTCCAGGCCGATGGATTCGATACCGGCGCGGTAACCGTTGGCATCGTCGTGGATGCGGAAGGCGGGGAAGGTATTGGGGATGGTCATCTTGCGTGCCTTTGCTCGCTATTCCAATTGAATTGCGACACTTGTCGTCACCCGAACGACACGTCGAAAATTATCGTCATCCCAGCGAACGCTGGGACCCATCTTGATCTTGCCCTGCACCCGCCTCAGAGTATGTCGTCATAAAGATCACGCCAATCCGGATTGGCAGTCTCAACCAGTTCCAGCTTCCACTCCCGCTTCCATGCCTTCAGCGCTTTCTCACGCAGGATTGCAGATTCCATCTCGCCGTGCACCTCGTACCAAACCAGGGTATGGATCCTGTATTTCTTGGTGAATCCTTCGGCCTGATCATTCTTGTGTTGCCAGACCCGAGCCGGGAGGTTGGAAGTGACGCCGATATAGAGCGTTCCGCGGGGCTGACTGGCCAGGATGTAGACGCAGGGAATGCGTTCTCCGTGCATGGGCTTTCCTTAGCCTCGTGATGGATTGAAGATGAAACTTCGAAAAAACATCGTCATCCCAGCGAACGCTGGGATCCATCTTGATCTTCGCGCCATGATAGGGACAAGATCAAGTGCAACGTCAAAATGGATCCCAGCGTTCGCTGGGATGACGTCGGAGAGGGTGACGGTTTACTGAATGAAAATGACTGGAGGCTTGGTAAAGAAGCATAAGCATCCAACTTGCCTGTCCGAAAAGCTCTACACCAACGCCGACCGCCGCTTCTCATCAATCCATTTGGAAGCCTGCGCGGGCTGGTAGTCCTGCATCCACGCCAGCATCCTGCCGATGTCTTCGCCGTGCCAGAGGTCCTGGCGTTGTTCGGGGTGCAGGAAACGTTCGTCGACCATGCGGTCGATCATGCCGATCAGCGGTGCGTAGAAGCCGTCCACGTCCAGGAATGCGCAGGGTTTGTTGCCGATGCCCAGTTGACGCCAGGTCAGCATCTCGAAGATTTCCTCCATGGTGCCGAAGCCGCCGGGCAAGGTGACGAAGCCATCGGACAGTTCGAACATGCGCGACTTGCGTTCGTGCATGGAGCCGACGATCTCCAGTTCGGTCAATCCGCGATGCGCGACTTCCCAGTCGGCGAGTTGCTTGGGGATGACGCCGGTGACCTGTCCGCCGGCTTCGAGCACGGCATTGGCTACCACGCCCATCAAGCCGACATTGCCGCCTCCGTAGACCAGCCGCAAGCCTTGCTTAGCGATACGGTCACCGAGTGCCGCCGCACGTTCGGCATAGACCGGCTTGCTGCCGGCGTTGGAACCGCAATAGACGCAGATGGATTTCATGGAAGAGCCGTGAATGGTGAAGGGAACGCACGCTGCGCGTGCTCAATGGCCAGTCAGAAACGAAAAAAGGGAAGGGCGCTTTGCTTCACCCTTCCCCCTATGCTGTTTACCGCTCTCAATTGACCTTATGGATCGACCGCTTGTCCACGGCCATCGCAGCATCATGGATCGCTTCGGACAGCGTCGGATGTGCGTGGCAGATGCGTGCAAGGTCATCGGCGGAGCCGTTGAACTCCATCGCGATCACGCCTTCGTGCACCAGTTCCGACACGCCCACGCCGACCAGGTGCAGGCCCAGGATGCGATCGGTTTCGGCATGTGCCAGCACTTTCACGAAACCAGCGGGTTCACCCATGGCCACGGCGCGTGCGATCGCGGCGAACGGGAAGCTGCCCGCCTTGTACGGAATGCCTTCGGCCTTGAGCTGCTGCTCGGTTTTGCCGACCCAGGCGATTTCCGGCTCGGTGTAGATGACCCAGGGCACGGTGTCCAGGTTGACGTGGCCGGGCAGGCCAGCGATCAGTTCGGCGACGGCGATGCCTTCCTCGAAGCCCTTGTGCGCCAGCATCGGTCCGCGCACGCAGTCGCCGACCGCCCACACGCCATCGATGCCGGTGTGGCAATGCTCGTCGACTTCGATCTGGCCGCGGTCGCTCAGCTTGACGCCCGTGCCTTCGGCCAGCAGGCCTTTTGACGCGGCCTTGCGGCCTACGGCGACCAGCAGCTTGTCGACGATGATGGTTTTTTCACCTTCCACATCGGCGTAGGTGACATGGACTTCCTTCTTCTTGATCTCGGCCTTGCTGACCTTGGCACCCAGCTTGATATCCAGGCCCTGTTTCTTGAATTCCTTGGCGGCGGTCTTGGCCACTTCCGCATCGGCGGCAGCCAGGAAGTCGGGCAACGCCTCCAGGATGGTGACGTCCGCGCCGAGGCGCTTCCACACGCTGCCCAGTTCCAAACCGATCACGCCTGCGCCGATCACGGCCAAGCGCTTGGGCACCGCGGTGAAGTCGAGTGCGCCGACGTTGTCGACGATGTATTCGTTGTCGAACTTGGCGAACGGCAGCTCGATGGAATCGGAGCCCGCGGCGAGGATGACGTTGGTGCCTTTCAGCTCGACTTCGCTGCCGTCATGCTGCTTCACCTTCACCACGTTGCCCGGCTGCAGCTGGCCGAAACCGTAGTAAGCGGTGATCTTGTTGGCCTTGAACAGCATCGCGATGCCGCCCGTGAACTGCTTCACGATCTTGTCCTTGCGGCCGACCATGGTGGCGACGTCGATCTTCGCGTCCTTGGCGGTGATGCCGTGGTCTGCGAACAGGTGCTGCAGGTTGTGGAATTGGCGCGAGCTGTCCAGCAGTGCTTTCGACGGCACGCAGCCGACGCGCAGGCAGGTGCCGCCCAGTGCGGGTTTCCCGTCCTTGCCCAGCGCGGCATCGATGCACGCGACTTTCATGCCCAGCTGCGCGGCGCGGATGGCGGCGTGGTAGCCCGCCGGGCCGGCACCGATGACGACTACGTCGAATTGTTCTGCCATTGCGGTTGTTCCTTTTAAGCCTGAGATGGAGGGCAGGAGAGAGGAAGTGAGTGGAGAGAAGTGAGGAGTGAGTAAGAGCGTTTCCTCTCTTTTCTCACTTCTCCCCACTCACTCCTGGCTCTCACATACCCAGCAGCATGCGGCTCGGATTCTCAAGCTGGTTCTTGATGTCGACCAGGAACAGCACCGCGTCCTTGCCGTCGATGATGCGGTGGTCGTAGGACAGCGCGATGTACATCATCGGCGCGGCGATGACCACGCTGTTTTCGACGATGGCGCGTTCCTTGATCGCATGCATGCCCAGGATGGCGCTCTGCGGTGGATTGACGATGGGCGTGGACATCAGCGAGCCGAACGTACCGCCGTTGGTGATGGTGAAGGTGCCGCCCTGCAGGTCTTCCAGTGCCAGCTTGCCGTCACGCGCTTTCTTCGCGTATTCGCCGATGCCTTTCTCGATGTCGGCGAAGCTCTGGCGCTCGACGTTGCGCAGCACGGGCGTGACCAGTCCCTTCTCCGTGGAGACGGCGATGGAGATGTCGGCATAGCCGTGGTAGATCACGTCGGTGCCGTCGACCGAGGCGTTGATGACCGGGTAGCGCTGCAAGGCGTTGGCAGCCGCCTTGGCGAAGAAGCTCATGAAGCCCAGCTTGACGCCGTTAGCCTTCTCGAACGATTCCCCCAGCTCCTTGCGCATGGCCATGACCTTGCCCAGGTTCACTTCGTTGAACGAGGTGAGCATGGCGATGGAATTCTTGGACAGCATCAGGCGCTCGGCGATGCGCTGGCGCATGCGCGTCATCGGCACGCGCTCTTCCGGGCGTGCGCCGCCAGAAATGCCCGGGGTCTTGCCGCTGGCGTAGTTGACCAGGTCTTCCTTGGTCACGGCACCCTTGCGGCCGGTGCCTTCGACGGCAGCAGGATCGATGCCCTGGGTCACGGCGGTGAAGCGGGCGCCCGGCGGCAGGCCGTCGGTAGACGCGACCGGTGCCGGCTTGGTGGAAGCGGGTGCTACCGCGTCTTCCTTGGCGGCCTTGGCCTTGGGCTCGACTTCCTGCGCGCCTGCTGCGGGCGCGGAGGCTTCGGCTTTTTTCTCGGGAGCCGGCGCAGCAGCGCCTTCCTCGATGACCGCCAACAGTTGCTGGCTGGTCACGGTGGCGCCTTCGGCGAACTTGATTTCCTTCAGCACGCCATCGACGGGCGAGGGCACTTCCAGCACGACCTTGTCGGTTTCCAGGTCGACCAGGTTCTCGTCACGCTTGACCGCGTCGCCGGCTTTCTTGTGCCAGGTGGCGATGGTGGCGTCGGAAACGGATTCGGGGAGTACCGGGACTTTGACTTCGGTGGCCATGTTGGAAAGGCGTCCTGTTTGGATGGTGTTATTGAATGGAATTATTCGGCGACGATGTCGTTGCCGAACTTGTTGACCAGCGCATCGGCGACCAGCTTCAGCTGCTCCTCGACGTGCTGGGCGAAATGACCGGCAGCGGGCGAGGGCGAACGCGGCCGGCCGGCGTAGTAGACGTCCTGCTTGTCGCTGGTGCAGGCCTTCAGGTGGTGGCGGATCTGGTACCACGCGCCCTGGTTCTGCGGCTCTTCCTGGCACCACACCACTTCCTTGGCACCGGCATAACGCTTGAGCTCTGCCGCCAGCAGTTCGCGCGGGAACGGATACAGCTGTTCGATGCGCACGATCGCCACGTTGTCCTGGCCACGCTTCTGCTGGTCTTCCAGCAGGTCGTAATAGACCTTGCCCGAGCACAGCACCACGCGCTTGACCTTTTTCGCGTCCGCCGCAGCATCGGGAATCAGGTGCTGGAATTCGCCGTTGGCCAGCTCGTCCAGCGACGACACCGCCAGCTTGTGGCGCAGCAGCGACTTGGGCGTCATCACGACCAGCGGCTTGCGCGTGGTCATGCGCAGCTGGCGACGGATCATGTGGAAGCATTGCGCCGGCGTGGTGGGTACGCAGACCAGCATGTTCTCCAGCGCGCACAGCTGCAGGAAGCGCTCCAGGCGTGCCGAGCTGTGTTCCGGACCCTGGCCTTCGTAGCCGTGCGGCAGCAGCAGGGTCAGGCCACTGATGCGGCTCCACTTGGCTTCGCCCGACGCGATGAACTGGTCGATCACCACCTGCGCGCCGTTGGCGAAATCGCCGAATTGTCCTTCCCAGATATCCAGCGTATTGGGGTCGGTGGTGGAGTAGCCGTATTCGAACGCCATCACCGCTTCTTCACTGAGCAGCGAGTCGATGATGGTGGCGTCTTCGGGGTTGTCCACCAGCTGGCGCAACGGCAGGTAATAGCTGTCCGTCTTCTGGTCGTGCAGGATCGCATGGCGGTGGAAGAAGGTGCCGCGGCCTGCGTCCTGGCCGACCAGGCGCAAGCGGTGGCCTTCCGAAAGCAGGGTGGCGTAGGCCAGGTTCTCGGCAAAGCCCCAGTCGCCCGCCAGCTCGCCCTTGCTCATTTTCACGCGGTCTTCGTAGATCTTGGCCACGCGCGGATGCAGGGTAACGCCCTGTGGAATCGTGTTGATGATCTTGGCCAACTGGTCCAGCGTCTTGCGCTTGACCTTGGTGTTGACCGGGTCGGTGATCTTGCCCGACAGGTACTTGGACCAGTCGATGGCCAGTTCATCGGGCTTGGGTTTCGCCAGCTCGGTGGTGACGACGCCGGAGTCCAGTTTGTTGCGATAGCCATCCACCAGTGCCTGCGCCTCGCCGGGCTGGATCACGCCATTGGCTTCAAGCTGCGCGGCGTACAGTTCGCGCGTGGTCTTGTGGGCGCGGATCACCTGGTACATCAAGGGCTGGGTGGCGGCGGGTTCGTCGGCTTCGTTGTGGCCCCAGCGGCGGTAGCACACCAGGTCGATGACGACGTCTTTCTTGAAGGCCTGGCGGAAGTCGTAGGCCAGGTTGGCAGCGAACACCACGGCATCCGGATCGTCGCCGTTCACGTGCAGCACGGGCGCGCCGATCATCTTGGCCACGTCGGTGCAGTACAGGGTGGAACGCGCGTCGTCGCGCGCGCTGGTGGTGAAGCCGATCTGGTTGTTGATGACGATATGCAGGGTGCCGCCCACCGCGAAACCGCGCGCCTGCGACATCTGGAACAGCTCCATCACCACGCCCTGGCCGGCAAATGCCGCATCGCCGTGGATGATGATGGGCAGGACCGCCTTGCGCTTGCTGTCGCCGCGGCGTTCCTGGCGCGAACGCACGCTGCCGACCACGACCGGGTCGACGATTTCAAGGTGTGAAGGATTGAAGGCCAGCGCCAGGTGCACCGGATTGCCCGGGGTGGCGATGTCGGCACTGAAGCCCATGTGGTACTTGACGTCGCCGGTGTGGGCGCGGTCGTCGTCAGCGTGCTCGAACTTGCCTTCGAACTCGTCGAACAGCTTGCGCGGTGACTTGCCCATGGTGTTGATGAGTACGTTGAGGCGGCCGCGGTGGGCCATGCCCAGCACGATGTCCTTGACGCCGTCGGTGCCGGCGCGGCGCACGGTCACGTCCAGCATCGGGATCAGCGAGTCGCCACCTTCCAGCGAGAAACGCTTCTGGCCGACGTACTTGGTGTGCAGGTAGCGCTCGAGGCCCTCTGCGGCGGTGACGCGCTCCAGGGTGCGGCGCTGGGTGTCCGCGTCGAGGCCGTAATTGCCACCGGCGGCTTCAAGGCGCGAATACAGCCACTGGCGCTGGTCCACGTCGGTGATGTACATGAATTCGGTGCCGATGGAGCCGGCATAGGTGGCCTTGAGCCGGGCCAGCAGGTCGCGCAGCTTCATGCGCGGCTGTCCGGCGACGCCGCCGGTGCTGAATTCGGTATCCAGGTCACGATCGGACAGGTTATGGAAGCCGATCTCCAGGTCCGGCGAGTTCTGGCCCGGGGTCAGGCCCAGCGGATCCAGGTTGGCGCCCAGGTGGCCACGCGAACGGTAGGCGGTGATCAGGCGGCCGACGTTGCGCTCGCGCTCGTCTCCGGTGCCGGCTGCAGCGCCTGCATGGCCAGTGCTGCTGGCGGCAGTGCGGGCGGCTTCCGCGATCTGGGCGATGACGGCCGAATGCGGCACGTCACCGGCTTCACGACCCTTGAAACCGTCGAAGTAGGCCTTCCATTTGGGGTCGACGCTATCGGGGGAGACCAGGTATTGCTCGTACAGGTCTTCGATGAAGGCAGCGTTGCCGCCACCGAGTTGCGAGGATTGCGCGAACTGCTTCAGGAGGTTATCCACGATGGCGTAGGGGTGGCTTTGCTGGGGCCGATGTGCGGCTGGAGGGGGATCCGGCGGGCGCTGCTGTCAGCCTGCACGGGCTAGATGAATACGCGGAAATTATACCCGCATGGTGGCAAGGGCGCGCAGCGGCATTGGACTAAAGGCGCAGGATGCATGGCCGGGCAATGGGGCCAAGTCGTCGATTTCCACTTCCCGTGTCAGATGCCCAGGGCGCGGAACTCGGTGCAGGGGCGTGATCGTTCCCAGACACGGCCGAAGCCATCACGCAGTTGGCGGGCGCGGCCTGGATTGTCCAGGTCGGTCTCGCCCTCGAACCGATGACCCAGTGGGCGGAAATAGTAGCCGCCCATGTCATTGGCGATGAAGGCCGAGGCATACGAACGATCCACGGGTTCGCGGACTTCGCGGAATGCAAACACGCTGGGCAGGCGCTGGGCGAGGGTGAGCAACGGCGCGAGCGAGCGTTGCGGGGCCGCTGCGTCCTGCAGGAGGATCTGTATCTCGCCACCGCGGGTGTGGGTAGCGAAGCGGCGCAAGGCATCGATGGCATGGGCAGTGTCCAGCAGGCCCGGGTCCAGCTCACGGCTGTAGATGCGCAGGTAGCGCCGGGCCTGGGTAGCAATGCCGGCGAGGGCGGCAATGGCGCCGGCCGCATTTTCGACGGCAGTGGAGCCTTGCAGGGCGCGGTGCATGGACTGGTGCTCGATGCCCGCTTCCCAGAAACGCCCGCCATGCGGGATGAAACCATGCCGTGCGTAGAACGGCTCCGCCGAGACCTGTGCATTCAGCGAGACCAGCGGCCACTTCTTGTCACGTGCCTGCAGCAGCAAGGCACCCAGCATCGCCTCGCCTACGCCACGACCGCGCCAGTCGCGCAGCACGGCCATGCGCCCGATCTTGTGTTCCGGCGTCAGTCGCCCGGTGCCCACGGGCTGGCCCGCGGCATCGCGTGCGATCACATGCGTGCACAGCGGGTCCAGTGCGTCCCACTCTTCTTCGATAGGCACCTGCTGTTCCTGCACGAATACGGCTTCGCGCACCTTGCGCAGCTCGGCCAGGCCATTTGCATAGTCAATGGTCTCTACGCGGAAGGTCGCGGTGTCCATCAGTCCTCCTCGTCCACCAGCAATTGGTAGTGGCCCTGTGCATGCAGATCCATGGCGGCCTCGCGGCCGGTTTCGGAAAGACTGGCATAACCCGGGCCATCCAGCGCATCGGCAGCCGCGAGGCGCTGTGCGTCCTTCACCGGCAGGCTGAACTCCAGTCCGCTGCAGAACAGGGTGGCGCCGCGCTTGTTGCGGCGCCAGGCCACGCGTGAGAACGGATGGCGCTGCAGGACCGCGCCGTGCTGCAGGTCCCATTCGATCTCGATGCGCGAACGCGGGTCGCCATTCGACATCACTTCGCCGCCGGCACGGTAGGTGGTGATGAAACGCCCGAACCAGTCACCCAGCTTGTCCGGGTCATTCAGGCGCAGCCGGTTCAGTGCTTCGACTGCACGTGCCATGGCATCCGCATCGATTTCGTTCGGATCACGGGCCGGTTGCAGGTCAGGGTCGACGTAGCGCATCGATTCGTCTGCATCGGCAATCAGGTTGTCCAGGTAGTCGCCGATCAGTTCCGCCGAAGACGGCGCACGCATGCCTACGGAAAACGTCAGGCATGGATTCAAGGCTACGCCGTGGTGGGGTACGCCGGGCGGCAGGTACAGCATGTCGCCGGGCTGCAATACCCAGTCATGCGTTGGGGTGAAGGTACGCAGCAGTTTCAGCTCCACGTCGTCGCGGAACTCCTGTGCCGGATTGGGGCCGGCATCGATCTGCCAATGGCGTTCCCCCTGCGCCTGCAGCAGGAATACGTCGTACTGGTCCACGTGCGCGCCAACCGAGCCGCCAGTGGCGGCGAAGCTGACCATCACGTCGTCGATGCGCCAGCGCGGCAGGAAATCGAAGTGCCGCAGCAGGCGGCGGATGTCGGTATCCCATTTGTCCACGTCCTGCACCAGCAAGGTCCAGTCGTGGTCCGGCATGCCGGGGAAGTCGTCTTCGTTGAACGGGCCGCTGCGCAAGGTCCAGGCATCCTGCGCCCGGTCATGCGTGACGATGCGCGACAGCGCCATTTCCTCGCAGGCCAGGCCGGCGAGGTCTTCGGGTTCGATCGGCGAGACGAAATCCGGAAACGCGTTGCGGATCAGCAGCGGTTTCTTCTGCCAGTAGTCGCGCAGGAAGGTCGCGGCCGGCATGCCGAGCGGTAAATGGGTGCGTGCGTCGATCTCGATCATGGGGTTTTTCCTTGTGGCGCGGCCGCTTCGTCGGCGAGGCGTTTGTCCAGTCGTTGGCTGGCGTAATTCGCGTAGCCGCGGCAGGCGCCGTTGTCGACCAGGGGTTCGCTCGCCCGTGGTCCGATCCGCGACCACAGCTTGCTGGCGGAAGGGTGCGGCGTGATCAGGATGTTGCAGTCCAGCGCCGCCACGCGGGCGAGGGTGTCGCGGAATGCGGCCACGTAGTCGGGATGCTCGCTGAAGCGATAGCGGTCGTCGGAAATCGCGGTCAGGCTGTCGGCATAGACGATCTGCTGGCAGTCATCGCCGTCGCACGACCGCCAGGTCCAAGTGGTGCCGCCTGCGGTGTGGCCGGGCGTGGGAACGGCCTGCAGGGACAGGTCGCCCACCTTCACTGTTTCATCGTCGGCAATGACGCGTATCTCGGTCACGGCAGGGAACGGTTCCAGATCCAGGAACTGCGGGTCACTGCGATCACTTGCACCGTGCTTCAACGTGTCCACCGCCGGTTGGCGCGACAGCACCGGGGCACCGGTGGCGCGTTGCAGTTCGGCGAGTCCACCGGCGTGGTCCAGGTGCTCATGCGAGAACAGGATGACGCGCACATCCTGCGGCTTGAAGCCCAGCGTGCGGATGTTGTCTAGCACCTGCACGCCACCCTTGGGCGTGCCGCCATCAATCAGGATGTGGCCTTCAGGGGACGTGACCAGCAGCGCACTGATGCCGCAGGTGCCGACGTACCAGGTGTTGCCGTGGATGCGGCGTGGCGTGGCGGGGTCGTTCCAGCCGGCGTCTGCGGCGCAGATGATCGGAGCCTGCATCTTTTCGGCATCGCCCGCCAGAGCGACTCCTGTGGAAGCAAATGCGACAGGTGCGGTCATCAGGCTGGCGAGGATTGGTCTATACAGGTGCAAGTCCGTGCCCTTTTGTGCGGTGATTCCAAAAAAAAGTTCGGTCGTCATCCCAGCGAACGCTGGGATCCATTTTGATTTTTTGCTGGATCGAGACAGTAAGCCCCATACAGGATTACGCAAACAGCAGCATGGATTCCAGCTTCCGCTGGTATGACGGAAATCAGATGGCGCGCGCCAAGGTTTCGGCCAAGCCCGAGTAGCCGCCCGGAGTCAGCGCAAGCAAACGCTGCTTCGCTTCGGCCGGAAGCTCCAGCGAACCGATGAACTCACGCATCGATTGTTCGGTGATGCCCTGTCCGCGCGTCAAGGCCTTCAACTGTTCGTACGGATTCGGCAGGCCATGGCGACGCATGACGGTCTGCACGGCTTCGGCCAATACTTCCCAGGCCGCGTCCAGGTCTGCGTCCAGGCGCTCGGGCGCGACGGTCAGTTTGCCTAGGCCCTTGGCCAGTGAATCCAGTGCGACCAGGGTGTGGCCGAACGAGGTGCCCAGTGCGCGCAGCACGGTGGAATCGGTGAGGTCGCGCTGCCAGCGACTGATCGGAAGCTTGGCGCTGAAATGTTCGAACAGGGCGTTCGCCAGGCCGAAGTTGCCTTCCGCGTTCTCGAAGTCGATCGGGTTGACCTTGTGCGGCATGGTGCTTGAGCCGACTTCGCCGTCCTTCAGCGTCTGCTTGAAGTAACCCAGCGAAATATAGCCCCAGATGTCGCGGGCCAGGTCAATGAGGATGATGTTGGCGCGGCGCGTGGCGTCGCCGATCTCGGCGACGTTGTCGTGCGGCTCGATCTGCGTGGTGTACGGGTTGAACACGATGCCCAGCCCTTCCACGAAGACCTGCGCGAACACGGGCCAGTTGACCTCCGGATAGGCGACCACGTGGGCGTTGTAATTGCCGACGGCACCGTTGATCTTGCCGGTCAGTTCGACCGCGGCAATCTGGGTGCGCTGGCGCTCGAGGCGGGCGACGACATTGGCGATTTCCTTGCCCAATGTGGTTGGCGACGCGGTCTGTCCGTGGGTGCGCGACAGCATCGGCTGGGCGGCCTGTGCGTGCGCCAGCGCGCGCAGCGTGGCGATCACGTTGTCCAGCGCCGGCAACAGCACTTCGCTGCGTCCTTGTTCCAGCATCAGTGCATAGCTGAGGTTGTTGATGTCCTCGCTGGTGCAGGCGAAGTGCACGAATTCCAGAGCAGGCCCGAGCTCGGCGTCGTCGCGCAGCTGTTCCTTGATGAAGTACTCCACGGCCTTGACGTCGTGGTTGGTGGTGCGCTCGATTTCCTTGACCCGTGCCGCATCGGCAGTGCTGAAGCCGGAGGCCAACGTGCGAAGGCGCGTGGCCGCGGCAGCAGTGAACGGTGGCAACTCGACGACGCCCGGTGCGTCAGCCAGCGCGAGCAACCACTCCACTTCCACCTTCACGCGTGCCTTGATCAGGCCGTACTCCGAGAAAATCGGACGCAGGGCATCGACCTTGCCGGCGTAGCGGCCATCGAGCGGTGACAGGGCGAGCAGGGCGGCGTCCGACATGTGGGCGATTGGGTTGGCTGGGGGCGCGCTAGTTTACGCCACGCCTCGGCCACGGGTGCTGGCGTATGCTGGAAGCCTTCGCCCGCGCACGGTCGCAAGCGCCAAATACGCCTTGGAGCCAGGATGAAAGCTTCGTTCCGCATCGAACACGACAGCATGGGCGAACTCAGGGTGCCCGCCGAGGCGCTCTGGGGCGCGCAGACCCAGCGGGCCGTGCAGAATTTCCCGATTTCCGGCCAGCCGATGCCGCGCGGCTTCATTCGCGCACTGGGCCTGGTCAAGGCCGCCGCCGCCGAGGTCAACGCCGGACTGGGCTTGCTGCCCAAGGGGGTCGCCAAAGCCATACAGGCCGCTTCGATGAAGGTCGCTTGGGGGGAATACGACGCCCATTTCCCCATCGACATCTACCAGACCGGTTCCGGCACCTCGTCGAACATGAATGCCAACGAGGTCATCGCCAACCTCGCATCGTCCGCAGGCAAGACGCGCGTGCACGCCAACGACCACGTCAACCTTGGCCAGAGTTCGAACGACGTGATCCCGACGTCACTCCGCGTGTCCGCACAACTGGCCGTGCTGGAACACCTGCTGCCTGCGCTGAAGCACCTGCGCCGCACCATCGACCGGCGCGGCAAGTCGCTGTCCAAGGTGGTCAAGACCGGGCGCACCCACCTGATGGATGCGATGCCGCTGACCTTCCAGCAGGAGTTCTCGGCGTGGTCGGCGCAGTTGCAGTCGGCAGAAGATCGACTACAGGACAGCCTGAAGCGGCTGCGACGCTTGCCCTTGGGCGGAACCGCGATTGGTACCGGCATCAACGCGGATCCGCGTTTCGGTACGAAAGTGGCGCGTGTGCTGTCGCTGGCGACAAAGACGCGCTTCGAGTCGGCCGCCAACAAGTTCGAAGGACTGGCGGCGCAGGACGATGCCGTGGAGCTCTCAGGCCAGTTGAATGCACTGGCGGTTGCGCTGATAAAGATTTCGAATGACTTGCGCTGGATGAATTCCGGGCCGCTGGCCGGGCTGGGCGAAATCGAGTTGCCTGCGTTGCAGCCCGGCAGTTCGATCATGCCGGGCAAGGTCAATCCGGTGATCCCGGAGGCGACCGTGATGGTCTGTGCGCAGGTCATCGGCCACCACGCGGCGATCACCGTGGCGGGGCAGACCGGCAATTTCCAGTTGAACGTCACCTTGCCGTTGATCGCGGCGAACCTGCTGGACTCGATCAACCTGCTGGCGAATGTGTCGCGCCTGCTGGCCGATGACGCCATCGCGGGCCTGGCCGTGCGCCAGGCGCATATTCGCGAAGCACTGGATCGCAATCCGATCCTGGTGACGGCCTTGAATCCGGTGATCGGCTACGAGAAGGGCGCTGCCATCGCCAAGCAGGCCTACAAGCAGAACCGGCCCGTGCTGGAAGTGGCGATGGAGGTCACGGGGCTGTCGGAAAAAGTATTGAAGCCGTTGCTGGATCCGGCCGTGCTGGCCAAGGGTGGCATTCACGGCAAGCCGGGCGGTGGTGCGGGTTAGTCGTATCCATGCGTCATGGATGGAGGCTGGAAACCGCCTCGCTGTGGGAGCGACGTGAGTCGCGAAGAGGCGTTACTGGTAGAGCTTCATCGCGACTCACGTCGCTCCCACAACAAGTGGGTCGGATCATCGAGTCTGGCTGGCCTCACGCACTGGCCACTCACCCGGTAACTTCGCGCCGGACAGCATGCCAAGTGCACCTTCGCACATGCCGAGTTTCTGTTCGAGGGTGCCGGTCTCCAGTCGGGACAGGCGCGAGGCGATGACGCCATCGCGATAACTCTTGACGGTTTCCCCGGGCGCGAACTCGGCCAGTGTCAGCAGTCGTCCACGCTCGATCTGGTCCTGGTGCGTGTTGACGTAACGGAAATACAGCGGGGCTGCTTTCTGCAGGTAGCCAGGATCAAGCGCCGCGCACTTCTCGATCAGCACGGGCAGGCCGACGGTCGCCACATAGGCGATGTGGTCCTGGTAGGCCGCGTTCAGATGAGGATCGTCGGCTGCACGGGCAGCGTCGGTGGATAACGCGAGTGCAAGCGAGAGCAGGGTCAGCGACGCAAGTTTCATTGCAAGCTCCAGTGTCGGTGGGTCATCTGCTTCCTGCGTCGCGAGACGCTGGAATGCAGGGAAAGGTCATCGCCGGTGCAGTACAGGCTGGCAATCGAGACGAAGTCAGTGCTTGGTGGCGTCGCGTTCGGCCGCGGTAGCGGCGGCATCCGCTTCGGCAGCAGCGTTGGTTGTTGCCGCAGCCTCGGGGTTTGGAGCATCTTCCTGCTCACCCTTCATCGCTTTCGCCATCGAGCTGCCTACGCTTTTTCCTGTGGCGTAGCTTTCGCCGTCACGCGACCCGCAATCGTCCACGTCCTTGACGTCGATGGTGGCATAGGGCTTGAATACCGGGAGCTGCTCGGCCAGTGCATCCTGCGAGGCCTTGATGGTCACCAGTCGCTTGCACAGCTGCATGGCCTGCTGCTCGATCTTCTTGGTTTCCGCCTCGATCCTGGCATCGATCTCCTCGCCGTCGCCCTTGCCGTTGATCGCGCCTTTGATGGCCTCGCTGACTGCAGTGCCTGCCAGGGCCGCGCCCTGCTTGCCAATGGCAATGCCGTCGGCGGTCATTGCATTCATTTCCTTGATGTAGCTCTGCAGCAGCACGCGTTGCGCGGCATTCACGGCCACCACCTTGCCGTCGATGGTCAGCTCTCCATCGGCCGTGATCCTGGCTTCGGGCTGGCCATCGGCGCGCAGGGTGATGCTCTTGCCGTCACTGCTGACATTGCCGGTGTCGGTGGATACATGCGTGCCTGGGCTGCAGCTTGCGAGCAGCAGGGTCAAGGGAAGGGCAAGCAGCGGAAGGTGGTTGGTCTTCATGGAGAACCTCGTTGTCTGTCGAATCAATCTTCGCTGGGCACGTTGACGCGGCCGTCGACCTTGTCGTGGTCGATGGACCCGCTGCCTTTCTTGAGTACTGAAAAATCGCCGCGGACGTCACGCGCACTGATCCCGCCAGATCCCACGGATTGCACGTCGACCTTGCCGGAAATCCCGCTGACATGCGCGTCGCCCGAGCCTATCGAGCCGATCTCGACGTTGCCGGTCGCGCCCTTCAACTCGAAGTCGCCGGAACCCACGCTGCCGAGGCGGACGTTGCCGGAGACATCACCCACCGAGGCATCGCCCGAGCCTACGGATTCAATCTCCACATCGCCCTTGGCACCCTGCATCTGGAAATCGCCTGAATTGATGCTGCCCACTTTCACGGCCCCTTTCACGCGTTTCGCGGAAAGATCGCCGGAACCCACTGAAATCACCTGCAGCGAACCGATGTCTTCCAACTGGATGTCACCGGAGCCGACCTTGGCAGCCACTAGTCCACGGATGTTGCGGGCTGTTACATCACCCGAGCCGACGTCGGCGCTGACAATGGGGGCACCCGTGACTGTTGCATCGCCTGAGCCGACATCGAGTTGCACGGTGACGTTGTCCGGCAAGCTGCCGGCCAGTTGCAGATACGCGTAATTGTTGAAAAAAAGATTGCCGCTGACGCTTTCACGATCGAGGGTGACGTACAGCTTTTCACCGCTCTTGCGCTGGGAAAGCGTCAATTGCGACAGGAGCTTTTCATCCGACGCACAGGCCTTTCCCTGCAGTCGCCCCTTGGCGCCTGGCGAGGCTTCCAGCTTGAGGTCGTGCGGGCCGACATCAAAGACCACGGCCGTCACGCCAGCCAGGTCCAGCTGCAGGTCGCGCGGTTGCGAATGACTGCACTCCGGCGGGGCGGCGAAGGCCGTGGCAGGCAACAGCAACAGCAAGGATGAAAGCGACTTGCGCATGGACTACTCCGTTGTAAACGATGGCATGCAGGCGGGATGGCAGGGCAGGAGTGGATTCAGTCCGCTGCCGGGCTAGAGTGCGGCGAATTCACTGAGGACGTCACGCTCGCAATCCTCGATGTCATCGCGTTCAAGGCTGGCGTATGGCCGGAACTGGGGCACGCTGCTGGCCAATTGCTGCTGTGATTCAAGCAACTGGGGCAATTGCCTGCAGATGTTCAACACCAGCGGTTGCACATGCTGTTTCACCGATGCTTCCACGCGTCGTTCCAGGCTGCCGCTCAAGCCGCCTACGATGAGGCTGAACAAGGACACGTCGGTGGCCTCCAGGGCTGCCATGGCGGCTTTCTCACCGCCATCGATGCCGATCTTGGCCAGTCCGATGACCTGTCCACGATAGTCGAGCAATTGCTGCCGTTGTCGCGCGTTGATGGCGACCGCCTTGCCCTCGATCAGCAGGTCGCCCTTCGGGGTGATCTGCGCCGCCGGCAGGGCGTCCGTGCCGGCGGATTTCCTGTTCCCGTCCTTGCCGAAATGCAGGCCCTGGTCGAGGGACAGGTTTTCGCTGTCCAGCTCGGCGCGTGCCTTGGCCATTTCGACGCGGACTTCACGACGCGCGTCGGCCATTTCCTGCTTGATTTCCGTGCGTATTCCGGACGTTTCCTTTCCTGCGGCTTGCGCACCCAAAGGCAGCAGGCCAACCAGCAGGACCAGGACAAATGACTTGCTTGCGTTCATGGCGTGATCTCAATTGGTTTGGAGAAACAGCGATCAGGGGCGCTGGATCAGTCCGCCAGTTCACGCCAGCGACGCAGGTAGATGGCCGCGGCAATGAAGGCAACACCGATCACTGCACCTATCCACATGTCGGCGGAGCCGAACATGTCCAGGTTGCTGATGTTCATCAGGTGCATCAGGTCCGCCGGTCCCTGGATATCCGAGTTGCTGGCATTTTTCAGGTTGGCCTCGAAAGTGCTGCTGGCGGGAGCCCATGCACCCGGAACCACGCTCAGCAGGCCACGGTAGACCAGGGTGTACCAGACCTTGCCATAGTTGATGTCGAAGCCGGGCAGGATGCCGATCATGCTGACCA
>CALCNV010000072.1 GCA_937897645.1 uncultured Lysobacteraceae bacterium
CGGGCGCGGGCTCGAGCACGGCGTCCTCGGGCGAGACGACAATCTCCTCGCTGGTGATTTCTTCGCTGGCGGTCTCTTCGCTTGTCGCTTCCTCACCGTTGATTTCTTCAGGCGGCAGGATTTCATCCGCTGCTGGCGTCGCCTCTTCTACTGTTTCAGGCGGCGTTGCTTGCTCTGCGTCCACGTACGGCGACATGTCATGCACTGACAGCTCGACATCGCCACGCGAGACCGAGATGTCGGCGTCGTGCAGCGCAATGGGCGCCGCGATGCTGGGAAGGGCTTCGGCGTAGCTGTGCTGCGCGGAATCATCCACCGTGACCGGCGTCGGCCTGGGTTCGGGCAAGGCGTCGCGCAGGCTGGCCAGTTCGCTGGCGAGTTCGGTAAAGGCCGGGATGCGGGGCGAATCGGCCTGCAGTGCCGCCATGGTGCGACGGATGGCGACGGCGCTGCTGGCCAGGGCGGCAACGCCTGCGGGCGATGCGGCTTCGTTGGCCGAAGACAATCGCTTCACGTAGTGCTCGGCGACGGCGGTGACGTCCGTGATCTCCGGCACGTCGGCCATCGCGAACGCACCGTTCATGGTGTGCAGCGCGCGTACCAGGGCTTCGCTTGCATGGGCGGGCGCCGCCTGTACCGAAGCCAGCCAGCCATCCACGGTTTCCAGGTGGGTAGTGATTTCGGCGTCCAGGATTTCGCGCAATACGCCATCGATGGAAGCGGGAGTGCCCTCTGTTTCCGGTTCGAAGGTGTTTGCCGCGGTTTCCTGCAGCGCGTCCCCGGAATCATCGCCACCCGAGGCGACGGCGGCGGATGGCGTCACGTAGAACGCTTCTTCGCCGGCTGCCACGCGATCGCTGAGGTCCTGCATGCCCAGCAGGTCCGCCGTCACCACGCCTTCTCCACGCAATGCCGCGTTGAGTTGCGGCAGCACGTCCGCGGATTGCTGCAGCAGCGCGATGACCGCGGGCGATGGCGGGCGCGAGCCATCGAGCACGCGGTTGAGCATGTTCTCGATCTTCCAGCTGAACTCGCCCAGCAGCTTGGCGCCGACCAGGCGACCACTGCCCTTCAGGGTATGGAACACGCGGCGGATGGGACGCAGGCGCTCCATGTTCGCGGGCTCGGCGCTCCACACTGGCAACAGCTGGTTGAGGTTGACGATTTCCTCGTCGAACTCTTCCATGAATACTTCGCGGATGTCGTCGTCGATATCGTTGCCGGCAAGGTCGAAACCACCCATTGCAGGCGCGGCCGCCACGACGGCGGCAGGTACGATGGCCGCGGCGACAGACGCTTCGATCCCGTCGATTGCCACGTCGGACCCAGCGAACTGTGCGGGTTCGATGGCGTCGACGGCGTCGACGACGGCAACGCTTGCGTCGTCCACGATCAGGCTGTCCACGACATCGGCGGCGCGTGCGGACACTTCTTCCTCCATGGCGACGGCAGCCACGGTGGAGTGATCGATCTCATCCACCAGGGTTTCGAGGGCGAATCCGTTCGACTCGGTGTCGGGCTCTTCGGGTGCTACTGCCGGCACGCTGTCTTCGTAGATGGATACTGGCGCCACGGCAGCGGCTTCATCCGCAGGCACGGGCCAGTAGCGCAGCTTCTCGAGGCTGCTGCGGGTGATGTCGAGTATTTCGTCGCGGTTCGGGCGGCGCTCGCGCAAGGCTTCCAGGTAGTACTCGAGGCTGGCCATCGCGTCGGCCAGGGTGTCCAGCTGCTGGCCACCGGGCACGCGACGCTTGCCGATCAATTCGATGGCCACGTAGCTGCGCACGCCATTGAGGTAGTCCGCCGGCTCCGGCAGTTCCAGCATGCGCAATGCACCGGCGACTTCGGACAGCAGGCGCGGGACCTGCTCGAGCTGGGCGTGGTCCCAGCTGGTTTCGATGAAAGCGACGAAACCTTCGCGCGCGGCGCCGAAATTGTGGATCGCTTCCTGTGCCAGCACTTCCAGCGTGCGCAGTGATTCGGAACTTGCCGATTCATCGGCGGCGGCACTGTCGGACTGGCCGAGGCGCGAGACCTGGTCATCCAGGGACGCATCGACATAGAGCAGCGCGCCTGCGATGTCCAACAGCGCGCCTTCGTCGGCCGGGCGTTCGCCCTGCACCATCTCGCGCAGGCTGTCGCGCTGTTGCAGCACCACGCCGCGCGCCACGCCCAGTCCCATCATGCCCAGCGTGTCGGCGACGTTGCCCAGCTCGTTGACCTGGGTTTGCAGTGCGGTCATGTCCGCGCCGGTGCGCAGGTGCAGGTCCAACGCATCCTTGATGCGCAGCAATTCTTCCTTCACCGCCGCGCCAACGGTGTCCAGCAGCGCGCGATTGCGTCCGCTGACGCTGCCGCGGGCATGGTCGAGTTCGGCTTCGCTGGGTGATTCCGCATCCAGCGCAAAGGCTTGCCGCAGTTCATCCAGGGCGGTATGCGATGCCTTGGACTGGTTGACCAGGTACAGCAGCTGGCGGGTCGGTTCCTGGCTGGGCGCCGCCGCGCCGATGCCACCGTCATGCTGGGTCGCCGCGCGCACGGCGCGGCTTACCCCGGCATAGGCCTGGCGCAATGCCGGGGTGGCCGCGAGCGCGCCATCGCGCAGCGCATCGGCAACCGAGGACGCCACCCACAACATGCGTCGCGTGGCCACGGGTTCCACGCTTTCCAGCAGGCGCTTCACCGCGTCGGCCAGCATGCCGACGTTGGCCGGCGCGGAGTCCTCGGGCCAGGCAGACAAGGCCTGGTCGAGTTGTTCCTGGGCTTCACCGACGCGTGCCTGGCGGGTCTGCCACGGCAACACTTCCGGCAACGGCAGGGCTTGCGGCAAGGGCTGTTCAAGGTCCGGCGCGAACAGCACGCTTTCACTCAAGCCCGGTGCACCGCGTGCGGCGCGGATGTCGTTGAGCAGGGGCAGCAGCACGATCGGAATGTCGCGATGCCCACCCTGCAGGCGTTCCAGGTAATCAGGCAGCAGGACCGTGCCGCGCATCAAGGTGCCGCAGGCTTCATCGCGATCGCTGGTCCGGCCTTCAAACAACGTGCCTTCCTGCAGTGCGCGCGCCAGCAGTTCGAGTTCTTCGGCGACCATGGCCGGCGCATACAGCTCGACCATGCGCAGCGTGCCCTGCACCTGGTGCAGGTAGCCGGCGCAGAAATCCATGCGCGCGGTGTCGCTGGGTTCGTCCACGAACGATTCGACTTCCATGCGCGCCAGGCGCAGGGTCTCATCCAGCTCGGGCTTCACCCAACCTAGTACCGCATGGCTCATCGCATCGCGGATCGCGCTCATCGGCACGCTCCACGCACGTGGGCTGGCAGGGAAATTCGCACTGTCATTCCGTGATCGTCCCCGTCACTCAGCCTGGCAACTTGAAGTCGGCGACGGAGCGGCGCAGTTCAGCGGTCAATTCGGTCAGGTGGCCGATGGATTCCGCGGTCTGGCCAGCGCCGAGCGACGTCTGCGAGGTGATCTGCCGGATCACGCCCATGGTCTGGGTGATGTCGGTCGCCGCCGCGGATTGCTTCTGCGCCGCGCCGGAGATGCCCTTGATGAGTTCGTTGAGGTCGCTGGACACGCGTTCGATCTCGCCCAGCGCGGTGCCTGCGTCCTCGGCCAGTCGCGCACCGGACACCACTTCCGACGTGGTCTGTTCCATCGAACTGACCGCTTCGTTGGTATCGGCCTGGATGGTCTGCACCAGCGATTCGATGCGTCGGGTCGCGCCAGACGTACGCTCTGCGAGGCGTTGCACTTCGTCGGCCACCACGGCGAAACCGCGGCCTGCTTCACCGGCCGAAGCCGCCTGCACGGCCGCGTTGAGCGCCAGGATGTTGGTCTGTTCGGAAATGTCGTTGATCAGTTCCACGACCGAGCCGATTTCCTGCGAGGACTCGCCCAGGCGCTTGATGCGCTTGGAGGTTTCCTGGATCTGGTCGCGGATCTGGTCCATGCCGCGGATGGTTTCGCGCACCACGCCGGCACCTTCGGTGGCGATCTGCACCGAGCGCTGCGCCACTTCGGCGGACTCGGTGGAGTTGCGCGAGACCTGGTCGATGCTGACCGCGATTTCGTTGATGCGCTCGGAGGCGGTGTTGATCTGGTCGGACTGGTGGCCCGCCGCTTCCGCCAGTTGCAGCGCGGTGGCCTGGGTTTCCTGGGTGGACGCGGCCACCTGCACGGTGGTGTCGTTGATGGTGGTGACCAGGTGGCGCAGTTCGTCGACGGCGTAGTTGATGGCGTCTGCAATCGCGCCGGTCATGTCCTCGGTCACCGTGGCCTTCACCGTCAGGTCGCCTTCACCCAGCGAGCTGATTTCGTCCAGCAAACGCATAATCGCCTGCTGGTTGCGGCTGTTGTATTCCACCTGCGTCTGGTAGCGCATTTCCTGTTCGCGCTGGCGGTTGCGGTACAGCGACCACAGCAAGCCGACGATGGAGAGCAGCAGCACCGCGCCGGAGATCACCGAGATCCAGAAGTTCGGGAACCAGCGCGTATCGCGCACCGAACCGAAGGCGGAGAACGCGTCGAACAGCTTCTTGCTGTCCTCCAGCATCTGGCCCGAGCCGGCGGTGATGTTGGCGGCGGAGGTCTGCGCGGCAGCCAGGTTCTTGGAACTGGCCAAAATCGCGTCCAGGTCCTTCTTCATGGTGGTCCACAGCGCCTGCGACTGGTCCAGCGCGGTGAGCGCGGCCGGGTTGCGCAAGGGCGCGATGCCCAGGTCGGCGTTGCCGTTGCGCAGGCCGTCCAAGACCTGGCTGAACACCACCGCGTCGCGCGCCAGCGCGTCGGCGGCCGCGGCGGCACCGGGACCGCCTGCGCGCATTTCAGTGACGCGGCGGGCCATGGTGCCAGCCACCACGACCTGCTGCAGGGCGCTGTAGATCTGCGAAGACGGCGCGCCGCTTGCCGACATGGCGCGTACCACTTCGTTCAATTGCGCCTGCAGTTGCGGCACTTGCGTGCTGAAACGGTCGGCGTTGCCGGCCAGCGCCAGCACGGCCGGCTCGCTGGCGATCAGCTGCTCGGCACCTTTGGCCAGTGGAGCCCAGGTGGCGCTCAGGCGCTCCAGCGGACCCGCGACCGCGCCTTCGTCGCCGAAGCGGCTTTTCAGGGTGGCGATGGTGGAGTCGATCTGTGACTTGGTGGCCTTGAAGGCCTTGAACGCCTCGGCATCGCCGGCCACCGCCTCGCGGCCCTGGTTGGCCAGCTGTTGCGACAGCACCTGCAAGTCGGCCGCGCCGGTGCCCGCACCTGACAGGCGGCTGCCTTCGTAGGTGGCCACGCCGGTGTTGGCGCCGAACAGAATCACCGCCAGCGCCAGCAGGATCAGCCAGAAGCTGCTTCCCAAGCTGCCGAGCTTGCTGGCTTTGGGAGAATCCGGTGCAGTGCTCATCAGTCAACCCCTGAAATTAGTATTTTTATGTCGCCGTCATTGCGAATCGCCCCTGCCCCGCACCCCTTGCGCGTGGCCAGGCACCTGCCCGGCTGACCGGACTTCCCCCCGACGGATCCCGCGCCTGCGCCGGATCCGTGTACCGCCGTCCCTGTTGATGTTGCGCGGCTGTTTCCAACAGCCACCTGTATCGGTGCGATCAAAGCGCGGCCTGGCGAAACTCCGGGGTACGCGCCAACAGCGACAGTGCAAAGACTCCCCAGTCATGCTCCTCGCCACGGAACGCGCGTTCGACGAAATGCCCGTAACGCCCTTCCGACAACATGCCAGGCTCGATGCCCTGGTCATCGTTGAAACTGCGCTGCCCGTACAACTCGTCGATGGTCAGGGCCACGTCGCCGCCGGCCTGGCGCATGACCAGCACGCGCTGGCCTTCGTGCAGCACGGTGCGTTCGCCTTCCATGAAGTACTTGAGGTCGATCACCGGGAACAGGTTGCCGCGCAGGTTGCCGATGCCCAGCAGCCACGGCTGTGCCCCGGGCACCGGGGTGGTCGGCGGCAGCGGCACGATTTCCACCACGTCCTCGAACCCGGAGACCAGGCGGCGCTGGCCGACGCGGTAACCGACGCCGCGCCACTGGTCCTGCACGGTTTCGCGCGCGGGCAAGGCCACGGCATGGGCCAGGCTGCGACGCTCGTATTCAGCCAGGATGTCGAAGGGAGTGCGGCTCATGGCGTCAGGTCCTTCCCGTCAGGCGACGTGGGTACGGATCGCGTCGAGCAACTCTTCGCGGGTGAAAGGCTTGGTGAGGTATTGCTCGGAGCCGACGATGCGGCCGCGCGCCTTGTCGAACAGGCCGTCCTTGGAGGACAGCATGATCACCGGCGTGTGCTTGAAGACCTGGTTGTTCTTGATCAGCGCGCAGGTCTGGTAGCCATCCAGGCGCGGCATCATGATGTCCACGAAGATGATCTGCGGCTGCTGGTCGGCGATCTTGGCCAACGCCTCGAAGCCGTCCGTCGCCGTGACCACTTCGCAGCCTTCCCGCTTGAGCAGGGTTTCAGCGGTGCGACGGATGGTTTTGGAATCGTCGATCACCATCACCCGGAGGCCGCTGAAGCCCCCGGCCGGGTTGTCATGCTCTGTCATTACGTTTTAATCCCCAAGCGCGGCACTTCTTATTAGTCGTGCGGGCACCGCTGCGAAGCACCTTATATCCCAACATCGGCACGGACTGTCAAGTTGCGCTTGAAGCCGGGGGCAAGCTGAATGCCGCGATGCGAACTTCGTCGCATTTTTCGCCTGCTAACATCTTCACCGTAGAAATCGCCGGAAACCCCCGCCATGCCGCTCGACGTCATCGTCGTGATGGACCCCATCGGGTCGATCAAGATAGCCAAGGACACTACGTTCGCCATGCTGCTGGAAGCCCAGCGCCGTGGCCACCGCCTGCATTACGTGCAGCCGGGCGGCCTGTCCCTGCGCGACGGCAAGGCGCTGGCGCTTGCCGCGCCGCTGACGGTGAAGGAGGACAAGGCGGGCTGGTTCACCCTGGGTGACATGGCCGAACTGGCCTTCGGCCCGGGGCAAGCGGTGCTGATGCGCAAGGATCCGCCCTTCGACGACCAGTTCCTCTACGACACCCACATCCTCAGCGTCGCCCAGGCCGCCGGTGCGCTGGTGGTCAACGACCCGCAGGGACTGCGCGACTACAACGAGAAACTGGCGGCGCTGCTGTTCCCCCAATGCTGCCCGCCGACCCTGGTCAGCCGCGACCCGGCCGCCCTCAAGGCCTTCGTGGCCGAACACGGCGAAGCCGTGCTGAAGCCGCTGGACGGCATGGGCGGGCGCTCGATCTTTCGCGCCCGTGCTGGCGACGCCAACCTCAACGTGATCCTGGAAACCCTGGTCGGCGATGGCAACCTGACCCTGGCCCAGCGCTTCATCCCCGGCATCACCGACGGCGACAAGCGCGTGCTGCTGGTGGACGGGGTGCCGGTGGATTACGTGCTGGCACGGATTCCACAGGGCGACGAGTTCCGCGGCAACCTGGCTGCGGGAGGTCGCGGCGAGGGCCGGCCGATCTCGGAGCGCGACCGCTGGATCGCTGCACAGGTGGCACCGGAAATGAAGCGCCGCGGCATGTTGTTCGTGGGCCTGGACGTGATTGGCGATTACCTGACCGAAGTCAACGTCACCAGCCCGACCTGCGTGCGCGAGCTGGACGCGCAGTTCGGGCTGAATATCGCCGCGCTGCTGTTCGATGCGATCGAGCGGCGGATGGCGGCTTGATGCGGCACGTGGTCCTGTTTGCTTTGGATCGTCATTCCCGCGAAGGCGGGAACCCAGCGACTTGCAGCCTTTACAGGCAAAGTCCTTGGGTTCCCGCCTTCGCGGGAATGACGGTCTTGTTTCCTGCACGCTAGGCTTTGGCAATGTCCGCCGTCGCCGCCCCCCAACCCACCGAGAGCCAACGCCTCAGCGCCACCCTGGCGCTGTCGTTGCTCGTGCACGGCTTGCTGGTGCTTGGCCTGGGCTTCGCGCTGGACGATGCCGCGCCGGTCGTGCCCACGCTGGACGTGATCCTCAGCCAGACCTCCACCCCGCTTACGCCCAAGCAGGCGGATTTCCTGGCCGCCGCCAACCAGGAGGGCGGCGGCGACCATGACAAGGCGCAGCGTCCGCGCGACACGCAGGCCGGCTGGGTACCGCAGGAACAGACCGGCGTGGCCCCGCAGCCGCTGCGCGCGCAGTCACCGGATGCCGTGCCGCCGCCGGAAGCGCGCGTGGTCACCACCAAGACCAGCGACGCGAGCGTGCCGCCGGCGCAGACGCGACCGGAACCGGACCAGCCCGAGCTGCCACGCGGCGACCTGAAGATCCAGCGCGATGCGGAAATGGCGCGGCTGGCGGCGGAAATCCACCTGCGCTCCGAGTTGTACGCCAAGCGCCCCAAGCGCAAGTTCGTGTCGGCCAGCACCCGCGAATACGTCTATGCCAACTACCTGCGCGCGTGGGTGGACCGCGCCGAGCGCGTGGGCAACCTCAACTATCCGGATGAAGCGCGACGCAAACGCCTGGCCGGGCAAGTCGTCATCAGCGTGGCCGTGCGCCGCGATGGCACGGTGGAAGACAGCCGCATCATCAAGTCCAGCGGCATTCCCCTGCTCGACTCCACCGCGCTGCGCATCGTGAAACTGTCGGTGCCGTTCCCGCCACTGCCCAAGACGGAAGAGAACGTCGACATCCTGCACGTGACGCGGACCTGGCAGTTCCTGCCCGGCGGCGAGGTGCGCGACGAGTGATTGAAACTGGAGTTGGACAACCCCACGCGACGTAGATTGTCAATCGTCGCCCGCTGTCACATTGAACAGTCACCTAGAACCGTTCCCCTGTAAAATGCTCGTTTTTTGGGCCCGCAACCATTTTGGAAGCTTCACGACGGACGCCTGTCCGTGGCCCGACGTTCATTCGCCTGCTCGCACGTCTTACCGACGCTGACGTTCCGCCACCTCCCGCCTCCCTGCCTGACCGGTTGAGCCAATGGATCGACTGGACCCGTGCCGTCGCCTTGTCCAGGGCGCTGGGCGGCGCCCTGCCTGTGCTGGATGGCAACGCGACGGCGTTCGACAGCGAAGAAGACGCGGCCTGCCAACGCACCCGGGCCGCACTGACCCACACCATCACGTTGGCCACCTTGAACACGCCCCGCGCACAGGCGGACGCGGCCGCAGCTGTCGACTACAGCGCCTTCCGCCAGCACTACCTGGCCATGCAACGGGCCATGCAGACCGCCACCGGCAAATTGCGCGGGCAATTGCGTGACCGGCTCGCCACGGCTTCGCCAGACATGGCGCGACTGGCTGAAGTGGACGCGATGATGGAAGGCGTACTGAGCCCGCGCGAACACAAACTGCTGGCGGCCGTGCCTGCCTTGCTTGGTCAACATTTCGAACGCATGCAACTGGCCGCGCAAGACCGCGCCCCGACCGATACAACAGGAGCCTGGCTGCAGGCTTTCCGCCGTGACATGCAGGGCGTACTGCTCGCCGAACTGGATGTCCGTTTTCTCCCCATCGAAGGCCTGCTGGCCGCACTTCGACCTGACCCACAGGGACGTCATGTTCAGACATCTGCTTGATTCGGTTGTTTTCCTCCTTGGCCTGGCCGTCGTGTGCTGGATCGGCATCGGCTACCTGGGTTCGAACCCCTTGGCGCTGCTGGTCACGCTGCTGATTGGTGTCGGTTATGTGTTTGGCGCGTTGGAACTGCTGCGCTATCGCCGGGCCACGGCCACGCTGGAGCACAGCGTTGCGGCGTTGTCCGCGCCGCCGTCCAGCCTGGAAGCATGGCTGGGCCAACTGGACCCTTCCCTGCGCAACGCAACGCGCCTGCGCATCGAAGGCCAACGCGTCGCGTTGCCCGGGCCGGCACTGACGCCTTACCTGGTCGGGCTGCTGGTGCTGCTGGGCATGCTGGGCACGCTGCTGGGCATGATGGCCATGCTGCGCGGCACCGGCCTGGCGCTGGAAACCGCCACTGACCTGCAAGCGATCCGCGATTCACTGGCCGCACCGGTGAAAGGATTGGGCTTCGCCTTCGGCACCTCCATCGCCGGCGTCGCCACCTCGGCAATGCTGGGCCTGCTGTCCGCGCTGTGCCGGCGTGACCGCTTGCGCGTGGTGCAGTTGCTGGACATGGAAATCGCGACCCGCTTGCGCATCCATTCGCAGGCCCACCAGCGCGAAGAAAGTTTCAAGCTGCTGCAGCGCCAGACCGAATTGATGCCCGCGCTGATCGAGCGCCTGCAGAGCATGATGGCCACCCTGGAACAGCAGAACCTGGCCGCGAACGAGCGCCAGGACAGCAGCCAGGAAGCCTTCCACCAGCGCACCGAAACCGTCTACACGCAACTCGCCACGTCCGTGCAGCAATCCTTGCAGGACAGCATCACCGCGAGCGCCAAGGCGGCCAGCGAAGCGCTCAAGCCGGTCATGGAAAGCACCATGGCCGCCGTGGCACGCGAAACCACCGCACTGCATGGCACCGTCACCCACGCCGTCGAGCAGCAACTGCAGGCACTGACCAGCGGCTTTGAAACCAGCACGACCACCATTGCCGATCTCTGGAAGCAGGCACTGGGCGGACAGCAGCAGTCCAACGCGTCACTCACCACCGATCTGCGCGGCGCACTGGAGCAATTCAACGCGAGCTTCGAACAACGCGCTAGCGGTTTGCTGGATGGCGTCTCCACGCATCTGGATGCCACTGCAGGCCATGTCGCCGACGCCTGGACACAAGCCCTGTCACGGCAGCAGGAAGTCAACGCGACGCTCGCCGCCCAGCAGCAGGACGCGCTGGCCACGGCCTCCACTGCTTTCGAGCAACAGGCCAGCACGCTGCTGCGCAACGTGGACCAGTCGCACACGCAACTGCAAACCGCGCTGGCCGCGCAGGACCAGCAACGACTGGCGGCGTGGACGCTTTCGCTCACCGCCATGGGCAGCGCGCTACGCGAAGACTGGGCGCAGGCCGGTGCGGACGCGACCCGCCAGCAGCAGGAAATCTGCGACACCCTGGCACGCACCGCTAGCGAGATCACCACTGGTGCGCAGGCGCATGCCAACGACACCATCGCCGAGATTTCCCGCCTCATGCACACCGCATCGGAAGCACCTAAGGCCGCCGCCGAAGTCATCGCCGAACTGCGCCAGAAACTTTCCGACAGCATGCTGCGCGACACTGCGCTGCTGGAAGAGCGCACCCAGTTGATGGGCACGCTGGAAACGCTGCTCTCGGCGGTCAACCATGCCTCCACCGAACAGCGCAGCGCCATCGATGCACTGGTCGCCACTTCGGCCGACCTGCTGGATCGGGTGGGCACGCGCTTCACCGACCATATCGAATCCGAAACCGGCAAGCTGGGCGCCGTCGCCGACCAGGTCAGCGTGGGCGCGGTGGAAGTGGCCAGCCTGGGTGAAGCCTTCAGTTCCGCCGTGCACGTGTTCGGCGATTCCAACGACAAACTGGCGACCCGCCTGCAGGGCATCGAAGACGCGCTGGAAAAATCGCTGGCACGCAGTGACGAGCAACTGGCCTATTACGTGGCCCAGGCCCGCGAAGTCATCGACCTGAGCATGCTGGCGCAGAAGCAGATCATCGAAGACATGCAGCAGCTTTCCACGCAACGCGCACTGGCGGGAGCCGAAGCGGCATGAGTGTCGACTTCAACGCGGAAGTCGATGGCGAAGGAGACAGCACGGCCCCCGTCTGGGCCGCGTTCGGCGACCTGATGTCAGTGCTGCTGGGTGCCTTCGTGCTGATCCTGGTAGGCGTGATTGCGGTGCAGCTGCAACTCGAGATGAAGCTGCAGGAAGAAATCGCCCAGCGCAAGATCGAAACCCAGCGGCGCGAGACTTTGGAGCAGGCCTTGGCCGGGCCGCTGGCCGCAGGCCGCATCACCCTGGTGGATGGCCGCATCGGCATTCGCGGTAACGTGCTGTTTGCATTGAACTCCGACCAGTTGCAGCCGGAAGGACGCGAGGTATTGAAGAGCCTGGCGGGACCGTTGGCCGAGTACCTGCACGCCCGCGATGAAGCACTGATGGTCAGCGGCTTCACCGACAACCGGCAGGTCAGTGGCAGCAATGAAAAATACGCCGACAACTGGGAGCTCTCCGCACAACGCGCCCTCACCGTTACACGCGCCCTGATTGCCGAAGGCGTACCCGCCACTTCCATCTTCGCCGCTGCATTCGGTGCTGAACTGCCGGTAGGTTCCAATGGCAGCGAAGCCGGACGTGCCAGCAACCGCCGCGTTGAAATGGCCCCGGTGCCACGCCTGAAACAGACTACGCAAGCCGATGCCAAGTAAGCCGACGCCCGACTTCGCAATCCTGGACGCCTGGCGCGAACAGGGGGCGGACCGCCTCAATCCCCTCGCCTTCCATTACATGTTGGCGCTGCAACGACGCGTCGCCGCGTATGACGGCGATGCACGGCAGGCGTTGCAGGAAAAACTGTCGACACGCATCGCTGACTATGCAGCGGAACTCGAGCGGACTACTCCGTGCACTGCAAACAGCCACAGCGTGGTATCGCTGACCGCACTTGCCACACTGAGCCAGGAACTCGACCTGCGCGCCAGCGCACGCAACATGCGTACAAGCACGAGTACCGACACCGCGTCGCACCAGGCACTTCCGGAAATGGTCGTGCTGCAAGACTTGCGCAAGCTCTGGTCCCGCGTGCATACCCGCAGCCAGGTACGACGCTCGCTGCAGCCGTCACCCGAGAACACCGGCCCGCTCAATTCCAGCCACCTGGTGCACCGCTCGCTCACCCTGATGCGCGCGACGTCACCCGGTTACCTGGAGCATTTCCTTGCGTATTCGGATGCCCTGTCATGGCTGCAACAACTGGGCGACCACGGCGTGCTTGCAGCCCAGGACACGGTTCAGCCTGCGCGCATGCGACCGCGTGCGCCCAGGAAGCCGCGCCCACCACGCTGACCGGCGCAAGCCCAGCACACCCATCGAGTTGATGGCCCTGTGGCGGCGGCAGTTGAACCGCGGCCTTGTCGATTTACCAGAAGCTGTCACTTTCGCGCTCGCACACAGCCTTGACGCAGTGCTCGGCCATCCTGCGGATCAGGTCTTCGGGGAACTCGGCGTCATAGCGTACCTTGAGCATGTTCGCGGTCGTGTCGTGGTTTTCCAGTTCCTTGCGGAACTTCTCCATCGCCGCCTGCATCGGCGCGAAGCTGACGTGCGCCTTGTGCGCGGAGAAGGCGAACACGAAGCGCGGCTCCACGAAGAACGGGTTTCCCCACTTGATCGCTTCCTCGGCCTCGGGCGCGACGCTTTTGAGCAGCGCGTACAGCCGCCGCAGGTGCGGCTGGCCCTCGGGCGGAGCGGCCTGGATATAGGCGGCGATCGTGGTCGGACGCTTGCTTGCCATCTCGTGCCCTCGGCGTGCTTTCTTGCTGGAGTCTTGCACGACTGGCCTGCAAGTAGAACCCTCACCGTCCTCCGGGCGCACCCGGGGAAAATGCAGGCCTCCACTTCACAGCGTCAGCCTGCGCACCCGTCAACGCGTTGCTATCTGTCCGCTCGGCGCCGGCCTGATGCGACGGTACAACTGGATGGCCAGGGCGATCAGCGTGCAAGCGACGATCAAAACCATGACGAACTTTGCCGCGCGGTCGCTGTCGGGCGACATGAATATCGGGCCGTCCAGCACAGTCCACATCATCACCACGCACATGGCCAGGCTCAGCCATATACCGACGCGACGCATGGCGGGCGACCAGCGACCCTGCACCATCACCACCATGAAGAGGGGGATATTGACCAGGATGAGCCCAAGCAACCAGGGCGCCTGGCGATGCAGGAAAGAATCCGTGTAGGTAAGCGCTTCGTATGCGGCGGGCGCCGCGTGGCCGCCCCAGAAGAAGTCCAGTATCCAGTGCGGGTCCATCAGCAGGAATACGCCGCACAGGATGCCGACGATGCCCAACACAAGGCTGGCGCGACCGCCCTGGATGCGATCGCCGGCACGCGGTTTCCAATTCGACGCCTGGGGCGACGAACGCCGGCGAGCCAGCGCTGCCATGCCGAAGTAGGCGACCAGCACGCCCGGCCACCACAGCGAACCCACCAGCGAACTGAACAACCATTGCCCGATCATGGTCAGGACTTCGGCGACCGAGCCAAACGGTTGCGAGAGCCGCTCCAGCAATCCGGCAATCCAGATGATCGCCATGCCGATGACGGTGAGCCGCAGGAAGCGGTGCCCGTCGGCAGGATCGATGATGGTCAGCGTGGGACGATAGCGCGCGGCCACTTCTTCAGGCCGGCCAAAGGCCTGCAGGAACCCGATCGCCATCGCCGCATCCACGCTGCGTCCACTTTCCTCGGCCTTGCCTTGCAATTCTTCGTTGATCAGCGCGCGCAGCTCGAACGCCACGTCGTTGCGTTGCTTGCGCGGCAGTTGCAGGGCCACCTCGGTCACGTAGGACTCGATTACGTCATTCGCGTTCATCGTCATTCCTCTATCAGCAGTATGTCCATGGCGCCGTTGATGCCCCGCCATGACTCGGTGAGTTTTTTCAGCAGCGTCTTGCCCTCGGCATTCAGCGCGTAGTAGCGCCGTGGCGGGCCTTCCTTGATCTTCCATTCGCTTTTCAGCACGCCCTGCGCTTCGAGGCGGCGCAGCAAGGGGTAGAGCGTGCCCTCTTCGATCGGCATCCCCTTGTCCGCAAGCGCCTGCCGCAGCTCGTAGCCGTAGCGCGGGGTGCGCAATTGCGAGAGCGTGGCCAGGACCACGGCACCGCGCCGCAGCTCCAGCTCGAGTTTTCCGAATGCGTCCATATCAGCCATGTCGCGCACAGTACTGTGCGATGCACAGTATGTCAACCGCAGTTTTCCGCCGCCGATAAACGGCGTTCTTGAATCAGTCCAGATGGGAGCCGCTTGGCCCGACTAGAGCGGCGGCCCGTGTCAACGCGAGGCGCGCAGGGCGCGCTGTTCTTCCAGCGTAAGCGCGACGTTGTTGCGCAGGTAGGCGGGCTCGATGCGCTCGGGCGCAACGGCCTCGCCACGCGCGTACGCGGCCACAGCCAGGCGTGCCACGTCGGCGGCATGCGGCAGCACGCTGGCATCGATGCTCGCGAGCTGGTTGCCCAGGTGCGATGCCAGTGCACCCTCAACTGCACCAAAGCCCGTGCCCACGGCATGCCAACCGCCCGCATCATCCGGCAGGGTGACCGCTTGTGGCGCGCAGACGATTTCAGTGGAGACCGCAACCAGTTCATCGCCATGGCGCTCGAACGCGCCGACATAGACTTCACCCATGCGCGCATCGATGGCGGAGAGGATGCGGTTCTCCGTCGATTGCGCTGCGATCACCTGCAAGGTGGAAACTGCGACCACCGGCTTGTCCAGCGCCAATGCAATCCCTTGCGCGATGGCGATGGCCAAACGCACGCCGGTGAATGCACCTGGGCCACGGCTGATGGCAATGAGGTCGAGTTGTGAGCGCTTGATGCCGGCTTCGGCCAGTAGTGCCTCGGCCCACGGCAGCGCATATTCCGCATGCAACCGCGGCGCGACTTCGTGGCGCTCGATGATCTCGCCATCCAGGTACAGGGCGACGGAGCAGGCCTCGGTGGCGGTTTCAAAAGCGAGCAGCTTCATACCAGTCCTGTTCTGTGTCCGGCGCGGTGGCGGTAGGCGACGGCTCAATGCCGAAGAAGCGTTCCACGTCCGCCAATTCGCGCGTGCGGGCGAAAGGAGGCAATGAATCGAGGAATATCTTGCCGTAGGGCTTGCCGGTCAAGCGCGGATCGCACAATACCAGCACGCCACGGTCGGTCTCGCTGCGGATCAAACGGCCCACGCCCTGCTTCAGCGCGATCACCGCCTGCGGCAACTGCTCGTCGCGGAACGGATTGCCGCCATCGCGCCGGATCGCTTCCAGCCGCGCCTCGAATACCGGATCGTCGGGCGCGGCAAACGGCAGCTTGTCGATGACCACGACGGACAACGCATCGCCGACCACGTCCACGCCTTCGCGGAAACTGGCGGCGCCCAGCAACACCCCATTGCCGGACTCGCGGAATTTCTGCAGCAAGGTGGCGCGTGGCGCTTCGCCCTGCACGAACAGCGGCCACGGCGCGTCACGCAGCGTCTCCGCCGCCTCACGCAGTGCGCGATGGGAGGCGAACAACACGAAGGCGCGCCCCTTGGAAGCCTGAAGCACGGGATACAACGCCGCGATCATCGCCGTTCCAAAACCGCGCATATTGGGCTCCGGCAGGTTCTGCGGCAGGTAGCACATGGCCTGCTTCGGCCAGTTGAAGGGACTGGGCTGCAACAAGGTCGTGGGATCTTGCAAGCCAAGACGCAAGGCTACGTGGTCGAAACTTCCACCCACGGCCAGCGTGGCCGACGTGAACACCCAGGCCGCATGCGATTTTTCGCGGTGTTCGCGCAACGGGCCGGACACATCCAGTGGTGTGCGCTGACAACGGAAGCCGCGCTGGGTCAATTCGTACCAGAGCACGTCGTTGGATGAAAGCGGTGCTTCGCTGTCGACATCGACCAGACGATTTTCGTCTGGATTGTTTTCATCACCCAGCCAACGCGCGAGGCGAGTCGCCGAATCCTTGGCACGGACCGCACAGGCATCCAGTCCCAACGAAGCCTCGGCCACCGCCACCACGGCTTCGATCAGGTGTTGTATCGAGGACGTGAGGGCATCGAAAGCCTCGCGCACTTCCGGCTTGGCGAGTGCGCGCTGGCGCGTACCGCGCGTGGGCAGGCCTTCCATGCCGGCACGCAGTTCACGCAAGGATTGTTCCAGCGCGCGCACCGGCACCTGCAGCGCCGCCAATGCGCCGGGCACGTCCTTGCATTCGGCCAGGCAGTCGCGCGCCAACTCCTGCAACGGACGCATGCCGAAACTTTCGCCAAAGAAATTCGCCGCCAGTTCCGGCAACTGGTGCGCCTCGTCGATGACGAAGGCTTGCGCCCCGGGGAGGATTTCACCGAAGCCCTCCTGTTTCAGTGCCAGGTCGGCCAGCAGCAGGTGATGGTTGACCACCACGATGTCGGCCGATTGCGCGCGCTGCCGCGCCTGCACCACGAAACAGTCGCCCCAGAAGGGGCAGTCGGTGCCCAGGCAGTTGTCGTTGGTGGAGGTGACCATGGGCAACAGCGGTGAGTCGTCCGCTAGCGCTTCCAGTTCGGCCATGTCGCCGAACTGGGTGCGTCCGCCCCAGGACACGATGCGTTGGAACTGGGAAATCTGTTCGCGCGTGGTGAAGCGTGGTTCGCCCTTGGCCTGCTCCAGCCGGTACTTGCACAGGTAGTTGGCACGGCCTTTCAGCAAGGCGGATTTCAGGCCGGTTCCCAGTGCATTGCGGACACGTGGCAGGTCGCGGTGGTACAGCTGGTCCTGCAACGCACGCGTGCCGGTGGAGATGATGGTCTTCAACCCGGACAACAGCGCGGGCACCAGGTAGGCGAAGGTCTTGCCGGTGCCGGTGCCGGCTTCGGCCAGCAGCACTTCGCGACTCTCGAACGCTTCGGCAATCGCGGCCGACAAGCGCTGCTGCGCCTCGCGCGTCACGAAGCCGTCGATTTGCGCGGCAAGTGCCCCGCCCTCGCTCAGCGCTTCGTGGGTGGCATCAGCGAGTCGGGACATGGGACAGCGAATAATCCTGGGATATGAAAATCCCCTCCCCTGTTTACGGGGGAGGGCTGGGGTGGGGGAAACGGCCTCACGTGAAGCCGTGAAAATGCTTTTGTAGATCCGAGCTTGCTCGGAGGCTCTTTCCATCGCGCCAAGAGCATCCGAGCAAGCTCGGACCTACATGCTGCGGCGGGATATCGAGAAGTTTACCGGCTATGACCCAAGGCCGGGCACCGCTACATCCGCAACAGGCCTGCCACCGTGCAGGTTTCGATCTGCGCATGCGCGGCCGCTGCAGTTTCCAGCTGCCCCAACGCCAGACGCGCCTGCTCCACCGTGGCCCAATGGCGGCGACACAACGGGCCAACCTTTGAACCCAAGTCAAGCGCGCGCTGCGACAGGGTTTCGGCACGCGCGAAGTCCGACTGCAGCAACGCCACTTCGGCGCGTTCCTGCAGGACCGCGGGATCGTCGGCGACGATCAGCAGCGCCTGGTTCAAGGCATCGGCGGCGGATGCGTAATCCCGTGCAGTCACGGCGCGCGTGGCGGTGATGCGCAGGTCTTCCACTTCCGGATCGCGCAAAGGCTGCACCGCGAGTTCGCGATCATCCACGCCTGCCGCGGCGATGACCGCGGCGAGTCGTTGCTCTGGAGCCACGTGCGGCACGGCAGGCGCGGGGGGTTCGACCGGCGTGCTGGCGCAGGCAGCCAGCGAAGACAGCACCGCGATCAAGGCGAGGCGATCCAACAACCGCATCACCATCAAGGTTGCGTGGCCGGTGCGGGCTCTGGCGGAGCGGGCGCCTCTTCCTCTTTCTTGCCGTCGAGGCCAAACCAGCTGCGCCAGCCGCCGCCCTCTTCTTCGGTAGCCGCTTCATCCGGCGCCGCCTGCACCACGCATGGGGTGTACTCCGGCGCAAATCCGGCCACGAACGGCAGCTGCCGCGCACCCGGGCAGCCCGGATCAGTGCTGTTGCTGCCCGCGATCCACTGCCAATCCAGGCCTTTGCCTGAAACTTTGAGTGGCGCGCTCGGCAGGCGCGAGAAAATGCCCGACCACACGCGCATGGCACCGGTCGCGCCGTACAGGCCGGTCTGCTCGTTCTGGTCGTTGCCCATCCACACCACGGCCAGGTGGTCGCCGGTGTAGCCGGCGTACCAGCTGTCACGACCGTCGTTGCTGGTACCGGTCTTGCCGGCCGATTGCAGGCGGCCCAGGCCATCGCCCAGCAGTTGCCGGCCAGTGCCGTTGCTCACCACCTGCTGCAAGGCCGTGCTGATCAGGTTGGCGGCGATGGAATCGCCCTCCTGCGCCGGTGCCGGCGTCTTGTCGTAGCGCTTGAGCAGCTTGCCCTTGGGGTCGAGCACGCCGCGCACCGCGTGCAGCGGCTGGATTTCACCACCCGACGCAAGGAACTGGTACAGCTGCGCCATCGCATACGGACTCTGGTCGGTCGCGCCCAGGATCAATGCGGGATTCGGTTCGGACTTGATGCCGGCCAGCACGCGGATCAATTCGGAGAGGCGCTCCGGATTGGTCTTCATGCCCACGCGCACCGTGGCCTGGTTGTAGGAGTGCGCCAGCGCATCCACCAGCCGCACCGAACCATGGCTGCGGTTGTCGGAATTGCCCGGCGTCCAGCGCTTGCCCTTGCCCAGTTGCACGGTGACCGGGGAATCGTCGACGAACGTGGCCAGCGAGTAGTTGTCCGGCTGTGCCAGCGCCAGCAGGTACACGAAGGGCTTAAGCAGCGAACCGACCGGGCGTTGCGCTTCCACCGCGCGGTTGAAGCCGGGCTGCGACATGTTGCGGCCGCCGACCACGGCCAGCACGTCGCCGTCATGCACGTCGGTCAGCACCAGCCCGGCCTGCAGCGGCGGGCGCTTCTTGTTTTCCACCGACTTCAGCGTGCGCGTCACCGCACCTTCGGCGTACGCCTGCGCGGAAGGCGACATGCCGGTGAGCACGCTGAGGCCGGCGCCTTGCAGGGCGCTTTCCGGATAGTCACGCGCCAGCTGGCGGCGAACGAGGTCGACGTAGGCGGGAAACCGATTGGCAGCGGCCATGCCCGGCGTCTTGGTGATGCCCAACGGCGCGGCTTGCGCGCGCTTGAGTTCGGCGGCGTCGATCAGGCCGGTTTCATGCAGCTTGTCCAGCGCGAGGTTGCGGCGATCCAGTGCGCGCTCCGGATTGCGGCGCGGATCGTAATAGGACGGACCCTTGACCATGCCGATCAACAGCGCGATCTGTTCGGTGGTCAGCGCATCGAGTTCGCGCCCGAACCAGAATTCAGAGGCCGCGGCGACGCCGTGGATGGCCTGGCTGCCGCGCTGGCCCATGTAGACCTGGTTCAAATAGGCCTCGAGGAGGGTGCGCTTGTCGTAGCGCGCTTCCAGGATCAGGGCGTACAGGATCTCGTTGAACTTGCGGGTGACCGTGACTTCCTTGCCGATACCCAGCAGGCCGCTGCGGGCCAACTGCTGGGTCAGGGTGCTGGCACCCTGCTTGTTCTCGCCACCGGAGCTCGCCGTTACCCACACTGCGCGTGCGATGCCGCTGAGGTCGATGCCGTGGTGGCGACTGAAGTCGCGGTCTTCCACTGCCTGCAAGCCGGTGACCAGCAGCTCGGGGACTTCCTCCAGCTGCACCAGGCGGCGTTCTTCCTGCTTCTGGCCGTACAACGTCGCGATGCGCGCAGGATCAAGGCGCGCGGATTTCAGGTTCTGCTTGCGGGTCGTGTCGCGCACCGCGGCCACGCGGCCATCGGACAACGAGACCTGCAATTTGCGCGGCGCGACCTGGCCGTCCACGTCGACGAAGCCGCGGTTGGAGATGGTGAAGCGGCCACCGTTGCGCGCATAGGTACCCGGCATCGTGCCGGTGCCGTCATCGCGATACGACGCCGCATCCAGTTCGGTCTTCAGGGTCTGCGCGTCCATCGCCAGTCCCGGCGCCAACTGCAGCGGACGGGCATAGACACGGGTGGGGAGTTGCCACTGCAATGCGCCGAAGCGCGCGCTGACCTGGTGGTTCAGGTACAGCACGTAGGGGATCAGGAAGCCCAGCCCCAGGGCCAATGCCGCAAAGGACCAGGTGACCAGCCGCTGCCGCCAGGGCGAGGGGCCGTCGTGATCGTCGTCGTAGTCGTCCTGGTCGTCGTAGTCGTAGCGCGGCACGGGGATGAGACAATGGGAATTCCGGGGAGTCTAGCGCAGCGCGCCACGCAACGGCCGCCCCGTATCTCCCTCGCTCAGCTGGAGTTGTAACGGAATGTCGATTTCGCTGGCCGATGTGCGCTTCCAATGGCAACGCGCGCTGGGCCTGTTCCGCCGCGGCATGGCCAGCCTGCGGGCTCGTGGCTGGGCCGCGACCTGGCAACGGGTGCAGCGGCAATTCCAGCCCGTGCCGCCGACATTGCGAGCCGACCTCTACGCGCCCATCGACGCTGCGTTCGCACCCTTCCGCGTGCCCGCAAGCGCCACGCCACGGGCCAGCCTCATCATCCCGGTCTACAACCAGGCCAGGCACACACTGGCCTGCCTGCGCGCGCTGGCCGAACATCCGCCGCTGGCCGCATGCGAGATCCTGGTGATCGATGACGGCTCCAGCGACCAGACTGCGGAATGGATGGCAGAAGTGGAAGGACTGCAGTTCCATCGTCGCAGCCAGAACGGTGGTTTCATCGCTGCATGCAACGACGGCGCGGCGCGCGCGCGCGGCGGCGTCCTGGTGTTTCTCAACAACGACACCGTGCCACAGCCCGGCTGGCTGGACGCGCTACTGGCCACGTTCGATGCGCAGCCGCAGGCGGGACTGGTCGGCGCGCAACTGCTGTATCCCGATGGCCGGTTGCAGGAAGCCGGTGGCGTGGTGTTCGCCGATGGCAGTGCGTGGAATTACGGTCGCTTCGAATCGCCGCAGGACCCGCGCTATGCCAGCCTGCGCGACGCGGATTATTGCTCCGGTGCGGCGCTGGCGATCCCGCGTGGATTGTTCGAATCGATTGGTGGTTTCGACACGCGCTACGCCCCGGCGTACTACGAAGACACCGATCTCGCCTTCGAAGTGCGCGCACGCGGCAAGCGGGTGCTGTACCAGCCGGCATCACGCGTGGTGCACCTCGAAGGCATTACCGGCGGCACCGACCTCGGCAGCGGACCCAAGGCCTACCAGGTCCGCAACCAGGGAATTTTTGCGGACAAATGGCGCGATGCACTGGCCATGCAGCCCGTGGCTGGCATCACGCCTACACCGGCAATCCTGCATGCCGGGCAACGACAGCTGTTGATCGTCGACGAAACCCTGCCGCAGCCCGACCGTGATTCGGCCTCCCTGCGCCTGGTCAACCTGATGAAGCTGTTGCGTGCCGAAGGTGCACACGTGGTTTTCTTGGCCACCGAACAGGCGCAGCACGGCCACGCCCTGGCGAACCTGCAGGCGCTGGGAATCGAGGTGTGGCAGGCGCCATTCAGCGGACGCATTCCCGCATGGCTGGCCGAACATGGCCCGCGCTTTTCGGCGATCATGGCAAGCAGGCACCACGTCGCCAGCAAGATCATCCCGCTTGCACGCCAGTGTGCTCCGCGCGCCACGCTGGTGCTGGATACCATCGACCTTCACTACTTGCGAGAGTCACGCGCGGCGGCGCTGGCGAATGACGATGCGCTGAAAAAATCCGCGGCGCGTACGCGCCATGCCGAACTCGGCGTGATCAATGCCTGCGACGTGGCACTGGTGGTCAGCCAGGCGGAACGCGACCTGCTTGCCAGCGACGCGCCGGACGCATGCGTGCTGGTGCTGTCCAACCTGCATGACGTCGCAGGCCCGGGACTTGCCTTCGCGCAGCGCGAGGACCTGGTTTTCGTAGGCGGCTTCCGGCACACGCCCAACGTGGATGCGGTGCAGTGGTTCGTGGAGCAGGTATTCCCCTTGGTGCGCACGCAACTCCCCGGCATCACCTTCCACTGCATTGGCGCCGAACCGACTGCCGCGATTCAGCAGTTGGCACAACACGAAGGCGTGCGCATCCATGGCCATGTACCTGACCTGGACCCTTACATGCAGGGCATGCGCCTGTCGCTGGCGCCGCTGCGCTTTGGCGCTGGCGTGAAAGGCAAGATCAACCTGAGCATGGCCCATGGCCAGCCCGTGGTGGCGACGCCCACGGCCGTCGAGGGCATGCACCTGCACGATGGTTTCGACGTACTGATTGCCGACGGCGCACAGGCGTTCGCCGATGCCGTGGTGAGGCTGTACCGGGACGAAGCGCTGTGGAACCAGCTCGCGCGCAATGGACTGGACAACGTCACCCGCCATTTCTCGATGCAAGCGGCGCGCGACGTGGTACGCCGGGTGTTCTTCGACGAAACGCGGGGAGCTTCGAACTAATTCGTGCCACCGCGCGCGGTGGCGACGCGCTGGGCGAATTCCACCAGGCCCGGCGTAGCCGCATCCAGCGCTCGCGCTTCCTGCAATGCGCGCGCGGCGAACTCCACGTCGCCACTCCCAAGCCGCTCGTCACCCACGGCGATCCACTTCGACGCGAGTTGTCGGCGCGCCTTTCCCAATCCAGGATCACGCGGCGCGATGGTCTGCCACGCGTCATAGCAGTTTTGTGCGCGGCGCAGGCGATTGCCGCGCAGCTCGTCCTCGAAGCAGGACTGCGTCGCGGGAACGAAACGGGTTGTCGCGCGCTTTACTTCCTTATCGTCTGGCGCAAGCGCCTGCGCGGCGCGCAAGGTATCGAATGCACTTTCACCGGGCGGCGTGAGCCAGTCGCCGCGCGCTTCCGCAGCGGCCGTAGCCGCCAAAAGCGCCTGCACGCGACGAGAGCGCTCCTTTGGAGGCAGCGCGGATGCCAACCTCGACTGTGATTGACGGGCACGCGTGATTGATTGGGTCGCGTCCTTGACCGCCGATGCGCTCGGGGCAAGTTCACGCGCCCGTCGCAGCGACTCGTCGGCGCTGGAGAAATCGAAATCGGCAGCTTCGCGCATGGCGCGCTGCGCGAATGCGGTGGCTACGCGTTCCATGCCCTGCTTCGCCGCGGCATCATCGGGTGACGCCTCCAGGACGGCGCGATAACCCGTCAGCGCCTGCTCGGGACGCTTGCGACGCAGGTCGGCATCCGCACGCTGGCGACGTTGTTCCAGCGTGCGAGCCAGCGACGCCTCGCCATCCGGCAGTTCCACGTGCCCGGCATCGTAGTTGCGCACCTGCGCGATCATGCGGGCACCCGCCACCAGATCACCCTTCGCCAGCGAGCGCTTCGCCCGCTGCAGCACGTCGGACAAGGCATCCTCGCGCTGCTCGAGCGCCACGGTATGGGTAGGCTGCAGCGCCAGCACGCGCTGGTACAGCGGCAATGCGATGTCGTAATTCCCTTGCGCCTGCGCGGCACTGGCCTCGATCAACAAGCCATCGACGCCGGCATGCGCGGATTCGCGTTCACGCAGCACGCTTGCAACGGCCTCCACCTGCCCGCGCGGCGCCTGCAATTCGCTTGCGAGCGCCAATGATGCCCGTGCGTCCTCGAAACGTTTTTCCTGCACGTGCCGGCGCGCCTGCGCGAGCGCGGCGTCGGCCACGCGCACCAGCCCTGCGCGCGCCTCGTTGCGATCGTTGTCCAGCGCCTGCGCAGCTTCGAAACGCTGGCGGGCGCCGCTGCCATCCGCGGCGGTCAGATGTCCCTTCTGCAAGGCAACATCCGCGTCATCCAGCAAGCGTTGCACGCGCATGTCGGGCCAGACCAGCGTGGCCAGTGGTTGGCGGAACAGCACCACCAGCACGGCAAGGATCACCACGATGGCAGCAACCCATCGCCAGTGCCGGCGGTTGCGCCAGGCCGGCGTCGGCGTGCGTTTCGGGGCAGGCCGCTGGTCGAATTCGACACCCTGCAGCCAGTCCACTACCGGTTCGATCCGGCCATCCGGACGGGTGCGCGCACTGTCGCGAGGATCGTTGGGAGGGTTTGGACTCACCGCGACAGAATACCGGCTCAGCCTGAACGTCGCGCTTCCTCGACCCCGGGCAATGCATCGAGCTTGCCGAGCAGGGTCGATAGCTGCCCGTAGTCGGCCACCCGCAGACGCAGGCGCAGGAGTGCGCGACCGGTCGCGCGCGCGTTGTCACTCTGGATGTCGGTGACGTTGGCGTCTTCCTGCGCGATCAGCGTGGTGATGTCCTTCAACAACCCCTTGCGGTCCAGCGCCTTGATCTGTACGTCCACTTCGTAGCCACCACCGGCTACGCCCCACTCCACCGGCAATACGCGCTGCGGATTGCCGGCTGCCAGGCGCAGCAATGCGGCGCAGTCGGCGCGATGCACGCTGACGCCGCGACCGCGTGTGAGGTAACCGGAAATCGGTTCGCCTGGCACCGGTTGGCAGCAACGTGCGATCTGCACCAGCAGGTTGCCGACGCCCTGCACGGTGAATTTCGATTTGGGCGTCGCCGGCGGACGTCGCGGTGCGCGCAGCGTGATGGACGCAGGTGCAGGTTCCGAGGCGGCGCGCAGTTCCTCATGCAATGCGCGGCCAATCTGGTTAGGCCCTACATCACCCAAAGCGACCTGGATGTAGAGGTCATCAATGCTCTCGGCGTGGAACTTGCGCGCCATCGGCGCCAGGTCGGCATGGTGCAGGCCCAGGCGCTTGAGCTCGCGTTCCAGCACTTCACGACCGGCCTGCACGTTGCGTGCGCGATCCAGTTTGTGGAACCACGCGCGCACCTTGTCGCGCGAGCGGCCACTGGCCAGGAACGCGTTCGACGGCAGCAGCCAGTCGCGGCGTGGTTCGCCGGTCTTGGCGGTCATGATCTCGACGCGGTCGCCACTGCGCAACGCATGGTTCAACGGCACGATGCGCCCGTTGACTTTGGCGCCGCGCGTGCGATGCCCGACCATGGTGTGCACGTGGTAGGCGAAGTCGAGCACGGTGCCGCCACGCGGCAGGTCGATGACTTCGCCTTTCGGCGTCAGGGTGTAGATGCGCTCTTCGGCGAGCTGCGCATCCAGTTCACCGGCCAGTCCTTCGCCCTCCTCGCGCCCGCCTTCCGCGTTGTGGTCCAGCAATTGCCGCATCCACGCGATCTTGCGGTCGAAGGCCTTGCTGGCGCCCTTACCCTCGCCACCCTTGCCTTCCTTGTAGCGCCAGTGCGCGGCCACGCCGAGTTCGGCCTGCGCATGCATGTCGTGGGTGCGGATCTGCACTTCCAGCGTGCGCCCCTCCGGCCCGATCACCGCGGTATGCAGCGAACGGTAGTCGTTGGGCTTGGGCCGCGCGATGTAGTCGTCGAATTCGCTGGGCACTGGCAGCCAGAGTGCGTGTACGACGCCGAGCGCCGCGTAGCAGGCGCCGACGTCGTCCACGGCCACGCGCACCGCGCGCAGGTCGTAGAGTTCCTCCATCGCCACCTGCTTCTTCTGCATCTTCCGCCAGATGCTGTAGATATGTTTCGGGCGACCGCTGATATCCGCATGGATGCCGTGCTCGGCCAGCGCATCACGCAACGTGGTCTTGACGCCGTCGATATAGCGCTCGCGCCCGGTGCGCTTTTCGTCGAGTTGCTGGGCGACCTGGCGGTAGGTGTCCGGCTCGAGGAAGCGGAACGCCAGGTCTTCCAGCTCCCACTTCAGTTGCCAGATGCCCAAGCGGTTGGCCAGCGGCGCGTGGATGTCGCGCGTCAGCTGCGCGAGCAGGCGGCGCTCCGCCACCGGTAGCTTGCTGGCCACGCGCATGCGCGCGAGTTGGCGTGCGAGCAGGATCGGCACCACGCGCAGGTCGTTGACGATCGCAAGCAGCAGCCGGCGCAGTCCCTCGTTGTTTCCGTCGATGCTGCGCTCGGCGTGCAGGGCCCAGACTTGGGCCGCGGCGTTCTGGCCATCCAGCAAGCCGGCGATGCCCGGCTGCTTTTCAAGGAATTTGCCGAGTCCGGCCTGCAATCCGGGGATGCCGAACAGCAGCGCGGCGGCCATGACATCGCTTTCAGCCGAAAGTCCGGCCAATGCATCCAGCGTGTCGATGAGCACGGGCCAGGCGTCGGGCATGCCGGCGCTGGCGTCGGGCAGTTCCGCGGCCTGTTCAAGCGCGACGCGCGTGGCGCTGGCCAGCGCATCGGCTGAACGGGATTGCAGCCAGGTTTGCAACGGGGCGATGGCCACGGGGGTCGGGGGAGTCGCTTTACGGAAGATGTGTCTACACTAGCGGCCTCGCGCCCGGAGTAAAACCCATGACCTCGCCCATGACCTCGCCCATGACCTCGATTCGCATCCCCTTCGCCGTCCTCCTGCTTGCCTTTGCGCCGCTGGCGTGGGCGCAGCAGTCGGCTCCCATGACCACCAACGTCGAGCAGCAGATGAGTGCCGACCAGTTCAAGGCCGCGGGCCTGGACAAGTTGAGCGCCAAGGAACTTGCTGCGCTGAACGCATGGCTGCAACAGAAGGTCACCACCGAAACGGCGGTGGCGGTGGAGAAGGCGCGCGAGGAAGGCCGCAAGGCGATCGTGGAGGAAAACCGCGGTTTCTTCGATTTTGGTTCCAAGGAACCGATTGTCAGCAATATCGCGGGCGAGTTCACCGGTTTCGGCAAGGGCCGCACCTACACGCTGAAGAATGGCCAGGTCTGGGAACAGATCGAAGCCGCTTCGCTCACCGGCGTCCGCAAGACCGACCCGGAGGTCAAGATCACCCCCGGCGTGATCGGCGTCTGGTACATGCGCATCAAGGGCTACAACACGGCGGCGAAGGTGCAGCGGATCAAGTAGCCAGGGAAGCAGGTGGAATACGCATGAAGATCACCGTAAGCACTGAGATAGAAGCCCCCGCAGCCGTCGTCTGGCGCTGTTACACCACGCCCGGCGACATTGTCTGCTGGAATGCTGCTTCCGATGATTGGCACACCACCTCTGCCTCCGTGGACCTGCAGGCCGGTGGTCGGTTCTGCTCCAGGATGGAGGCGAAGGACGGCAGTGTTGGCTTTGACTTCGAAGGCGTTTACACCAGGGTCGTCGAAGCGCAACTGCTCGAGTACGATTTCGGCGAACGCCATGCCGAAGTCCGGTTCACGGAACACGACGGAGGCACCACGGTCACCGTCGCATTCGATGCCGAAGAAACCCATTCCATTGAGCAACAGCACGAGGGTTGGAAGGCGATACTCGGGAATTTCAAACGATACGTCGAGTCCAGCGCTACTCCCGCAAAAGCACCATAGTTTTCCAGTTCGGTGGAATTCGACGGGTATCGTTTAATGACCACGCAACCCGGCCAACCGCTGGGCTAGCTTCTTCGGCGAAATCCCCGCGCGTGCACCCAGCTCCTGAGCGAACAGTGACACGCGCAGTTCTTCCAAATCCCAGCGCAAGGCCTGCCACGGTGGCTGTGACAACTGCCCTGCCTTGCCCGCCTGTTCCAGCGCATCGATGAAAGGCCGCAGCTCCAGCATGCGCGCCTGGTCGCGGGTGGGGTCGCGCTTGGCGCGCTCAGCGCGCAGCAGCATCGCCTTGAGATAACGCGGGAATTGCGCCAGCGCATCGGCTGGCGTGTCACGCAGGAAGCCGGCATGCACCAGCGCCGCCAACTGCTGGCGCAGGTCGTCCAGGTTGCCACTGGCCCAGCCCATCAACGGCGATTCGAGTTGCGGTTTCAATTCCGCCACCCCGGACAGGATGGCTTCCGCAAGCTTCAAGCGCTCCATGGCCTCGGGAAACAGCCGGCGCGCCGCGTCATCGCGGCGAAGTTCGAACGCATGGCGATCACGGAGTTCGCCCAGCCCGTCCGCCAGCAACGCATTCAACGCTGCATCGACCAGGTCGCCGCGCAGGCGCTCCTGCGACTCGATGGCCGCGTACAACAGACCCGTCTTGGGCGATACCGGCAGTTGTTTGCGTGCCTGCTTGGCCTTGTCGCCCAACGCGATCTCCAGCAATCGACGTACACCGGTCGGATGCGCGGCCGCGGCTTCCGCACGATCCGCGAACACGCGCAACGCAACGCTGTCGCCTTCATCCACCAGTGCGGGCCACGCCGGCACGCCGGCTTCGCCTGGCACTTGCAGGGGAATCGGCACGGATGGAAATTCCCGCAACCCGGTCGCGGCCAGCGCACGACCTGCACGTACCGCGAACGCATGGCCTGCCGGCGCGCCAAAACGCTGGCGCAATGCAACAAGGTCGCGTGACTCCGCCAGCACCTTGCCCGCGTCATCACGCAGCCGCAGGTTCATGCGCAAATGCGGCTCCAATGCGGCCTCATCGAAATCAATCGCCGCGACGTTTACGCCGGTCGCACGCGACAGGAAGCGCGCCAGTTCACCGCGCACATCATCCGCACCGGGTTGCGGCCATGCTTCCGCGAATGCGCGACCGAAATCCGGCGCCGGCACGTAGTTGCGCCGCATCGCCTTCGGCAGGCTGCGGATCAAGCCGGCCGCCTTGTCAGCGATAAAGCCCGGTGCCAGCCACGACAGGCGTGCCGCATCCAGTGCATTCAACAGATGCAGCGGTACGTCCAGGGTCACGCCATCGTCTTCCGCGCCCGGCTCGAACTTGTAGTGCAACGGCAGGCGTGCGTCGCCCAGCGCAAAATACTTGGGAAAGCGGTCTTCTTCGCTGCCCTCTCCTGGCAACAAATCCTGAAGCGACCAATGCAGCGCGCGGCGTTGTTCGGGAGCGAGTGACTTGTGCCACGCATCCAGGCCGGCGGAGGAATGCAACTCGGACGGAATGCGGTCCAGGTACCAACGCGCCTGCCAGTCCTCATCGGCAACGATGCCGGCACGGCGCAGCTTGGCTTCTTCCTCATGTGCTTGCGCCAGCACTTTCATGTTGTCGGCGACAAAGCTGGCGCGTGTGTTGATTTCACCGGTCACCAGCCCCTGGCGCACGAAAATATCGTGGGCTTCTTGCGGTGCGATGCGCCCGTAGTGCACCGGCTTGCGCGGCGCCAGCACCAGGCCGAGCAAACTGATCTGCTCCGAGGCCAGCACGTGGCCTTGCGCCCGCGACCAGTGCGCATCGAAATGCTTGTGCGCGAGCAGGTGCGGAAGTTCCGCGATCACCCAGTCCGGCTCGATCGCCGCATTGGTCAAGCCCCAGACGCGCGCGGTATCCAGCAGCGTAGCGCTGAGTACCCACGGCGGCGGTTTCTTGGCGAGGTTGGACCCGGGGAACAACTGGTAACGACGCTGGCGCGGGCCGAGGAAATCACCCTTTTCGGTCTTGTGCCCGATCTGCGTGGGCAGGCCGGCGATCAGTGCGCGATGCAAGGAGATATATGCGGCATGGCTCATCCCGTCCACTGCAACCACGTCTTCATCGCCTGGCTGTTTGCCCCCTTTGGAAAAGGGGGCGGCGCGACGCGCAGCGGCGTGCGGGGGATTTGCACTTGATCTTGCTTGCGACTTAGTCCCGGCCAAGAGCAAATCCCCCCTGCCCCCCTTTTTCAAAGGGGGGGTTACTTCGGCTGGGTTTGCTGGCGCGGGATTTTCGCCTAGCTCCCATCCCAATTCAGCGCACAGCAGCAACAGCTGCCGATGCAGCTCGCGCCATTCGCGCATGCGCAGGAAGCCCAGGAAATTCCGTTCGCACCAGTCGCGCAACTTCGACTGGGTGAGTTCCTCATGCGCCTCGCGGTAGGCCTGCCAGAGTTTGAGGATGCCGATGAATTCGGAACGCGTGTCGGCGAACTTCCCATGCGCGTTGTCGGCGGCTTCGCGGGCCTCCGGGGGACGCTCGCGCGGATCCTGGATGCCGAGGAAGGACGCGATGACGGTCATGTCACGCAGCGAACCATTGCCGTTCGCGGCAACGAGCATGCGCGCCAACTTCACGTCCACGGGCAGTCGTGACATCTGTTTGCCGACGGCGGTCAACGTGCGATCGCGACCCTTGTCGGGGGTCGCGACGGCGCCCAGTTCCACCAGTTGCTGCCAGCCATCGGCGATGGCGCGCTCATCCGGTGGTTCCAGGAACGGGAAATCCTCGATGCGCCCCAATCCCAGCGACAGCATGCGCAGGATCACGCCCGACAGGCTGGAGCGACGGATCTCGGGATCGGTGAACTCGGGCCGCGACTGGAAATCCGCTTCCGCATACAGTCGATAGCACACGCCTTCGGAGATGCGTCCGCAGCGACCCTTGCGCTGGTTGGCGCTGGCCTGCGACACGGGCTCGATGTGCAGGCGGTCGAGTTTTTGCCGCGGGCTGTAGCGCTTGACCCGTGCATAGCCCGGATCGATGACATATTTGATGCGCGGCACGGTCAGCGAGGTTTCGGCGACATTGGTGGCGAGTACCAGGCGGCGTTTTATGCCAGGGCTGAACACCTTGTCCTGGTCGCGCGCCGACAAGCGCGCATACAGCGGGGTGACTTCGGTTTCGCGGTACTTGCGCCGTTCCAGTGCTTGGTGCGCATCGCGGATCTCGCGCTCGCCGGGCAGGAAGAGCAACACGTCGCCGCGCGGATCCTGGCGGGTGATTTCGTCGACGGCGGCCACGATGGCGTCGTTGACCGTGCGCTCGCCTTCGTTCTCTCCTTCACCCTCCAGCGGGCGATAGCGTACCTCGACCGGATAGGTGCGGCCCTCGACGTTGATCACCGGTGCGTCGTCGAAATGGCGCGAGAAACGTTCGGTATCGATGGTGGCGGAAGTGACGATGACCTTCAGGTCGCGGCGCTTGCGCAGCAGTTGCTTGAGGTAGCCGAGCAGGAAGTCGATGTTGAGGCTGCGCTCGTGCGCTTCGTCGACGATGATGGTGTCGTAGGAAGACAGCCAGCGGTCGGAGGCGATTTCCGCCAGCAGGATGCCGTCGGTCATGAACTTGATGCGGGTGTCGTCGCCCACCTGGTCGTTGAACCGCACCTGGAAGCCGACCGCATCGCCGACCGACGTTTGCAATTCCTCCGCCACGCGTCGCGCCACCGCGCGTGCGGCGATCCGGCGTGGCTGGGTGCAGCCAATCATGCCGGCAACGCCGCGCCCGGCCGCAAGGCAGAGCTTGGGAAGCTGCGTGGTCTTGCCGGAGCCGGTTTCGCCGGCGATCACCACCACCGGATGCGCGCGGATCAGGGCAACGACCTGCTCGGCCTCGCGTGCGATGGGCAGCGTGTCGTCCAGGGTCACTCGGGGTGCGGAGTCTGCGCGGCGCGCGCGGCGTGCGGTGGACTCGGCCAAGGCCTGTTCGAACGCCGTGCGCGATGCAGGATCCGCAGGGTGCGACTGCCAGCGTGACCAAAGTCCATGCAAGCGGCCACGATCACGCGTGAGCGCGCCATCAATGGCACGGCGTGCAGCAGGCAAGTCTGGCGAATCTGTCTGTTTTGCAGGCATCGGGGGAGGAATGTGAAGCTTCGAATGACACGTGATGGGTTAGTCTCCTCATTGTCGCCTATCCCAACTGAAAGGAGCGCCGTGATGGCCAAGAGCAAGACCAAGGGCACTGCAACCAAGGGCAGCAAGGCCAAGACCAGCACCGCAACGCCTGCGGCACTGAAGCTGGCGGCTGCGGCACCCAGTGCGCCGCGTATCGATATCGGGCTTGACCTGGCCGATCGCAAGAAGATCGCCGACGGCCTGTCGCGCTTCCTCGCCGACAGCTACACCCTGTACCTGAAGACCCACAACTTCCACTGGAACGTCACCGGTCCGATGTTCAACGCGTTGCACACCATGTTCGAAGCCCAGTACACCGAACAATGGACCGCACTGGACGAGATCGCCGAACGCATCCGCGCACTGGGCTTCAACGCGCCGGGTTCGTACCGCGAATTCGTGGCTCTGTCGTCGATCGCGGAAGAACCCGGCCTGACCAACAGCGCCGACTGGCATGAAATGGTCCGCCAGCTAGTGGTCGGCAACGAAGCCGTGTGCCGCACCGCGCGCAAGGTGCTGGACATCGCCGACGACGCCGACGACGCCCCCACCGAAGACCTGCTGACACAGCGCCTACAGACGCATGAGAAGTATGCGTGGATGTTGCGGTCGTTGTTGCAGTAAGGGCAATCGCCTACCGCAAACCCAGCTTCCCCTCTCCCTTCATGGGAGAGGGTGCCCAACGGGCGGGAGAGGGTGCGCCGGAGACGATTGGTGTACTCGCCTTGATTTCGCCGAAGTCAGGAGCAAGAGCACGCAAGCTTCGCTTGCGCTCCCCTCTCCTGCCCTCCGGGCATCCTCTCCCACAAGGGGAGAGGAGAAAGTCAAAGACGCTTCGACATTTCACCAAGTCCAGTCACTGAGTTCGATCACTTGTTTAAGTTCAAGAGTCGACTTTCTCCCATGTGTCCACGTGGCAATGCCCTAGCCGGCCAGAAGTCAAACCCCTACAGCCCCCCCTTGACCACCCTGCTACCCTGACTACATGCAGGAATCACCCCACGCACTGCTCCACCGCGTCTTCGGCCATGCCGGATTCCGCGGGCCGCAGCAGGACATCATCGAACACATCGCGGCTGGCAACGACGCGCTGGTGCTGATGCCTACCGGCGGCGGCAAATCGCTGTGTTACCAGGTGCCGGCACTGCTGCGCGAAGGCGTGGGCGTGGTTGTCTCGCCGCTGATCGCGCTGATGCAGGACCAGGTGGAAGCACTGCGCCAGGTCGGAGTGCGTGCCGAGTTTCTCAACTCCACGCTGGATGCCGAATCCGCGTCGCGCGTGGAACAGGCCATGCTCGCCGGCGAGCTGGACCTGCTGTATGTGGCTCCGGAGCGCCTGCTGACCCAGCGCTTCCTGTCGCTGCTGGATCGTTCGGCCATTGCCCTGTTCGCCATCGACGAAGCGCATTGTGTATCGCAATGGGGCCACGACTTCCGCCGTGAATACCGTGAACTCACCGTATTGCACGAACGCTGGCCCGAAGTCCCGCGCATCGCACTGACCGCCACGGCTGATCCGCCAACGCAGCGCGAGATCGCCGAACGCCTGCAACTGGAGGACGCGCGGCGCTTCGTCAGCTCCTTTGATCGACCGAATATCCGCTACAACGTGGTGCAGAAGGACAACGGCAAGCGCCAGTTGCTGGAATTCCTGGGCACACATCGCGACGAGGCCGGCATCGTCTATTGCCTGTCGCGCAAGAAGGTGGAGCAAACCGCGGATTTCCTGGTGGAACACGGCTTCAAGGCCCTGCCCTATCACGCGGGACTGGACGCGGAAATCCGCGCCAGCAACCAGCGCCGCTTCCTGCGCGAGGATGGCGTGGTGATGGTGGCGACCATCGCGTTCGGCATGGGCATCGACAAACCGGACGTGCGTTTCGTGGCGCACACGGATCTGCCCAAGTCGCTGGAAGGCTATTACCAGGAGACCGGTCGTGCCGGTCGTGACGGCGAACCCGCCGAAGCCTGGCTCTGCTACGGCATGGGCGACATGGTGCTGTTGAAGCAGATGATCGAGCAGTCGGAGGCCGGCGAAGAACGCAAGCAACTGGAACGCCGCAAGCTGGACCAGTTGCTCGGTTACTGCGAATCGATGCAATGCCGCCGACAGGTATTGCTGGCCGGCTTCGGCGAAATCTATCCAGTTGCCTGCGGCAACTGCGACAACTGCTTGCAGCCCGCGGCCAGCTGGGATGCCACGCTCGCCGCACAGAAGGCGCTCAGTTGCGTATACCGCACCGGCCAGCGCTTTGGTGCCGCGCACCTGATCGACGTGCTGCGCGGCGGTGAAGGCGAACGTGTCCGCCAGTTCGGCCACGACGCCCTCAGCACCTACGGCATCGGCAAGGACCTGGATGCGAAGACCTGGCGCGGCGTGTTCCGCCAGCTGGTTGCGACCGGTTTGCTGGAGGTGGACGCGGAAGCCTTCGGCGGCCTGCGCCTGACCGACGCCAGCCGCACGGTGCTCACCGGAAAACGACAGGTCGTGCTGCGCAAGGAATTGCCATCGAAGGCCGAACGCACCCGTGACCGTGGTCCGCGCACGGGCGTGCCGGTACAACCCGGTGACCTGCCTTTGTTCGGTGCACTGCGTGACCTGCGCGCGCTGCTGGCGCGCGAACAGAACGTACCCGCTTACGTGATCTTCCACGACAGCACGTTGCGCAACATCGCCGAGCAACGCCCCGGCAGCATGGACGAATTGAGCAAGGTCGGCGGCATTGGCGGCGCCAAGCTGGAGCGTTACGGACAACAGGTATTGGACGCCGTGCGCGCCATGGGCTGAAGTTCGCATTGCCGCCGCATGGGTCGCGTGCTATCAAGGCCGCTGGTTCTGCTAGGTACTACGCCATGCGCAACGCTTATGCACTCTCGCTGGTCCTGCTGCTGGCAGGGTGCGCCTCGCTGCCGCAACGCATGCAGCTTGCCGATGAGTTCGCGGTGCCGCCGGCCACCACTGGCAAGCTGGCCGAACTGGTGGTCCCGGCCGAACAACGCCATCCCGGCCAATCCGGTTTCCACCTTGTCAGCACGGGCACCGAAGCCTATGCCGCCCGCGCGTACAGCGCACAGGGCGCCGCCAAAAGCCTGGATATCCAGACCTACATCTGGCATGCCGACCTGACCGGCAAGCTGCTGGCACTGCAGGCCTTGAAGGCTGCGGACCGTGGCGTACGCGTACGCATCCTGGTGGACGACCTGGATGCGCGCGCGAAGAACAACGGATTCGCGGCGCTGGACGCACATCCCCACATCGAAGTCAGGCTGTTCAACCCGATGGCCAGCCGCAGTGGCACCTTGAGCAAGGCCGGCGAATTCGGCACGGGCTTCGCGCGCCTCAACCACCGCATGCACAACAAGAGCTGGATCGCCGACAACCGCATCGCGCTGGTGGGGGGGCGCAATTTGGGCGATGAATACTTCGATGCACACGCGGGTATCAATTTCGTCGACCTGGACTTGTTGATGGCCGGGCCGGTGGTGACCCAGGTCAGCAACAACTTCGACCGTTTCTGGAACTCGCCTTCCAATTACCCGATCGCACAACTCGCGCCGACGGCCGCCACTGATTCGGCGCTGGCGCAGCTTCGCGGCACGCTGGAGCAGGCCGCGACCGACTTGCGCGGCAGCCCCTATGCACAGGTGTTGCGTGAGGACGCGCAGGTCCAGGATTTGCTGGACGGCGACACCAAACTGTACTGGAGCACGCGTTGGACGTTCGTCAGCGACGACCCGATGAAGGCGACAGTGCCCCAGGCGGATCGTTCCGAGGTCCTGAAGGTGATGGTGCCGGCCATGCGCGCGACGCAGCGCGAATTGCGCCTGATCTCGCCGTATTTCGTCCCCGGCGAGATGGGGACCGAATTGCTGGTCGAGAGTGCCAAGAGCGGTCGGGGGGTACGCATCCTTACCAATTCGCTGGCCGCCAACGACGTGGCCGCCGTGCATGGCGGCTACATGGAATACCGCCCGGCGCTGTTGCAGGGTGGCGTGCAGCTATGGGAGCTGAAACCCAGCGGCAATACACCATCGAAATTCAGCCTGGGTGGATCCTCCGGTTCCAGCCTGCACACCAAGGCGATGATCGTGGACGCCGATACGGTGTTCGTGGGTTCCTACAACCTGGATCCGCGCTCTACGTCGCTCAACAGCGAGCAGGGCGTGCTGGTATCGCACCCGGTGCTCGCCGAGCAACTGACGCGCATCTTCGACCGCCAGGTCTCGCCGCAGCGTGCGTGGCAAGTCAGCCTGGACGAACACGGCACGGTGTGGACCGATGGCACGCAGACCTTCCGCAAGGAACCGGAAGCGCCGGCCTCCCGTCGCGCCATGTCCTGGCTGATGAAAGTGTTGCCGGTGGAATCGCAACTCTAGCCCGACTCTATCCGGCGCACGTAGCGGGCAACATTGCTGCCCTTGCAACACCCCGTGCGAATCGCAAGACCTCTCGCCATAGATTGATCAACGCTAAAAGCCACATTCTGTGATTTCTAGTGGAAGTGGCGCGAATCAGAAATCAAGTGCCGGCAGCAGCGTACTGCTGCCGGCACTGGTGCGAACGCTTACTGACGTGCCATAGCGATGCGTATGGCATCCGCCGGATCGATCACATGCTTGCCGTCGTCGTCGCCGAGTGCGAGCTGCACGCCCCGCACCTTGCCATTGAAGGCGTTGTTGCCGGGCTTGTAATCCGGCGAAACCGCCGAGGCGCCATCCTTGCCGACATCCAGACCGTCGTCGGCAGAGAAGACATTCGCCAGCGTGGCTTCCACGTCACCTTCGCCATCTTTCTTGCCGTTCACGTACAGCGTCACCTTGCCACCCTTGCCCAGGCCGCCACCGGCGTAGGCAAACTCCATGCGCACCTGCTGGTCGCCCTCCGGCAAGGTGGTCGCCCCTTCGATCATGAAGTGCTTGTAGCCGCCCCAGTTGTAGCAGTACTTGAGCTTGCCATTGAGGGCGTACAGGCTCCAGCCGCCAATGTCCGCGCCCTGGGCGATGATCACCCCCTCAGCGCCACCCTTGGGCACCGTGATCTCGGCGGTGACGGTATGCGACTTGTTCTTGATGCTGAGGACACAGTTCTCCGACAGATGGCCCATGCCACCGACCAGCATCTGGGTCTTGCCCTTGATCAGCACCGGCCGGCCGGCGGTATCCGGGTTCATTTTTTCGAACGTGCGATCATCGATGGGCAGCACCTTGTAGCGCGTCGCTTCGATGAGGAACAAGCGCTGCAGGTCGCGGAGCTTTTCCGGCATTTCCTTCGACAGGTCCTTGGACTGGCTCCAGTCGGTGTTGGTGTCGTAGAGCTCCCACACATCGTCATCCAGTGCCACGCGGGGCGTATTGATCCACGGCGTGTAGTGCTTGGTCACCGCAGTCCAGCCCTTGTGGTAGATGGCGCGGTTGCCCATGATCTCGAAGTACTGGGTTTCGTGGTGTTCCGGGGCCGCCGCATCATTGAACGTGTGCAGCATGCTGACGCCGTCGATCGGGTCCTGCTGGATGCCGTCCACCGAGAGCGGCTCGGGAATGCCCGCTGCTTCCAGGATCGTCGGTGCCACGTCGATGACGTGCGAGAACTGCGTGCGCTGCTCGCCCTTGGCCTGGATGCCCTTGGGCCAGTGCACGACGGTGCCGTTGCGGGTGCCACCCCAGTGCGAGGCAACCTGCTTGGTCCACTGGTAGGGCGTGTTCATCGCATGTGCCCAACCCACGGCATAGTGGTTGTACGACTCCGTTCCGCCCAGCTTGTCCAGCCGCTCGGTGAGGTACTCGGCCGTCTCCAGCGCTTCCAGGCCGTTGAAGTAGCTCATCTCGTTGAAGCAGCCGTTGATGCCACCCTCGGCGGACGCGCCATTGTCGCCGATGATGTAGTAGATCAGCGTGTTGTCGGCGATGCCTAATTTTTCGAGGTTGTCGAAGAGTCGACCAACGTGATGGTCAGCGAACTCCAGGAAGCCCGCATACACCTCCATCTCCCGGCGCAGCGCCGGCTTGAATTCCTCGGACATGCTGTCCCAGCTCGGCACGTCATCGGGGCGTGGGGTCAACTGCGCGTCCGCCGGGATCACGCCCAACTTCTTCTGGCGGGCAAAGGTCTCCTCGCGCAGCGCATCCCAGCCGGCGTCGAACTTGCCCTTGTACTTGTCGGCCCAGTCCTTGGGCACGTGGTGCGGCGCGTGGGTGGCACCCGGTGCGAAATACATGAAGAAAGGCTTGTCCGGCGCAAGCCCCTTCTGCTGGTTGATCCAGCCGATGGCCTTGTCGGTCATGTCTTCCATCAGGTGATAGCCCTCTTCGGGCGTCTTGGAGGCTTCCGTCGGAGTGGTGCCCTCGTACAGGGCCGGGTACCACTGGCTCGCTTCCCCGCCCACGAAGCCGTAGAAGTACTCGAATCCGCCACCGCCGGTGGGCCATTGGTCGAACGGGCCGACTTGGCTGGTCTGCCATACCGGTACTTCATGGCACTTGCCGAACTGCGCGGTGTTGTAGCCGTTGAGCTTGAGGGTTTTGGCCAGTGGCGACATCGAATTCGGCAGCACCGAGCAGTAGCCCGGCTGGCCGGTAGCGATCTCGGTAATGCCGGCCATGCCGGCGTTGTGGTGGTTGCGACCGGTCAGCAGGGCCTGCCGCGTCGCCGAGCAGATCGCCGTGGTGTGGAAGCGGTTGTACTTGAGCCCGGCTGCTGCGAGCTTCTCTGCCGTGGGCGTGGCGATGGGGCCGCCAAACGCGCTGGACGCGCCAAAGCCGCAGTCGTCGATCAGCACGATCAGCACGTTGGGCGCGCCCTCGGGAGGAAGCAGGCGGTCGATCGGCGTGACCACCATGTCCGGATCTTTTGCATCGTACGGGATGAACTTGGCATGCCGGGTGTTGCGCATCGGCAGGTGGGTACGTGGGCGCGTGTCTCTTGTGGTCATGGCGGCAGGTCCTTTCCAGAGGGGGCAATGGGAGACTGGCAGCCTGCCGCCCTGTCCGGGGTCATCACAATTGGACCTAGGGCCCACCGGCTTGAATGCCCCCCGCGCCAAGGCCCGTATCAGCCAATCCAACTCCGACCGGCCATCCTGGATGCATTCCTGCGCACGCCTACCAGTAGAGCTGTACGCGCGCCTCCAGTATCTGCGGGTCATCACTCACCTGCTTGCCCGCGACGGGATCATGGCGATCGCTGCGTGCGCTGACATAGTTCAGCATGAGTTTGACGTGGGACAACCAGTAGACGCTGACGCCCGCCGTCCACAGGTGCATGGTCCCGCCCAGTACGCCATCCACCGTCCCTGGTGCGCCGACGACGCTGGATGGCACTGCATTTCCATCATCCAGGTCGATCCAGTCATGGCGCAGTCCGGCCTGCCAAAGCCCCCGGCGTGGTTGCTTCGCCTTGGGCGTCACGGGCACGCCGTTGCGGTACGCCCATGCTTCCCCCGTCAGGTTCCATACGCCTGACACGTAGGCGCCCTGCCCCGTGAAATCGCGCTGGCCGCCGCTGCGCCGCACGGTGGACTGCATGTACTCGGCTTCCAGCTTCATGCCCTTCGAGAGCCACATGAACTCGGTGCCGGTCGTGGACTGGCGATCCACCTCGTGCAAGGTTCCCGTATCGACCAGCCGCACGGCGGTGAGGTCCGCGTTGGGCCGCGCCCTCAGCCTGGCCTGGTCGCCATAGGTTGAGAAATCCGCGTGTGACACGCCCAGGTGCACGACCTGGCCTGTGTCGCGTACCGGCGTCCAGTAACCGCGCAAGGCATACCCGCTGTCCGGGGCGGTGGCATTGCCTTCCCACGTCAGCGTGCGTCCGAAGACGCTGGCGGTGGTGCCCGTGTGTTCCGTCGAAAAATCGTAGGCCACGCCGATGTGCCGCGCCAGGGCGAGCATGTTGGTCACGGCCGCCTTGGAAATGAAATCACCGGTGCGCGTGGAGGACAGTTCCTCCATGCCGAGCGGCTGCTTGAACTGCCCGGCCGTAAGTGTCCCGTGGTTGCCAACCGCGTACTTCAGATAGGCATCCGTCCAGGCATCCGCCTTGAAGTCATAGCCGGCAGACCACTTCACCCGTTTCCCGATTCCCCCGGAAATGCCGACTTCGGCACGGCGCACATCACTGAGACTGTCTTCTCCGCCGCCAAGATCGGCGAGGTCGCTGTAGTAGCGGTTGAAGTCGTATTCGATGCGCGCCTCGGCAGCAAACGTGCAGCAGCCGGCTTGCGCGACTTCTTCGCCGCGGGCAAGGCCGGACCACAGCAGCGCCAAGGGCAGGACCAGGCAAGGCGCTAGCCGGGTGGAAGGCATCTGTCGAACTCCAACGGGACTGTTTAAAGGTGACTGGTGTAACCGGCATCCGCGCCGGATGCAACGCGCAACCCCGCCAATTCCGCTGGCATGCCGCCATGGCAGGCCCGAAAAAAATCCCGCGGCATGCCAGGCATGCCGCGGGATCGTTTCGCAGCGGCGGGAATCAGCCGCCGTTGGACCGGGTGAGTGACTCCATCACGCGATCCAGGTTGAAGCTGCCCGGCTTCTGGCGCGGCGGGAACTCCTTGAAGCTCTGCAGCCACTTGGCCACGCCGCCCGCGGCGGGCGCGATCATGAACATGTGCTCCACGAACCAGCGCTGGTAATCCATGCCGATGTCCTGGGCAAGCTCGAATGGATCCATGCGCAGGTTGGTGAGCAGCGGTGCGCGCAGTTCTTCGAAGGGCTGCGTCCACACGTGGAAACCGTGGCCGTTCTGCTTCAGGAACGAAGCCTTCCAGTTGCCGTAGCGCACCGCGGCCACGCTGCCGTCGTCGGTCCAGTACAGGAACTCCTTGCGTGGCCACGCGCCCGCACCCTTCAGTGCCGGACCCAAGTCATACCCATCGATATGCACCTTGTAGCTTCGCTCGCCGATCGTGCGGCCTTTCTTGAGGTCTTCGGTCGCGGTGCCGTCGCCTGCGGCCGCCAGGATGGTCGGCAACATGTCTTCATGTGCGCCGATGTCGTTGACCACGGTGCCGGGCTTGATGGTGCCGGGCCACTTGATCAGGCAAGGCACGCGGAACCCACCTTCGAATGGCGTGTTCTTCTCGCCGCGGAACATGGTGGTGCCACCGTCGGGCCAGGTGAATACTTCGGCGCCGTTGTCCGACGAATACATGATGATGGTGTTCTCATCCAGGCCCAGTTCCTTCAGCTTGTCCAGCATCAGGCCCACGTGGCCGTCGTGCTCGACCATGCCGTCGGCATAGATGCCCAGGCCGGTCTTGCCCACGGATTCGGACTTGAGGCGGGTGAAGATGTGCATGCGCGTGGTGTTCCACCACAGGAAGAACGGCTTGTCGTCCTTCGCGGCGCGCTCCATGAAATCGATGGCCTTGGCGTTGACTTCCTCGTCGATGGTTTCCATGCGCTTCTTGGTCAACGGACCGGTGTCGGTGATGCTGCCGCCGGCGAAGCTGTGGATGACGCCACGCGGGCCGAAGTTCTTCCTGAAGTTCGGGTAATCCGCTTCCTTCGGGTAGTCGGGATGTTCCGGCTCGTCTTCGGCATTGAGGTGGTAGAGGTTGCCGAAGAATTCGTCGAAGCCGTGGTTGGTCGGCAACATTTCGTCACGGTCGCCGAGATGGTTCTTGCCGAACTGGCCGGTCACGTAACCCTGCGCCTTGAGCAGGCCGGCGATGGTGGGGTCTTCGATCTTCATGCCTTCCGGTGCGCCCGGCAGGCCCACCTTGGTCAGGCCGGTGCGGATCGGGCATTGGCCGGTGATGAAGGCGGCGCGACCGGCGGTGCAGCTCTGCTGGCCATACCAGTCGGTGAACAACGCGCCTTCGTTGGCGATGCGATCGATGTTGGGCGTCTTGTAACCCATCATGCCGCGGTTGTAGGCGCTGATATTGAACTGGCCAATGTCATCGCCCCATAAAACGAGGATATTCGGTTTCTTCGTTGCCATCATGCTTCTCCAAGTGTGTAGTGTGGGAAATCCAGCACATGGATCGCCCTGTTCAAGTGACAAGCGGCAAACAAGAAGATCAGAACACCGGCGTGCATGAAGGAAGAATGCCGCCAGAGCCAACACCCGCTAGCTCGCGCCGGGGAAGCCTAGGCGTGTCATCCCTTTCGCGGTATTGGGCTTTGTACCTACCGGCCCCGATCCAGCACGGCTACCCGAAACGTTCCTAATGCCGCCTCATCCCGGCGCAGTCCTGTCCCCGTAACCCGGTAGGCCCTAGGTCCAATGGCATGCACCGGCACGCGACGGCATGCTGCGTGCCCGGATGCTTGGCCACGTCGTGGCCGTGGCGCCCTTGTCGGTGGGTCCAAGAACCAGTGAGCGACTACGATCCATGAATGCAATGAGCGAAACCATTGCCGAGGGTGCGGCCACCCACGCTGGGCCCTTCCCGGGCATGGTGTGGATTCCGGCCGGCACCTACCGCATGGGCTCGGACCACCACTACCCGGAAGAAGCACCTGCGCACCAGGTCAAGGTGGACGGATTCTGGATGGATGCCTCGCCGGTGACCAACGCGCAGTTCCGCGAATTCGTGGATGCCACTGGCTACGTCACGTTCTGTGAAGTCCCGCCCGATGCCGCCGATTACCCCGGCGCGGACCCCGCCATGCTGGTGCCCGCGTCGGTGGTATTCGTACCGCCGACGCATCCCGTCGACCTGCGCAACCACTACGAATGGTGGAATTTCGTGCCGGGCGCGAACTGGCGCCATCCACAAGGCGCCGGCAGCTCGCTGGACGGACGCGACGACCACCCGGTAGTGCATCTGGCATTCGCGGACGTGGAAGCCTATGCGCAATGGGCCGGCAAGCAGATGCCGACCGAAGCCGAATGGGAATGGGCCGCACGCGGCGCCAGCGGCGATACCGAATATGCATGGGGCGATGAACTGGTGCCGGAGGGACGGCACATGGCCAACACGTTCCAGGGTGAATTCCCGTGGCAGAACCTGGCCGAGGATGGCCATGCCGGCACTTCGCCGGTGGGCTCGTTTCCCGCCAACGGCTACGGCCTGTACGACATGATCGGCAACGTCTGGGAATGGACCAGCGACTGGTACAGCCCCAAGCATGCGGAACCCGCGGCCAAGGCGTGCTGCATTCCCAGCAACCCGCGCGGCGCGGCGCGCGACGACAGCTACGATCCCGGCCAACCGATCCGCATCCCACGCAAGGTGATGAAGGGCGGATCGCATTTGTGTGCGCCCAACTACTGCCGTCGCTATCGTCCCGCCGCGCGCATGGCGCAGCCGCTGGACACCTCGACGTCGCATCTGGGCTTTCGTTGCATCGTGCGTAATCCGGCAGCCGGGGAGCAGGCCTGATGGAAGAGTACCTGAAGCTATTTTCCGAGTACGTAGCGCTCTCGCTGGAAGTGTTGTCCGTGCTGATGGTGGTGGCAGGCGGACTGGAAGCGACGGTCCGCATCCTGTTCCCGCTGCTGCGTGGACGCTTGAACCAGGGACACGGCCTGCGCCGCGAGGCCTGGTTGAGCATGGCGCGGTGGCTGCTGCTGAGCCTTGAATTCATGCTGGCGGCCGACATCGTGCGCACCATCATTTCACCCAGCTGGGATGACATTGGCCGGCTTGCCGCCATCGCGGTCATCCGCACCTTCTTGAATTTCTTCCTGGAGCGCGACCTGGAATCCGCGGCCAAAGCCAAGCTGGAGGAACGCGCATGACCACGCCTGATACGCCCCGCCACGTGTTGCCTGAAGACCTTGCCAGGTCCATCGAGGGGCAGGACAGCGGCACCTCGTCGACCCTGCTGGCATCGCACCGCACCGGCTTGGCCGACCTGCGTTCGCACCTGGCCAACGAGCGCACGCACCTGGCCTACCTGCGCACCGCCATTTCGCTGATCGGCTTCGGCATCACCATCAACCGCTTCAGCATTTTCATGCAGGAAAAAGGCACGCTGGCGCCCGCTGGCGGCAGCGCTGCGATGCGCGGTTCCGAATATGCCGGCGCTGGCATGGTCGCCGTCGGCCTGTTGCTGCTGGCGTGGTCGATCTACCGCTATTGGCACGTCCACCAGGACATCGTGCAGGCGCGCTTCCGGCCACTGCACAAGATGGTCATAGGACTGAGCGTCGTACTGCTGCTCGGCGGTGGCACCACCGTAGCCTGGCTGTTCCTGCAGCGCTGACAGGCGTCGCTGCACCCAGGGCTTGGCTACCTGGACGATCGACAATTTTTCGACAAGGGGATCTGGGTATGGAAGAGCTTTGGCTGCGGCTGGTTGACCACCTCACGGACCGCGTCACCGGGCCCATGAACTTCCGATTTTTCCTGCAGCCGGCGATGGCGATCTTCTTCGCGGTCCGCGAAGGCCTGAACGATGCGAAAGTGGGCAATGCCCCCTACTTCTGGAGCCTGCTGAGCGACAAGGCGCATCGCAGGGAGCGACTGAAAGATGGCTGGAAGAGCGTGGGCAAGGTGTTCATCATCGCGCTGGCGCTGGATGTCATCTACCAGGTGGTCGTGCTGAAGGCCCTGTTCCCGCTGGAGACACTGATCGTCGCGTTCTTCCTGGCCATCGTGCCGTACGTGGCCATCCGCGGACTGGTAACCCGCATCGCCCGCAAATAAGCATGGAGAATGCGTTCAAGCTTGCCGCATGGCGCACCGGTTATCGCCGCGAATGGCTGATGAGCGACGTGCTGGCGGGAATCTCGGTCGCCGCCGTCGCGATCCCCATCTCGATCGCCTATTCGCAGCTGGCCGGCATGCCGCCGGTGTATGGCCTGTATGCCAGCCTGTTGCCGCTGTTGGCCTATGCACTCTTGGGCTCGTCGCGCCAGTTGATCATCGCGCCGGATGCCGCCACCTGCGCCATCGTGGCCGCCGTGGTGGCACCGTTGGCAGGCGGCGATCCCGCGCGCTACCTGACGCTGTCCGCGGCCTTGGCCATCATCGCCGGCGTGTTCTGCATCGCGGCCGGGCTGGCACGACTGGGCTTCCTCACCCATTTCCTGGCACGGCCCATCCTGACCGGCTACCTCAATGGCATCGCCCTCAGCATCATCGTCGGGCAACTCGGTTCGCTGTTCGGGTTCCGCGTGGAATCGGGCGGGTTTTTCCGGATGGCCTGGCGCTTCGCCACCCAACTGGAACAGACCCATGCCCCCACGCTGGCGATCGGCGCCGGCATGCTGGCGCTGCTGCTGGTGCTGGCGCGGATGGCACCGAAACTGCCTGGCCCACTGGTCGCGATGCTGGTTGGCATCGCCGGCTCGGCAGCCGTGGGCGCGGCCGCGTATGGCGTGAAGCTGCTCGGCGAAATTCCAGCGGGCCTGCCGGACCTGCGCATGCCGCGCCTGCTGGCCAGTGATTGGGAACCCTTGGCGATGGGCGCGATGGGACTGGCGCTCATCAGCTACAACAGCGCCATGGTCACCGCGCGTGGTTTCGCCGCGAAGAACCGCTACGACATCAATCCCAACCAGGAATTCATTGCACTGGGTGTTGCCAACATCGGTGCCGGTGCACTGCAGGGCTTCGCGGTGAGTGGTGCCGATTCACGCACTGCCGTCAACGATTCGGTCGGCGGCAAGAGCCAAGTCGTCGGGCTGGTGGTGGCGATCGTGATCGCGCTGACGCTGCTGTTCTTCACCAAGCCCTTGAGCTGGCTGCCAGTGGCGGTGTTGTCCGCGGTGCTGATAAAAGCGGCACTGGGCCTGTTCGACCTGCGCGGCATGCTGGACCTGCGGCGCGTCAGTCCACAGGAATTCCGGCTGTCGCTGTTCACCTTCCTGGGCGTCATCACCCTGGGCGTGCTGTCCGGTGTCGTGCTCGCGGTCGGCGCGGCGATCGTGCAACTGTTGATCAAGGGATCGGTGCCGCACGATGCGGTGCTGGGGCGCATGCCGGGCACGCGCGTGTATGCGGATGCCGCCACCAACCCGCAGGCCGAATCCTTCGCCGGCATGGTCATCTACCGTCTCGACGCGGCGCTGGTGTTCTTCAATGCGGATCATTTCAAGTCGCGGGCCAGGGCAGTGGTGCAGCAGGCGGCACAACCGGTGCGCTATTTCGTGCTCGACGCCGAGACGATGCCGTACATGGACACGACCGGCGCAGCGAGCCTCGACCAGGTCCGCGTCGAGTTCAAGACCAGGGGCATCGTCATGGCCATTGCAGCGGCCAAGGGTCCGGTCCGCGACATGCTTGAACGTACTGGCCTTGCCGGACAGGTCGGGGCGCACCGGTTGTTTGCATCAGTGGACGATGCCGTCGAAGCATTCACCAACACGGGAGATTGAAATGGGTACCAGCACGACCTTCAGAAAACTGGCAGCGGCTTTTATTCCGGCGAAACACGCGTGGCCCTTGTTCGCTGCCCTGGTGCTGTCCGGCCTGGCCGCGAACGCCGCCGCCGCGGAGCAGGCGTCAACGCACAACGCCGCATCCGCATCGGCATTGGACGAGGACGGCCTGCAGCCGGTCCGCATCAACGGGCTTGATCGGGTCCACGCCCGCCCGGATGCGGACCTGTCCGGCTACACCAAGGTCCTGCTGCCGCCCGTGTCCGTGGCCTTCCGCCGCAACTGGGGCCGTGGAATGAGCGGCAGCACGCGCGTTTCCTCCAACGATGCGCAACGCATCAAGGACCGGCTGGCCGCGCTGGTGCATGAAGAAATGGTGGCGGAACTGGCGAAGGGTGGTTACCAGGTCGTGGATGCGGCCGGCGATGACGTACTGGAGGTACGGATTTCAATCGAGAACCTCAACATCAACGCACCGGATGTGATGAGCGCCGGACGCTCACGCACCTACGCAATGTCCGTGGGCGAAATGACCCTGCAAGCCGAGCTGCGCGATTCCACCAGCGGCGACCTCATCGCGCGCATCCACGACCGTGAAGCCGGTCGCGAATACATGAACCTGCGCATGATCACGCGCGCCGACAACGTCGCCGAGGCGCGTATCGCTGCACGCGGCTGGGGCGCCATCCTGCGCCAGCAGCTGGATCTTGCGAAGCAGATTGGCGCAAAGCCCTGAACTCGCGGCAGCAGCACGCTTGCGGAACGTGACCGCCAAAGGCATGCCTGTTCGAGCAGGCATGCCGCCAACCCGCATTGGGCAAGGTCGCGGCAGCCGCTATTTGACGGTGTAGCCGCGCCCTTCCATGCAGGCCGTGTAGGCCTTCGAAAATGTCGCCTGGCCGTTCTGGTACGCGCCCAGCTTCGCCTGGTAGTCCGCATTGGCAGAAGCCTGCGCACCCTGGTTGCGCACACCCTGGCGCACGCCGCCTGCAGTAGCGCCCACGGCGGCACCCTTGCCTGCATCATCGTCGATCAGCTCGCCTGCGACCGCGCCCACCGCGGCTCCGCGCAGCATGCCGCCGCGCGCCTTGGCCACCTGCGGCTTGGCCGGCGCTGGAGTCGCGGGATCGAATCCTGTTTCCTGCTTGGCCCACGCCTGGCAAGCGGACTTGTCGCTGCCTTGCTGCTGTGAACTTTGGCCTTTGGCCGGATACGCTACGGGTGCAGGTGTTTGCGCTGACACAGTAGTCAACGTTGCAAAGCCAAGCGCCAGGATGGATACAACCGTCACGATTCGCATTGCAGGGTTCCTTTTCATAGGTGCGAGCTTGCCCGGATACTTTTGATCTATCGCCTGAAGCATCCGAGCAAGCTCGGACCTGCAGATGCAGGCCTCGGAACAGGCTGCGATGCGCAAGCCTGTTGATCGCGGCACTGCCTAGAAGTGGAATGCGTAGCCGATCACCGGGCCGCTCATCACCAGGTCGATCTTCTTGTCACCCGGTTCCACTGCAACGTCCATGTGCCGATAGCCGAAGGCCCATGCGCCACGCTTCATCCTGTATTGCGCAAAGGCGGTGGCGTTCCAGGTGCCTTCCGTATCCCCGAACGACAGATCGCCGCGTGCCGACAGCGTCCACCGCTCCGACACATCCCAGGCGTAGCGTGCGCCGACCATGAAATCGGTGAAGGTGGCATTGACGTTGACGATGGCCGACGGCAGTTGCGGGTTGTCGGTGGGGTCAATCCCCACATTCAACTCCACGTCGATGGAGCGCACGCCTGCCAGCACCTCGATGCCTTTGTAACGTTCTTCACCCGGACTCCACACACCAGCCAGTTCAAACACGGTGGTATCCAGGTCCGATTCGGTCGTGAAAATCGGACGCGTCTTGTCGTTGGCAAGCCCCAGGTAAATGAAATCGGCAAGCACGCCGAAGTCATCGCCCTGGCCTTCCGCATGGATCAGGAATGCGCCATCCAGCTTGTCGATGATGCCGCCGAAATCCGTCTGCGTGCTGCCGCCTACGATCGGCGGCACCGTGGTCTGCAGGTCGGTGCTGACGGTCGTGGCCCACACATACGGCGCCACCATCCAGTCCCATCCGGTATCGCCTTCTGCGGCATGGGCGGCAGGGGCCAGGGCGGCGAGGCAGGTGGCGGCGGCAAGCATCATCAGTGGCTGGTGCATCTTCATTTTCTATGTCCCCTCACAAGGGCGTGGTGATTGAAGTCTTGCAATGGATCGGCAGCAACGCAGCCCGCGTCATGCCACGGGTTGCGCATGCCCGTGGCGGGCCTCATCCCGACGCAGGGCCAGCGCGCGTGTTTCGCAGGCATATGACGCACCAGATGGCCAGTGCAGCGTGCAGGAACACGACCGGCCAAACGCCAACGCCATCCAGCCCGAAGCCCATGCGCGCATGCAGCAGCACGGCCGCGACGCCCACGTTGTAGAACAGCATTGCCGCCACCAGGGCACGCACGCTGCGGCTGGCCGCATCATCGCGAGCCAACCAGCATGCGATGCCCAGCGACAACAGGGCGACGCCGGCCATGCGTGCGACCACCAGGCCGATAGGCGTATCCAGTGGTGCGCCGACCAGCAACGTTGCGGAAAGCGACGGCAATGCCAACAGTGCAAGGCCCGCGCCGAGTTCTATCAACGCGGTTGCGGTCAGCAAGGCTCGCGAGGAACTCTTCACCATGGGCCGTCCTGCCGAAGGGATGCGGTCGTGGCGAACGCACTGGCTGGTATCGCCTTCAATACTGCGACCCATTGCATGTCACGGATTCACGACCACGTACACCACATCGTTGCCTGACCATGATTTCTCGTAATACACGCTGCCGCAGTAGTAGTACGGCAAGGCGCCGCGATACACCGTCGTGCAGCCTGGTGGCAAGGCGTAGTAATAGGAACCCATGACAGCGGCGGTGGTCACGGCGACGGCGCCAATCGCAATGCCCGCCGCTATGGGGTGATGGTAATAGCCACCGTGGCCGTAGCCATAGCCACCGTCGATATCGATGTTGACGTCGTTGCCGATGTTCACGTTGCCGGTATTTATATTCCCGGTGTTGATGTTGCCGCGGTTGACGTTCCCGGTATTCACGTTGCCACGGTTGACATTGCCGGCGTTCGCGTTGCCTTGGTAGCCGCCGCCGCTGGGTCGTGACGCGGCATGGTTGGCACCGGATACAGAAGCCTGCGCCTTGCGCCCGCCACCGCCACCGCCACCGCCTGCGCGTGCAGCACCGCCTCCACCGCCGCCCGCGCGTGCCGCGCCGCCACCGCCGCCACGCGCGTCTGCGTCGGGGATGCTGGCGACCAGGCCGGCGGCAAGCATTGCAATGCTGAACAGGAAAAGCACCGTCAGGCGCATGTGGCGTTTCGCGTACGAGTAGTCGTGTTTGCTGCTCATGTCGTTCTCCTGTCAGGGCGCGCCGGTGTCTGCGGCGGAGGTTTTGGCGAGCGCAATCTCCATCGCGCCTTCGGGAGCGGTGAAGGCGAACGTGGAACTGGTGATCGCAGGCTTCAGGTTCCAGTGCAGTACCGCCTGGTACTGCGGGTCGCCGACCTCGTAACGGGTGGTGATGAGGATCTTGCAGGGCAGTGCGCGCGCGCCCTGCTCTACCCACAGCTGCCAGTCGATGCTGGCCTGGCGGAAAGCCAGGTGGTCGCAGGTCCTGCCGTCGATTTCGGATTGACCGACCAGGATGCCGCCGCGCACGCCTTCAGTCAGCGTGCCGACGCTGCCCTGGTACAGCACGTCGATGAGCGGCATTTCCACGCCCATATCCAGCAACAGCGGGACCAGCGCAGCCAGGGTATCCGGTGCCTGGGTGCGCACATACGCCTGGTCATCGGGCGAATACATCGCCAGCGTGGCCCCGTCGTAGACGATGGTGCGGTTGCGCTCGTCACCCGAGATCTCGGCACGCAGCTTGCCCGGCTTCTGCACCACCAGGGTGGACTGCTCGTTGTTCTGCAGCTTGTAGCCAAGCGCCATCACTTCATCACGGGTCACGTCGGCGGTGATGGAAAAGGTATTGGTTGCCCGTAGCGTGGCGGTCATGCGGTCCAGCACCGCCTGCGCTTCGGGTGAAACCACCTGCGATGGAACCTGTGCCGGTCCCGCGGCTGGCGTCGAGCCTGCCTCCTGGGCCGACAGTGGCATCGAAAGCGCCAGCAGCAGTGCCGTGAACAGCAGTCGCCGCGCTTTGGTCGTGGAAAATTTCATGTCGCCTCCTGGTTATGGCCACCGCTGCCCGGGCAGCGGCAAACTCGCCGCGCGCGGTCGTGGTGCACAGGTTAGGAGGCCTTCACGGCCGGCGACATTGGACCTTGATCCCATCGGGGCCAGCAGCCTGGCTGCCCATGGCCTGCACGCGGCCCAGGCCATGCACTGGCGTCTGCGGCTTCGTCAGCAGGCAGGCATGCGCCCTGCCGGATGCGGCAGGTGCTTGCTCAGAAGCGGCCGACCAACTGCAGCTGTAGCCCTGAGAAATTGAGGTCCACCTTGCCGTTGAAGTCGTTCTTTTCCGCATCGGCGCGGATACGGCTGACCGAATACTGCAGGCGTGCCCCCACATGCTCCCAGGGGAAATACTCGAGCCCCGCATTGGTATCGAGCACGTCGGCATCGACGTCGCCGATTTTCGCCGTGAAGGCGGAGACATCACCAAAGAAACGCCAGCCATCGCCGAAGGCACGCCGGTAGCTGACGCCGATCTTCGGCGCAGGCAGGTCCGCCGAAGAGGAGACGCGGCGCTCGACCGACTGCTCACCGTCGGTCGCTTCGGCCCGCACCTCCAGGTCAAGCGAGTAGTTGACGGCACCGATGTTGATGCCGAACGCCTGGTTGGGCACGGAGTGCACCCACCAGGTATAGGTCAGGTCATACGCGTCGTAGCCCAGCTTGCTGTCGACCGCGGCCCCGATGTTGAAGGTTTCGTCCTCGATGATGATCTCGCGATCAATCGTGCGCGAGCCCGAAACATCATCGCCATAGTAGGAAAAATCGAACTGGTGGTGCTCGAACGGCCGCCAGCCGACGGAGAAATAGCCGATGCCACTGTCCAGGTCCAGGCCGAGATCATTCGACAGGCTGATCTCGCCGCCATCGGCGCTGGTGCCATCGACGCGCAGGTCGGCGTCCAGGTCCAGCGCGAAACTGCCCACGCCTACGCTCCAGGTATCCAGCGCCTCGACTTCCACGGCCTGCGCCGTCGCGCAAAAACCGGAGACGGCAAGGCACAACGCGGCAACGGGCACGATCTTCATGACGTTATCTCTCACGATGGGTTGGAAGTGACTGTCGGACAAGGCGTCCCTGCCGCCTGGCGACACGACTGGAATCCCCACCAGCCTGTTCCCTGCCCGGACTATACGCCCGATCAACGCAGTGATTCCAGCCGGGCAGACCACACCCAAAATACGGCGCTCATCGCATGGAAATCGCAGGCCCGCTAGAACCTGTGCCCTAGTTCCAGGAACAGGTTGAACTCGCCGCCTTCGCGCGCGCCCAAGCCGAACATGATGGGCCCCAGCCAGGAATCCAGCCCTATGTAGGCGGAGCCATTGAGGATCGCATCGTCGAAGCGCATGTCGGAGCGCTCCTGCCAGGCGTTGCCGTATTCGAGACTGATGCCAGCCAGTGCTTCCTGGTCCAGCAACTTGCCGATCTGGTAGGAGTAGCCGGCCAGCAGCACCGCGTAGTGCTGGCCGGTGAGTTCGTTGCGCTTGAAGCCGACGAGTCGCGAATAGCCACCCAGGCGATAGAGACTTTGGATGGGCGCCACGCCGGACAAGGTGGAGTGGTAGCGCAAACCCGCTTGCATGGAGTGCTTGCCGAAGCCCATGGCAGCCAGCGCGTCCACGTCCAGCTGCTCGAACTGGCTGTCCGCGCCCAGCGATTCCCGCGACGCCGTATAGCGCGCACGTGCCAGGTAGCCCTGGCGCGGGAAAAACATGCTGTCCAGGCGATCCACATCGGCCGTGACCACCACTTCACCGGTGTCGGTATCGATGTCGGGCAACGCAGGGTCGCCGATCTGCACTTCGGCCTTGCCGGTGTAGCGCTGCAGTCCGGCGCTGAGCGCGCCGTAGTTTCCAAGTTCCCGGCCCAGGAAAAACCTGCCCCCGGATTGAGCGATGTTGTATTCGGCGGTGTTGTCGCCATTCGCATCGAACATGTTTATCTGGTGTCGTTCGTACTCGATGCGACTGGTGAGGAAATACTGCCCCAGCGGCCCGAACGGCTGGTAGTACTCGGCCATCAGTCCTGTTTCATCACCCACCTTGAGCAGGTAACGCACTTCCCCGCCACTGCCGTTGACCGGTGAATGCAGCACGCCGACCCGCAAGCTGAAATCGAAACTGCCCTGCAGGTCGCCGCTCATGCTCAGGCCGGCCTCGAGGTAGTTCGGCCCCTGCGACTTCTCCACCACATGCAGCAGCACGCCGGTCTTGCCGTCTTCCTCCACCACCTCATAGCTGGACTGCGACAGGGTGCCGGTGCCGTGGATGCGGTACAGCGAGGCGTCGAGGCTTTCGGCATCCAATGGCTGGTCCAAGGGCACGGGGATGCGGGCCAGCAGCAGGTCGTCGCGATAGCGACTGCGATTGTCCAGGCGCACGAACTGCACCAGTGGCGGCGTCGCCTGGCGACCCGCGCGGCCCATGCGGTGCTGCGCGTAAGCCTCGTCGGAAAGGGACAGGACGGCAAGGCGATCGGCGGCGGCATCGACTCCCTGCTTGCCGATGGCAAGGGCTTCCTTGCCTTTGTCGAAGTCCGCCGTGGCGACCACGTCACCCAGCGGCGGGGTGATCAACACGTCACCCTCCGCCAGGGTGGCGATTTGCGCGCGGGTATTGCCCACGGTCAACAGGCCGGTGAGCTGGCCGGTGATCGCCAAGGCACTGGACTGCGTGGTCATGGTCGCCAGTGGCGTGCCGACATCGACGGCGATCACCACGTCGGCGCCCATGCCGCGCACGACGTCGACGGGCAGGTTGCGCACCACGCCACCGTCCACCAGTACGTGCTCGCCGATCTGCACGGGTGCGAACACGCCGGGAATCGACATGCTGGCGCGCATCGCCATGGCCAGGTCGCCTTCCGCCATCACCAGCGGCATGCCGGTGTTGATGTCGGCGGCGATCGCGCGGAATGGGATCGGCAAGCGGTCGAAATCCTCGATCGTGCTGACCGGCTCGATCAGTCGCTCCAGCAACAGCAGGATGCGTTCGCCCGCCAGCAAGCCGGCGGCGATTTTCACGCCTTTGGCGCCCACCCCGATCCCGGGCGCGGCAACCACCAGCGTGTCGTCCGTCTTGCGGCGGTAAGAGCGTTCACTGCGGGCCAGCGAGTCGTCGAACATCTGCGACCAGTCCATCTGCAGCACGGTCGTTTCGATGTCATCGACGCTCATGCCGGAGGCATACAGCGCACCGACCAGCGCACCCATGCTGGTGCCCGCGATGCAGTCGACCGGGACCTGCATCGCTTCCAGCTTTCTCAGCACGCTGATGTGCGCGATTCCGCGCGCACCACCCCCACCGAGTACCAGGCCAACGCGTGGTCGATCTTGCGGAAGCACCGCGCGCGCGCGGCACGCCACCTGCGGTGCACTGCCGGGCACCGGGGCCGCGCGCGCTTCGATGCATGCGCTGCCCAGCAGTAGTGCAACCACGGCCAGCCACGGCGTTTTCGAGGTCATGCGTCGATGGATCGCAAGGAGGGAAGTCATGGCTGCCGCAACCCGCCCTGTCGCGGGCGGCGGCAAAGCCGGCCAGGTACCCAGATTGGGTGGTCACTTCGATCCGTGGCTATTGGACCTAGGGGCCATCGCCATCGGATGCCGGCCGGGTGCCGTGCCTGCAGGGTGGGCGACTAAAGTGCCTGGAGTCACATTTTTGGGTTAGGCTTGCCCCGCAGGCTGGGGGGCCTGGCGCGTTCGCAGTCTTCCATGGGGAATCGTCTTCCTGCAGGCAGGCCCGTAAGCCGGCGCGCAGAGGAACCACGCTTGGGCCTGGCAGGAATCGATGGACACCACAGACGCCACCGTATTGCTGATCGACGACGACGACGACGTGCGCGAATCCGTCGGCCGCCTGCTGCGCTCCGCCGGCTGGAACACCGAGCTGTTCCCCTCGGCACAGGACTTCCTCACCCGCCCGCCCTTCACCGGCACCGGCTGCGTGCTGCTGGACATCAACATGCCGCAGATGACGGGGCCGGAGTTGCACGGCTGGATGCGTGAACGCGGCATCACCTTGCCGGTCATCTACCTGTCGGGTCATTGCGACGTGCCGTCCAGCGTGCTGGCCATGAAGCATGGCGCCATGGATGTACTGGAAAAGCCCGCCGATGCCGACGTGTTGCTGGACGCCATCGCCAATGCGGTGGAACAGCACCGCCTGCACACCCTGCGGCGCAATGCCGATGACGAGACCCATGCCCGCCTGGCCAGCCTGTCGGCGCGGGAGCGCGAAGTCTTGGACCAGGTGATCCTGGGACGCCTCAACAAGCAGATCGCCGCCGACCTGGGCATCAGCGAGAAAACGGTGAAGGTCCACCGCGGCCGGGGCTTTATAAAGATTGTTGATTTCCACCCAGAACTGAGCCATTAAGGCCCGGCATTTCCGTCCAAATT
>CALCNV010000073.1 GCA_937897645.1 uncultured Lysobacteraceae bacterium
TCAATGAACGACCTGCTCGCCGCCCTCCTGCTGGGCATCATCGAAGGCATCACCGAATTCCTGCCGATTTCCAGTACCGGGCACCTGCTGATCGCCCAGCATTGGCTGGGCGCGCGCTCGGACCTGTTCAACATCGGCATCCAGGCCGGCGCGATCCTGGCGGTGGTGCTGATCTACCGGCAGCGGCTGTGGGAACTGCTGGTCGGTTTCCGCGAGCCGCGCAACCGCGACTACGCATTGAAGCTGGGCGTGGCGTTCGCCGTGACCGCCGTGTTGGGCCTGGTGGTGAAGAAGCTGGGCTGGGAGCTGGACGACGCGGTCGCGCCGATTGCATGGGCGCTGATCATCGGCGGTTTCTGGATGATCGCGGCGGAACACTTCGCCGCCAAGCGCGCGCAGGTGCTGGGCGAGCGCAGCACCATCACCTGGACGGTGGCGATCCTGGTGGGCATTGCGCAGGTGGTGGCGGGCGTCTTCCCGGGCACGTCGCGTTCGGGCGCGACCATCTTCGTGGCCCTGCTGGCAGGAACGACCAACCGCGCGGCGGCCACGGAGTTCGCCTTCCTCGTCGGCATTCCCACCATGTTCGCGGCGACCGCCTACGAGTTGCTGGACGTGGTGCAGGCCGGAACCGCCGCCGATGAGGATTGGGCCGCGTTCACGGTGGCCTTCGTGGCCAGCGCGGTCACCGCTTTCATCGCGGTGAAATGGTTGCTGGGCTATATCCAGACCCACCGTTTCACCGCGTTTGCGATCTATCGCATCGTGCTGGGCGCGCTGCTGTTGCTGTTGGTTCCGGCCGCGGCCTGAGGTGGCGCGACGGGGCTGGATCGGGACTGTAGTTCCACCCCTCACATTGCCGGCAACCCGTATAAGCTACTCGTCCGTTTGCCCTTGCCCCTGACTGGAGACCGACATGAAACGCTATCTGTTGCTGATGCTTCCCCTCGCGCTGGCGGCTTGTACGAAACCCGCGCAGGACGCCACCCCCGCCGCAACCGCCGAACCTGCTGCCACGGCCACCGTCGAGACCCCCGCCGTGGATGCCGGCGCCAGCCTGACCGGCTACCACTGGCAATTGACGGACGCGAAGGGCGCGGATGGCAAGCGCATCGACGGTTTGTTCGTGCGTGCGGACAGCCCGCTGCAACTGGACTTCGCCGATGGCCGCGTGTCGGTCAGCAACACCTGCAATCGCATGAGCGGTGGTTACACCGTGGAAGCGGACAAACTGACCTTCACCCCGATGGCCTCGACCATGATGGCCTGCCCCGATCCTGCGCTGATGGCGCTGGACCAGGACGTGGGCAAGCGCCTTGAAGGTGCCTCCACGTTCGCCGTGCAGCCCGGCGCCGCCCCGGTGCTGACGCTGACCAGCGCGACCGGCGACGTACTGACCTTCACCGGCGAGCCGACCGCGGAAACCCGTTTCGGCAGCGCGGGCGAGCGCGTGTTCCTTGAAATCGCGCCGCAGCCAGCACCCTGCAACCACCCGCTGATCAAGGACATGAAGTGCCTGCAGGTGCGTGAAATCAAGTTCGACGACAACGGCCTCCGCACCGGCACGCCGGGCGAGTTCCAGCCGCTGTACCAGGACATCGAGGGCTTCGCCCACGAAGCCGGCACCCGCAACGTGGTGCGCGTGAACCGTTTCACCATCGCCAGCCCGCCCGCCGATGGTTCCTCCGTCGCCTACGTGCTGGACATGGTGGTGGAATCGGAAACGGTGAAGTAAGCAGCGATTGTCTTGCGGCGGGAGCGACGCGTGTCGCTCCCGCATTGAAATGCAATGCCGGGTAGGAGCGCCCCATGGGCGCGAGCTTTTTCGACGACCCACGAACCCGCGAAGAGCTCGCGCCCATGGGGCGCTCCTACCACGTTGATTCCGATTTTCTAGCGAGGATCACCATGAACGTTCGCAACGCTCGATCCGCTCTTTTGCTGCCACTGACGCTCGCCGTGTCGCTGGCCATCGCCACGCATGCGAACGCGCAGGAGAAAACCGAACCCGCGCCCGCCGCGATTCCGGCCGCGTTGATCGCCAAGGTCAACAGCAGCGTCGACGCCGACACCGCGCGGCTCACCGCGATCTTCAAGGACCTGCACCAGCATCCCGAGATCGCCTTCACCGAAACGCGCACCGCCGCCATCGTCGCCAAGGACCTGAAGTCGCTTGGCTATACCGTCACCGAAGGCATCGGCAAGACCGGCGTGGTCGGCGTACTCAAGAATGGTCCAGGCCCCACCGTCTGGTTCCGTGCCGACATGGATTCCAACTCCGTGCGCGAAGCCACCGGCCTGGCGTGGGCCGCGACCCAGCCACAACGGCTGGCGGACGGCACCGAGATCGACGTCATGCACGCCTGCGGCCATGACGCACACGTGACCTGGCTGCTGGGCCTGGCCAAGGCCATGGTGGACATGAAGGCCGACTGGTCCGGCACCCTGGTGGTGTACGCGCAACCGGCCGAGGAAGTGGGCCTGGGCGCCCAGGCCATGGTGGAAGACAAACTGTGGGAGCGCGGTTTCCCGAAACCCGACTACGCCTTCGGCCTGCATACCGCGCCGTTGCCCGTGGGCGTTGTGTCCAGTTCGCCGGGCGTGCGCATGGCCGGCACCGACCAGTTGGACATCACCTTCACCGGCATTGGCGGGCATGGTTCCACCCCGCAGATGACCATCGACCCCGTGGTCATGGCCGCGCAGGCGGTGTTGTCCTACCAGACCATCATCAGCCGCAATGTCGACCCGCAGGAACCGGCGGTGCTGTCGGTGGGCTCGATCGTGGTCGGGCGCGACAACAACGTGATCCCGGACAACGCCGTGCTGAAACTCAACCTGCGCTGGTTCACCCCGCAGGTGCGCGAGAAAATGTTGACCCGCATCGACGAGGTCAACAAGGGCGTGGCCGTGGCCGCCGGCGTGGCGCCGGATCGCATGCCGACGCGCCTGATGAAAGGCAACGCGGGCCCGCTGGACAACGACAAGGCGCTGGTCGCGCGCATCAATCCGTCGTTGATGGCGCTGATGGGCGAAGGCAAGGTGCTGGACCAGTTCCCGTCGGTGATGGGTTCGGAAGATTTCCAGGAAGCCTTCCGTTCGCTGGAAACGCCGTACGCATTCCTGCTGGTCGGCGTGGCACCGCCCGAGATGTTCGCGAAGGCAAAAGCGGCCGGACGCCAATTTCCGTTTTCCAACCACAACCCGGATTTCTTCGTCGACCTGGCCGCGATACCGATCGGCGCGAAGGTGAATACGGTCAACGCGCTGAGCATCCTCGCCAAGCAACCCTGACGCAAAAGGTAGGAGCGCCCCATGGGCGCGAGCTTTTCAGACGACCTGTGAGCCCCCGCGAAGGGCTCGCGCCCAGGGGGCGCTCTTACCCGGAGGCGTTGTTCCGATGCAGCGAATACGTCCCGTGCACGCTGGCCTCGGCCAGCACGTGCCCGTGCAGCGCATGGAACACATCGGCGGCGGTGAAGCGTTGCGGCAGATCCAGCGTTTCGACATCCAGCGCGAACAGGCGGAAGAAATAGCGGTGCGTGCGCAGGTCGTTGAACGGCGGATACGGGCCGTCGTAACCGGAATAGTCACCGCCCATGTCGGCATTGCCCGCGAACCAGCCGGTGTAGTCGTTCAAACCCTGGCGCGCGCCCTGCGGCCCTGCCGGATCCGGCTTGCCCTTGGCGGTGATGCCGTCACTGCAGCTGCCGGCCGCGATCCCGCGCACGCTGGCGTCGATATCCACCATGGTCCAGTGCACGAAATCACCGCGCACCTGCTCCACTGGTATGTCCATGTCGTCACGGCCTACCGTTTCCGCCACCGTCGGTGCATCCGGATCGATGCACAACAACGCGAACGAACGCGTGCCCTCGGGTACATCGCCCCAGGCCAGGTGCGGATTGCGGTTGCCGCCGAATCCATCCGGTTGGCCCATGGCGAATTCGGATGGGATCGGCTTGCCGTTTTCAAAACTGTCGCTGCGGATGCGCATGGCGGGCTCCTGTGCGGGGTCAGTGTCAGTGTTCCGGGTAGCCCAATCGCTTCGCTACCGGGGTGAGCATGGCGAACGGAACCGCCAGCGCCTCCGCATAATCACGCCAGTGTCCGGCCGGGAAATGCGCCTGGCCGAACGAGGCGGGGGCCGGGACGTTGGTTTCCAACGCCGTGTTGATCGCGGCGGCCACGGCGCCCGGATCATTGATGCTGTCATCCAGTCGCAGCAGGCGGTGCGGGAACAGGTCCTGCTCATGCAGGGTCGCGACCTGGTTCAGCACCACCGCCAGCCAGCCAGCAGCGGACTGCGGCGAGGTCAACGCAAACGGCGCGGGTGCACCGAACGCCAGCCAGTCCAGCAGCATGTCGCGCGGATCACGCACGGCGATCAGCAGGGTGGCTTCGGGCATGTGCGGACGCAGGGCCAGCAGCAGGGCGTTGTCCCACCACACCAGCCAATCGATGATGTGGCCTTCCAGGTAACCGCGCGCCGGGCGCTGCCCACCCCATTCCGACACCAGCGCCGCGGGATCCAGCGCGCCCGCGGTGAGTGCCGCCACGGTGTCGTAGTTCTGCAGGCGATCCGCCGGCGGATTGGGGCCGAAACGATCCGCCGACAGCATGTCGCCGCCGGCATTGAACACCGCCGCGAGCCTTTCCACGCCCGAGCCCGGCAAACCCCACAGCAGCAGCACCATCGGATCAGTCGGCAGGAAGCTGGCAAGTGCAGGCCATTGCTCGCGTGGGGCGCTGGTCGGTGGCAGCGGCAGGCGTTGCGGCGCCTGTTCAGCGGCGAGCGCAGTCCAGGTGGCGGCCGCTTCCTCGAAACGGCCCGCCCCATCCTGCAACAAGCCCATCCAGCTGCGCAGCGGCCACTGTGCCTGCGGATCGGCCGCCTTGGCGATGAGTCCGCGCACGCGGTCCAGCCCGGCCTGCGGATCGCGCGACAGTGCGCTGTCCACCAGCAGCATCTCGGCGCTGCTGCGGCCGGGCTCCAGTTTGACGATGCGGTGCGCCAGCGATTCGGCGGCCAGATTGTCGCCCTGTGCCGCGAACAGCGACATGCGCGCTTCCAGTGCGGGGATGTGTTCCGGCATGGCGACCAGCCAGCGGTCCACCACGGCCTGCGTCTGGCCGTCGCCCTGCGATTCCACCATCAGGCGCGCAAGCCACAGGTCGTGTGAGCCGGGCGTGGTGGCCAGCGCGGCTTCCAGCGTGGCGCGCGCATCGTCGCGCGCGTCCAACTGGCGCCAGGCATCGGTGAGGCTGGCGAGCACGCGGCGATCGTGCGGACGTTTGGCCAGGACTTTCTTGAAATGCACCAGCGCCTGTTCCGGGCGGTTGGCCTGCATTTCCAGGCCGCCGGCGATCATCCGCAACGCGGAAGTATCGCTGCCCGGACTGTCCAGCAGGGGCGCCAGTTCCGCCGCTGCCTGGCCGGGGTTGCCCTGCTTGCCAAGCAGGCTGGACACCAGCCCGCGCAAGCCGGCGGCGTCCGGGGTTTTTTCAAGCACGCCGCGGAATGCCTGTTCCGCGAAGGCCAGGTGGCCCTGTTCAAGATAGGCGAAGCCCAGTGCGTAGCGAACCTGCAGGTTCTCCGGGTCAGCCTCGCCGGCCTGCGACAGGATGGACAAGGCCTTGGCGGGATCGCCGCGTCGCAGGGCGAGCATGCCGTCGACGGCGGCTACTTCGGCATGGTCAGGCGCGATACGCGCCGCCAGCCTGTTGTGCTGTTCGGCCGCGCCCAGGTCGCCGCGACCCAGGGCCAGCTGCGCCTGCAGCACGTACGCTTCGAACTGGTTGGGATCAAGCCCGCTGGCCTGCGCCAGTGCCTGCTGCGCCTCGTCCAGGCGGCGTCCGCCCATCAACAGGCCGGCGCGCTCCAGGTGCAGTGCTGCTTCTTCGGGCGCGAGGGCGATGGCGTGGTCGATGCTGGCCAGCGCGCCTTCGCCGTCGCCATTGATGCGCAGGGCGGACGCCAGCAAGCGGTGCGCCTGCGGGTTTTCGGGCTGTTCGGCGAGCAGTTCGCGCGCCGCGAGCAGGGCGTCGCCGGCCGCATTGCGGCGCAGGGCATCAAGGATCTTGTCGTACATGGGCGTCCAAAGGGGGTCGGATCAAACGCCTATTGTATCCCCCGGCCCCGTCTCGCTCAGGCCACGGCGTCCAGCGCCCGCCCGGTGACCCAGCGCTCGGCGAAACCGTCGCAGGCCGCGTTCTCGATGAAGCCGCAATGCCCGCCCCACGGCGCGATTTCAAGGTGCGCGTGCGCCGGCAGTTGCCAGTCCTTGAAGGTGCCGAAGGGAATCACCGGGTCATCTTCGGCCATCAGGATATCGGCCGGCACCTGCAGCCCGGCCAGGCGGTCGCCGGCGATGGAGTAGCCGTTGAAATAGTCCTCCAGGCTGCCGAACGTGGTGTGCCGTTCCACCAGCCAGTCGGTCAGTTCGCGCAGGCCCTTGGACAGCACGTCTCGGTCGTAATCATGGAGCGCGGGGAACAACTCGCGCTTGCGCTCCAGCGAGGTGCGCCACTTGCGCTGGAAATACCAGTGGTACAGCGGCTGCCCGCGCTCCATTTCGGTCATGGTCGCGGCCGGGTCCAGCACCGGGCACACCGCCACCGCGCGCGCCAGGGGCAGGCCGGCGGCCGGGGCGCGCAATGCGAGACGCAGGGCGAAGTTGCCACCCAGCGAATACCCCGCCACCACCATGCGCCGCGCCGGGAAACGTCGCGCCACGTCGCCGGCGGCGTGCACCACTTCGTCCAGCAGGTTGGAGTGGAACAGGCCTTCGTTGAGGTGGTGGGTGTCGCCGTGGTCGCGGAAATTCAGCCGCACCACGTCGAAACCGGCTTCCAGCAGGCGCGCCGCGGTCATGCGCATGTAGCTGGAATCCACGCTGCCTTCCCATCCGTGCAGCAGCAGGGCCAGTCCACGGGTTTCGTTGCCGGGGATGGTGCTGTGCCAGCCCTGCAGGCGCACGCCGTTGCCGCCGTCGAAGATGTGTTCGGTGGTCACCGCGCCGCTGGCATTCAATGCGCGCAGGCCGCGACGCCGGCGCAGGGTGCTGGAACTCAGCACCGATTGCAGGTGCGGGTTGCGCAGCCACTTAGGCGGTTGGTAGTCGGCGGCGGTCAGCATGGCACGCGGGATGCTCGCGGGGAGGAGCGCATGCTGTCAATGTGCTTCAGGCGTCTGCGCCCATCGCAGAGACAATGCGTTCACGTGCACGTTCGGCGATCTGGCGGCGGCCTTCGGCATCGTTCAGCACGATGGGCTCGAGGAAACAGATGTCCGCACTGCGTGGAGGTTCACCCAGCAGGCGCACGAAATTGGCGAAGAAACTTTCGCCCGGGCCGAACGCGACCACCGTCTGCGCGCTGCCGCGTGGCCCATAGCGCAGCGCCACCGGCTGGATCGGCACGCCGGCTTCGACCGCCGGCTGGAAGATGCGCGCATGGAACGGGCCGACCTCGTGACCGTCGCGCGTGCGGCCCTCGGGAAACACGCCGACGGGGCGACCCGACTGCAGGCGTTCCAGCATGGCGTGCATCACGCCGCCCATGGATTCCTGGCTGCCGCGCTGGTGGAAGATGGTTTCACCGCGCGCCGCCAGCCAGCCCACCAGTGGCCAGCTGCGGATTTCGCGCTTGGCCACGAAGCCCATCATGCGCTGGCTGTGCAGCATTTCTATATCCACCCAGCTGACGTGGTTGGCCACGAACATCACCGGATCGGCCAGCGGCGTGCCGAAGCGGCGCAGGCGGAAGCCGAAGATACGCATCAGGCCTCCAGACCACAGACGGATGCCCACGTGCTCCAGCCGCTCCTTGCCAATGGGTATGCCACCCCACAGCGGCACCAGGCCCAGCAGGACCAGCGGCAGCAGGACGATGATGTGCACCAGCAGCAACGGGACGCGGTAGAGGTAACGCCAAGCGCGCCCCAGTCCGCCGCCGGTGGTGGCGTGAGGCGAGGGGGAAGTCATCCCCGCACCATACCGGATGGGTCTGGAGTTCGGCTACTAACCTGACGGGCAGGCCTTGCAAGCACCGCATACGCCGCGACCACCCACGTTCCGTAGGAGCGACGTAAGTCGCGAAGGGCGCTTGGTCACTGGCACCTATCAGGGAAACTCAAAAAACAATGAGCATCATCCCGGCGAAAGCCAGGACCCAACTCAACGGATGCGAATAGTTGGGTCCCGGCTTTCGCCGGGATGACGCCTTCATGAATTACTTGATTCCTGCTTTTCCTCATTGGGTTCCGAACGCCATCTGAAGAGTCCGGAACAACACAGCAAGAACGTAGCGTGGGCCTTGGCCCACCATCGCCATCCGTCACTTCGCGGGCGCGGATCGAAGAGCGGTGGGCTGAAGCCCACCCTACAGGGCCAGCCGGGCAGGCGCGACCATCCGCCTTGCGTAGGAGCGATGCAAGTCGCGAAGGATGCCCGATCACTAGTGCCCATCGTGGAAACTAAAAAACGAGAGTCACCCCTGATTTCACCGAGATGACGACCTCGTGGCTTGTCTGGCTACTGCTTATTCCTAATCGAGTTCCGGACGTCATATGCAATGTCCGTAACTACACAGGAAGAACGTAGGGTGGGCCATGGCCCACCATCGCCATCTGTCACCTCGCGGGCGCGGATCGAAGAGCGGTGGGCTGAAGCCCACCCTACAGGGATCAATCTGCTGTCGCGCAAAGCGCGCTGTCCAAATAGGTTTCTACAAATCGTTCGTTATCTGGAGATAGGTACTCGAGTGTCCAACCTAACAGTTGATGCTGACTGCTCCAGTAAAACGTGAAAGTTGCATCACGCTGGACAGAAACGACCTGCTGGCCATCTTTCGGCAAACAGCGATGGTCGCCAATTTCAGATTGAGTGGATCGCTCGAAATTGATTCCTTCATAATTCCAATTTGTCTTCGACACATCGTGCGGCACGATAAATACGAAATATTCGGAAGCAACGCACATATCGGACCAACTAGTCGAGCAAGTCTGCAATTCAAGGACTTCGTCGCCAATTCGAATTCGATTGCGTTCTGGAGCCAGCGTTGCACTTCTACCACCAAGGAACGCTGCATCCTGATATGTGTATGTGCGCTCAAACGAAAACACTGTTGGCGATGCCATGGCCAATAAAATTCCTGCGACAGCAGGAATAAAAAATCTCGTGCTTTTATTGTGCGGTGACTGCATGTCTCATTCCCTCCGCATCATGCGAGGCCTGATTGCATTGCTGCTTCAAGCGTTCCAGGACGAAAAGATTTTCTTTGTGCTCATTCGCCGCCGCATAGGCCACTCTCCAAGCGACAAGGCCTTGTTCATCACTCCAATAGAAATCAAAAAAACTGCCCGCCTGATCAGACTGCACATGAATGAGTGACAGGCTTGGACATGGCGAACGCGTGGTTGCCGGCAATAGATCGAATGCATAGCCCCCATGCTTCCACTGGCGCGAGCGGTCGCCAGGAATCAACAAGCTGAAATATTCAGACTCCAAGCACAGTTTGGATTCTGGCTCGCTGCAAACAATCAGCGGCACAAGGCTTCCGCCAAGACGAAGAGTATTTCGATCTGTGCTTATATTTACGTCAATCGTCCCGTTTTCTTCTATGTAAAGACGATCTGCATTGGCAGCCTTGAGACGAATTCTCTCTCCGCTGACGTTTTCGTGGGCACAGCCAGTCAACAATAGCGCCGAAAACATCAGTGCTGCTTTCATATTCAAGGCTCATGAACTCGTAGGATGTGGTGAGCGCAGCGAACCGCATCAATCGCGATTCCCAGCACGCGAACGATGCGGTGCGCCTGCGGCTTACCGCATCCTACGGGTTCTTGGCCCATCATCGCCATCTGTCACTTCGCGGGCGCGGCTCGAAGAGAGGTGGGCTGAAGCCCACCCTACGTGGATCAATCTTCTGTCATGCAAAAATCGCTGTCCAAATACGTCTCCAGAATCGGCTTACTGTCAAGAGAGGTGTAGAGGATTGTCCAGCCTAATAGCTGGTGCTCACTACTCCAATAGAATCTAAACATGGAGTCACCTTGAATAGAAAAAATCTGTTGGGTGTATTTTGGCAAACAGACGTGGCCATCGTTTCCATAATGCATGGATCGCTCGAAACTAATTCCTTCATAGCTCCAGTTCGTTCTTGATACGTCATGTGGAATGACAAGCTTGAAATAGCTCGATGAAACACACATGTCGGACCAATCAGTCGAGCAAGTCCGTAATTCAAGGACGTCGTCGCCAATTCGAATTCGGTTGCGCTCTGGCGCAAGGGTTGCGCTTAAATCTCCGCCATGTAGCTCAGGATTCTGAAGCAAGTATGTTCGCTCGTATGCAAGCGCCAATGACGTCACCAAACTCAATGTTATCCCTGCGGCAGCAGGCATAAAAAATCTCGTGCTTTTGTTGTGCGGCGACTGCATGTCTCATTCCCTTGATCTTGACGAGAGAAGACCGAAACGGGATTGACCGAAACGGGACAAAATGAGTATCCGCTTGATTCGCTTACCGAGCTACCTGGTTTGCTGACTTAAGGCTTCGGTATCACTGCCAGCGTCAATCGCGAAACACACACCAGCTTGCCGGCTTCGTTCTCGATGCGGATTTCCCACACCTGGGTGCTGCGACCGACATGGATGGCGCGTGCGGTGCCGGTGACTACGCCGCTGCGCACGCCGCGCAAATGGTTGGCGTTGATTTCCAACCCTACGACAGCCTCACTGGCCGGGTCCACGCAAAGACCGCCGGCCACGCTGCCCAGCGTTTCGGCCAAGGCCACGGAGGCGCCGCCATGCAGCAGGCCGAACGGCTGCTTGGTGCGCTCGTCCACCGGCATGGTGCCGCGCAGCCAATCGTCGCCGGCCCCGGTGATGGTGATGCCCAGGTGACCAACCATGCAGCCGTCGCGGAGTGCGTTGACGGCGTCGATATCCACGGGTGAACGGAAGGCCATGCGGTGTTCCTCTTTAGGTTCTTGGTTCTTGG
>CALCNV010000074.1 GCA_937897645.1 uncultured Lysobacteraceae bacterium
GGTGGCGCTCAAGACCTCGTCGCTGTTCCTGATGGCGGTCTGCCTGCTGGCTTCGTTGGGACTGTTCGTCGCCTGGATCATGGGCTGGTATGCGGTACGCGTGGGCAGCACGCGACGCGATGAAATCGAAATGATCGACCCGGTGGAATTGCGCCGCCTGCGTGAAATCGCCGAGGCCCGCAAAGCGGGCGCGCAGTCACCCTCCGGCGAGCCACCGGCAAACCAGTGATCCATTGCGCACATTCGCAGGACGCACCATGACCACTGCGCTGAGCGTCAACGTCAACAAGATCGCCGTGCTGCGCAATTCGCGCGGCGGCATGGAGCCGGACGTGGTGCGCGCGGCGCGCACCTGCCTGTATGCCGGGGCGCACGGGATCACCGTGCATCCGCGCCCGGACCAGCGCCACATCCGCACCGATGATGTGTTCGCGCTGGCGGAACTGGCGTTCGAGAGTGGCGTCGAATTGAACCTTGAAGGGAATCCGTTCGCACCGGCGCGTGACGGCTATCCGGGCTTCATCGCACTGTGCAAGCGCGTGCGCCCTGCGCAGGCGACGCTGGTTCCCGACAGCGACGGCCAGATCACGTCGGACCACGGCTTCGATTTCAAGCAGGACGCGGAACGCCTGCGGCCGTTGATCGCGGAACTGGAATCACTCGGTTGCCGCGTGAGCCTGTTCGTGGATGCGGGTGGCAGCGGGCTGGAATTGGCCAGGGACGTTGGCGCGGACCGGATCGAGATCTACACCGGCCCCTACGCGGAGGCGCACGCCCACGGCGACGCCACCGCCGCGCTGCGCGATTGCCTGCACACCGCGCGCGAGGCGCAGCGACTGGGCATGGGGGTGAACGCCGGCCACGACTTGAGCCAGGCCAACCTGCTCGAGTTCCTGGAAGCCATTCCCAACGTCCTGGAAGTCTCCATCGGGCATGCACTGATCAGCGAAGCGCTGTATGCCGGCCTGGAGCATACGATCCACAACTATCTTGGAATCGTGGGCAGGACGGTTTAGCACAGGTGGTGGCAGCGGGCGCGCGTGATGGCTTGCATGCGAGTCGACCTGAGCTGCGCGAGCGCAGGATTGCCAGGGGCCAACCCTGCCTACGCGCTCCTTGAATCTTTCCCGGACCGTTTTTCGGCGATCACATTGCCTTGTCGACGTTGCAGGTCGATCAGAGGTGTTCATCCGCATCTGCCAGGCTGATGCGCGCCTCTTGCGCGAAGCGAAGCAACGCAAGTCCGAGGAGCAGCGTGACCAGCACGAATAACAAAGAAGCACCATAGGCGTGGTTGAGTTCGAATAGTGCCGCTATGAACAGGATGCCAAGGAGCCCCGTGGCGGAAAGGCCGCTGTATAGAGCGGACAGAATGCCGCTTTTCAGGTAGTGCGCGCGGGACCTCAATCGCTCAAGGTCGCCCTTGAGATGCGATCGTACAGGATCGTCTTCAGCTATTGCGTTGAGGTGTTGCACGCGCTGCATGACCGCCGATAACCTCAGATTCATGAGCGAAATAAATCCGGCAACCGCGCCAAGGAAGAAGGTCGGTGCTATCGCATGTGCGAAGATTTCGGACAACTGCTTCGAATCCGGGATGAGGTCGATCATCTTTGCTTTTCCCCAAGCAAATTCCCGTCAGGCTGGACGGGTTTGCCTTTGCGATAGCACTACGGTTGGATGCCGATGTTGACCACGCCGCTATCGCGCGCTTCTGCCATGGCCGTGACCACGCGCTGGTACTCGGCATTGGACGCCGCGCGCACGCTCAACACGGTCCGGGGATCCGTGATGATGGAATCCTGCAGCTGCTCGCCCAGCTGCTGCTGGGTCAGTACGCGCCCGTCCAGGCGATAGGCTCCGTCATCGCCGATTTCCAGCAACAGTGACGGCGGCTTGGCCAGCCGGTCGTTGTCCGTGTTCTGAGGAATGTTCACCGTCATCGGGCGACTGATCATGGGCGCGGACACCATGAAGATGATCAGCAACACCAGCATCACGTCTACCAGCGGAGTGATGTTGATGTCGGAAACAGCGCTATCACGGACAGGGGCGGAGAAAGCCATGGCGGGACTCCTTGCGTCGGTGGTGGCTCCACGCTACGCCGGTCCCCCACCGCCTGCAAGCCGCCACCTTGCACGACCGCAAACAAACACGCCGCCCGAAGGCGGCGTGGTGATCCATCCGGCCAGCGGCGCGTAGCCGCGGGCCTGGTTACTCTTGTTGCACGAACCCGATCTTCAGCATCTGCGCATTCTTGGCCGAGGCCAGGACCTTGGCCATGATCTGATACTCCGAATCCGGGTTGGCATCGATCTGCAGCAGCGGCTGGTTGGTCGGGTCACGCTGAACCTCGTTCTCCATCATGCTCTGTAGCGCCGAGACTTGGACCGGGTTGTTGTTCCAGGTAACCGTGCCCGAGGCGTCGATGCGCAGGTCGATCGGCGGCGGCGGCTCACGCAACTGCGGCGGCGGGTTGATCACACGCTGCGGCAGGTCGACGTCGATCGGATAGGTCATGACCGGCGCGGTCACGATGAAGATGATCAGCAGCACCAGCATCACGTCCACGAGGGGCGTGACGTTGATGTCGGCCATGGGCTGGTTTTTGCCAGAACCGGTGGTGAATGCCATGGCTTACTGGCTCCTGTCTTTGGTGGCGACGAAGCCGATGTCCAGCATGCCCTGGCTCTGCGCGATCTTGGTCACCTCGTTGATGGTGGCCATCTTGGTGGTGCGATCGCCGCGCAGGTTCAAGGGCGGTTGCGGGGTCAGCTGGGCCGCACTGGACAGACGCGACTCAAGGATTTCCTTGGTGATCTTTTCGTCGTTCCAGAACAGTGAACCATCTTCCTTCACCGACAGGGTGATGGGCTGCTTGCGCTTCTCTGCGTCTTCCGGATTCTGCTTGAGGTTCGCTTCCGGAAGCTTGATCTGCACTTTGTGCGACATCAGCGGCGCGGTGATGATGAAGATGATCAGCAGCACCA
>CALCNV010000075.1 GCA_937897645.1 uncultured Lysobacteraceae bacterium
ACGAAGACGCGATCCGCATGCGCGGCCACTTCCGCGTCATGCGTGATCAGCACCACGGTGTGGTTGTTATCGCGCAAACGCTTGAACAGGGCCAGGATTTCCTCGCCGGTCTTGCTGTCCAACGCACCGGTAGGCTCGTCGGCCAGCAGGATCGGTGGCTTGTTGATCAGCGCGCGTGCAATCGCGACGCGCTGCTGCTGGCCACCGGACAATTCGCTGGGGCGATGGCCCGAGCGTTCGCCCAGGCCCACCGATTCCAGCGCGTCCTGCGCCAGTTGCCGGCGGTCCGCATTCGGCACCTGCGCATAGCCCAGCGGCATGGCCACGTTGTCCAGCGCGCTCATGCGCGGCAGCAGGTTGAAACCCTGGAACACGAAACCGATCTTGTCGCGGCGCAGGATCGCCAACTCTTCGCGGTTCAGCGTGGACACGTCCACGCCGTCGCACTCGTATACACCTTCGCTGGGCGTATCCAGGCAACCGATCAGGTTCATCAGGGTCGACTTGCCCGAACCCGACGGCCCCATGATGGCCACGAAATCACCGCGGTGGATGCGCAGGTCGACCTGCTTCAGCGCCACCACTTCGGCTTCGGTGCCGGGCGAATACACCTTGCCCAGCCCGCGTGTCTCGATTACCGGGATGTCGGTCTGGCGGTCGCTCATTCGGCGGCACGCTCGCCGCTGCCGGCACCGGTGATGACCAGGTCACCCTCACGGATGTCGCCGGAGATCTCGGTGTTGGTGCCATCGCTGGCGCCGATGCGCACCTGCACCTGCTGCGGCTTGCCATCGACCAGCTTGTACAGCGGCGCGCGCTTGGCGCCGATCAGGGCCGTGACCGCGGCATCCCAGCGCTTGCCCTGCGCGTCGTCCAGGCTGGCGCGGAACGCGGCGAAATCCTGCTGGTAGCGATCCAGCATGCGCTGGCGGATCTGCGCCTGCATGTCGCCACCGCCGCCACCCTGCGCGCGCGGACCACCACCCGGACCACCACCGAACATCGAGGTGCCCGTGCCGCCCTGCGCCGCGGCGGCCTGGCGCGCGGCCTGGCGTTCGCGGATGCTGGCCACGGCCGCGTCGAACGCCGCCTGCTGTTCGGCATTGACCTGCATCTGGCCGACAGTGCGGGCCAGGTCATCGGTGATGCCGGCACCACGCATCGCGGCAGGTGGCGCCGGCTGCGAACCGGTTGCCGCTTGCGCAGGCTTGAAGCGCAATGCGGCGTTGGACACCTTGAGCACGTCGGCACGCTTGCTGACTTCGATCTCCGCATTCACGGTCAGCCCGGGCAGCAAAGTGCCGTCGCTGTTGTCGACGGTGACGACGACCGGATAGGTCACCACGTTGTTGGTGGTGGTCGCGGCCAGGCGCACCTGCTCCACGCTGCCCTTGAACTGGCGATCCGCGAAGGCGTCCGCGGTGAACGACACCGACTGGCCAACCTTGACCTGGCCGATGTCGGCTTCGTCCACGGCCAGTTCGATCTTCATCTTGCCCAGGTCTTCGGCGATGGTGAACAGTTCCGGTGCCGACAGGCTGGCGGCCACGGTCTGGCCGGGCTCGATCTTGCGGGTCAGCACCACGCCATCGACCGGCGAACGGATCACCGTGCGATCCAGGTTCACGCGCGTGGTCTGGGTAGCGGCCGTCTGCTGGCGAATCTGCGCTTCGGACGATTTGAGCTGCGCGCGCGCCTGTTCCAGCGTGGCGCGGGCTAGGTCGACGTCACTCTGCGCGACCAGTTTCTGTTTGCCCAGGTCGGCTTTGCGCTGGAAGTCGAGTTCGGCGTTACGCAAGGTGGCCTGCGATTGCGCCAGCGCCGCGCGCGCGCTGGCGATCTGTGCGGTGCCCTGTTCGATCTGCGCGTTGTAGGTGCTGGGGTCGATGCGTGCGAGCACATCGCCTTTTTTCACCTGGCTGTTGAAGTCCACCAGGATGTCGGTGACCTGCCCGGAAATCTGGCTGCCCACGGTGACCGTGGAAATGGCGCTGAGCGTACCGGTGGCGGAAATAGCCACACGGATGTCGCCACGTTCCACCGTGGTGGTGCGGAACGCGCTTTCCGCGGCATCACCCTTGCGGCTGTTCCAGTACCACGCACCGCCGGCGAGAAGGGCGATGGCGGCAGCGGCAATCAGCAGGCGGGGAATCAGGGGGCTGCGGGGACGCGAGGGGGTGCGGCGCGGCTGGCTCATGCGGGAGTCGGACCTGGGGGAGTGGGAATTCGCTGGCATTAACGCATGCCGACGCGGTTCGTTGACAGCGCGTGCGCGACGACAGTTCCCTCTCGCCGCTCAGGGCAGGAAGCGGATCGTCGCCGAGGTGCCCTTGCCCAGCTCGCTTTCCAGCTCGATTTTCCAGCCGAAACGGTCGCACAGCCGGCGCACGATGGACAGGCCCAGGCCGGTGCCATTCGGACGCGAAGGATCGGCCCGGTAGAACGGCTCGAAGGCGCGCGCCATCGATTCCTCGCTCATGCCGATGCCGGTATCGCGGACGATCACGCGGTCCTGCTCCACGACCACGTCGATGCGGCCGTCATCGGTGTAGCTGCAGGCATTGCGCAGCAGGTTGCTGATCACCACCTGCATGACGCGCGGCGGTGCATGCAGGCGCGGCTTGGCGTTGCAGGTCACTGCCAGGTCCACTTCCTTGCCGATCAACAGCGCACGGGCGTTCTCGGCCTCGTCCAGCACGATGTCGGCGATCTCGAAATCCTCGCTCTGCGGTTCCACGTCCGCTTCGCGCGCCAGGATGAGGAAGGCATCGATGACCGCTTCCATGTCGCGCCCCGCGCGCTGGATGCGCTGCAGGCTGCGCGCGACGCGCGGCGTGGATTCCTCGGCCATGGCCATGTCGGTGGCCACGCGGATCACCGTAAGCGGCGTGCGCAATTCGTGGCTGGCATCGCGGGTGAAGTCGCGTTCGCGGGCGACATGCTCGGTCACGCGGTGGGCCAGTCCATGCAGGGCCGAGGCGAGCTGCCGCACTTCACCCTGCACGTCGGACGGGAGCTGGTCCGGGCCCAGCGCGCTGACGTCAGGCCGCCGCGGATCCCAGACCTGCACCTGTTTGGCCAGCCAACTGACCGGTGACACCAGTCGTTTGGAGGCGCGGTAGGTCAGCCAAGACACCAGGTAGATGGCCACCAGGGTCAGGATGATGGGCAGGGTGCCGAAATAGAACGCCATGCGTTCGGCCTGCGAACGCAGGAACACGAGGTACAGGCGCCCCTGCGGTTTTTCATCCACGTAGACCAGTTGGTCGTCTGCTTTCAGTTCGTGGAATCCGGGCGCGAGCGTGCGCAGGTTTTCCGGCAGCAACAGGTTAGAACGACCACGCAGGACCAGGTAGCCGCGCAGGTTGAAGGTATTGGGCGGCGGCTGCGCTTCGGACGCGCCATACAACTGCCAGAAATGGGCGGATTCTTCCTGCAGGGCGCTGTTGATGAGACTGAACTTGGCGACGGCGGAGATCAGGTAGGCGGCCATCAGCAACGCCAGGCTCGCCAACACCACCTGCACGATGAAGGCGATCCGGATCTTGCGTGGCAGCCCTTGCGGCATGGTGGGTCCCGTCTGCGAAGGTTTGGATTATGCCGTGGCGGCGTGAGGCGGGTGTGTTTTTGGTGTGGGTGGGTTGCCGTGCTGGTACTGGGACCAGCTCTTCTAGGTGTCATGGAATGCAGGCGCAAGCGATGAGTTTCCCCTCTCCCCTTGTGGGAGAGGGTGGCCGACAGAGCCTGCCCCGTACTTGATACGGGGCCGGGAGAGGGGACGCCGGAGCCCGTAGTCGTTCCGACTTCTTGTTGTGTCGAGTGTGTTGATACATGAGGGGATGCTCCACTCGACGCATTCACCTGATTTGATATTGCACGGGCTCCGGCTCCCCCTCTCCCGCCTGCGGCACCCTCTCCCACAAGGGGAGAGGGACGCTTCTCCAATTGATACGCGTGGAT
>CALCNV010000076.1 GCA_937897645.1 uncultured Lysobacteraceae bacterium
CGGCACGTTGCACACGTCGATGTGTCCGGCGGGCTGCACGTACCAGCCATCGCGACGGTTGCGGCGTGCTTCGGTGGCGTCGGCGAAGGCCGGTGAATCGGTGCGCAGCAACTGCAGCGGGGTGCGTTCGGCTTCCGGCACTTCGCTGGCCAGGCGGATCGACTTGATCGGCGTGCGCAGCTCCGGTTTCTCGTAGAAACCCATTGGCTGCGGCCCGCGCGGGATCACGCTCAACAATTCCATGCCGCTGACCACGCGGCCCACCGTGGTGATGTTGCGATCCAACTGGCGCGGCGACTGGCCGCTGACCACGTACAACTCGGCGCCGTTGCTGCTGTCCGGCTCCGCGCCGCGTCCCGCACCCAGCATGCCGTAGCAGTGCGTCAACCACGCCTGGCCGGTGGCGGGATCGCGTGCGGCCGGAAAACCGCTGACGAAACCGACCTGCGGTGCCCAACCGTCCTTGTCCGGCAGCGCGCTGAACACCAACCCGTCACTCTTGCGCGCAAATTCCGCCGGCAGTTTGTCTTTCGCCGTGCCCTGCGATTTCGCCGTGGCTTCGCCCGCGTTCGGATCACCGAACTGCACCACGAAATTGTCCTGCGAGCGGTAGATGCTAAGTCCATCCCAGAATTTTTCGTGCGCCAGCGTGCGGATATTGGCCACGTGCGCAGGTGCGAATTCCGGCGCGAGTTCGATGATCACGCGTCCGCCTTCCACCTCCATGTACAGCGTGTTGGCCGGGTCCAGCGTGCGCCATGCATCGGCAGGTGCGGCATCGATGATTTCCTGCGCGCTCTTGTACTTGGGGGCTTCGGGTTCGGCGGCAAACGACGAAATCGAAACGAGTGAAATGGCGCAGGCAATCACGACGGGATGAAGGCGCATGGAAAGATCCAGCAGGAAGTTGTCCCGATTGTAGCGTGCGCCATGCGCATGACCGTTGGGGTCCGTGCTGCGCGGGAATATGGACAGGCCGGCCAATGCATCCGTGTCGTGCGCATGGCACACGCTACCAAGGCGGACGCTCTGGGTAGCGTGCGCTGCGCGCACGACCAAGCGGTTTTATCGTGGGCTTGATGCTTGGCAGGCCCATCAGTTCATACGCTTCGTGCGCATGGCGCACGCTACTCAGGCGACATCGGGTTGGGCGAGGGGTCCGTGAGGCAGCTCAATGGGCACGGTGACTAATGGCACATCCGCTATAGTCAACTCAATACTAGTATTCCCACCAACCTAGCGGGACCACCGCAGGGGAGGAGCCATGAACGAACCCGACCTGTTGTTGAAGAAGTTCCAGAAGGAGCTCAGCGCCGGCACCGTCTCGCTGGCCTTGATGGCGGTACTGGCGAAAGCGGACGAGCCCATGTACGGCTACCTGATCGCCAAGCAGCTTGAGCGCGTGGGCGAGGGGGTGCTCAGCGGCAAGCAGAGTGCCTTGTACCCGGTGCTGCGCAACCTGGAAGGTGCCGGATTGCTGGACAGCTTCGTTGAGCCGTCCATGTCCGGCCCGCCGCGCCGTTACTACCGCATCACCGACGCAGGGCGGACCACCCTGCACGAATGGGCCACCGCCTGGCGCGCGACCCGCGATTCCGTAGATTCCGTCCTGCTGGGGATACTCGAATGAACACCAATACCTTGCCCACCACCATTCCCGAATACCTGGAGCAGCTGCGTACCGCCCTGCGCGGTGCCGACCCGGCCATGATCCAGGACGCCGTGTACGACGCCGAGGAATACCTGCGTTCGGAACTCGCCGAACAGGCGGGCAAGAGCGAGGCGGACGTGATCGCCTCGGTCGCCGGCAGCTACGGTGCACCGGAGGAAGTCGCGGAAATCTACCGCGACACCGAAGTGACAGTGAACCGCGCGTTGCGTGCGCCCGCCGCACCGAAGCGCAGCTCCTTCCTTGGCAAGTTCTTCGGCGTGCTCGTCGATCCACGCACCTACGGCGCGCTGTTCTACATGCTGCTGTCGATGGCCACGGGCATCGTCTATTTCACCGTGGTCACCACCGGCGTCAGTCTGTCGCTGGGCCTGATGATCCTGATCATCGGCATCCCCCTGCTGGTGCTGTTCCTGGGCCTGATCCGCGTGCTGTCGCTGGTGGAAGGGCGCATCGTGGAAGTGCTGCTGGGTGAGCGCATGCCTCGTCGCCCGCTGTACACCCAAAAGGGCAAGGGCTGGCTGGAACGCATCAAGGAAATGTTCACCGACGGACGCACGTGGACGGCGATGTTGTATTTCCTGCTGATGCTGCCCTTGGGCATTGCGTACTTCACCATCGCGCTGGTCGGACTCATCGTGCCATTGACCTTCATCGCCGCGCCTATCGCGGTGTGGACCGGAATCGGCAACGTGCAGGGCGATGTGGATGGTTGGGTATTCCTGGGCGACGCCGGCAACGGCATCACCACCGACGTACAGATGTGGCAGTTGCCCTTGCTGCTGGTCACGGGCTTCCTGCTGTTCTTCGCGACCCTGCACCTGGTCCGCGGCATCGGCAAGCTGCACGGCCTGCTGGCGAAGCACCTGCTGGTGCGTAATCCCGTGGTGTGATTTACAGGTGCAGGAGCGGGCCCTGCCCGCGATGCTCTTGGATCCATGACAGCAAGAGCATCGCGGGCAGGGCCCGCATCCTGTGGATGCGAACAGTCGCAATCGCTGATCACAAGCACACAAGATCGAATCGCATGCGCAAGTACATCGGGATCTTCATAGCACTTGCCTTTCTTGGCTATGGCTTGATCAGGCTTGGGGTGGGCAGCCTGCTGCTTGCACAGGAAATCGGGCTGATCGATGTCCAGGTTTTCCATGCGCCGCTCAGCGACATCGGGAAATTCATCGCGAAATCGAATGAAAGCCAGGTCATCCCGGTGTCCGTAGCGGGGTATGTGGGCTACATCGCCCTGATGGGACTGGTGCTTTCGACCGGGGCGTTCAGGGCGTTGAGGAACCTGTCTTTAGGACTGCCCCTGATCGGTGCCTTCCTCGTGATGTATGCATTGCTCTTCGTGAATTTCCAGACCATCAATCCGAAAGCAATCCATTTGGCAGTCTGCGTCGTTCTTTTTGGGCTCTTGCTCCGGGTCAAAGCCAAACGTAACGGAGTGGCATGACGTTTCATTGAAACCCAACGCGCATCGCCACCTTCGGCTCGCGGCATCGGCAAGCTGCACGGCCTGCTGGCCAAGCACCTGCTGGTGTCGTGTGAAAGGCTCTGGTAGGAGCGCCCCATGGGCGCGAGCTTTGCGGCGAGAAAGTCAAAAGCTCGCGCCCATGGGGCGCTCCTACCAGGAATGGTCAGCCCGCGTATTTGGCGATGAAATCACGCACGTCGGGGTAGACCACGTCGCGCCAGCGGCGGCCGCTGAAGATGCCGTAGTGGCCGGCACCCTGCACGGTGATGTGCTTGTGCTTCGCCTTGGGAATGCCGGTGCACAGGTCGTGCGCGGCGGCGGTCTGGCCCAGGCCGGAAATGTCGTCCAGCTCGCCTTCGATGCTGAGCAGCGCAGTCTTCTTGATGGCGGCGGGCTTCACCAGTTCGCCCTTCACCTTCCACGTGCCGCGCGGCAGCGCGAATTCCTGGAACACGGTGCGGATGGTGTCCAGGTAATACTCGGCCGGCATGTCCAGCACGGCGTTGTATTCGTCATAGAACTGGCGGTGCGACTCGGCGTCGTCCATGTCGCCCTTGACCAGGTCGGCATAGAAATCCCAGTGCGACATGAAGTGGCGGCTGGGGTTCATGGCGATGAAGCCGGCGTGCTGCAGGAAGCCGGGATACACCGAACGGCCCTGGCCTGCATACGGCGCGGGCACGGTATGGATGACGTTGTTCTCGAACCACGACAGCGGATTCTTCGTCGCCAGGTCGTTGACCTGGGTGGGGCTGAGGCGTGCGTCGATGGGGCCGCCCATCATCACCAGCGAGCGCGGCGTCGCTTCGCCACGCGCGGCCATCAACGACACGGCGGCCAGCACCGGTACCGTCGGCTGGCACACGCTGATCACGTGCAGGTTGTCCGCGCCGATGTGGCGGATGAAGTTTTCGATGGTGGCGATGTAGTCATCCAGCCCGAACGCGCCGGCTTGCGTCGGCACCATGCGCGCGTCGATCCATTCGGTCACGTAGACCTTGTGGTCCTGCAACAGGGTGCGCACGGTGTCGCGCAACAGCGTCGCGTGGTGGCCGGACAGTGGTGCCACCACCAGCACTACCGGTTCCTTCTTCATCGCCGCGATGCTTTTCACTTCGTCGGTGTAGCGCTTGAAGCGCAGCAGGCGGCAGAACGGCGTGGCGATGATTTCCTGCTCGACCACCGGCACCGAGGCGCCGTTGACCTGGATCTTGTGGATATTCCACGGCGGCTTTTCGTAGTCCTTGCCGAGGCGGTGCATCAGCTCATTGCTGGCGGACAGGCGGTCAGCCCCGGGGAGGGTGGACAACCAGCTGTTGGGGTCGGAGAAGATCTTGGCGCTGGCCTGGGCCTGGTGGATCCAGGGGGCCATCAGGGTGCGGCCGAGTTCGTGCCATTGGTAAAGCATCAT
>CALCNV010000077.1 GCA_937897645.1 uncultured Lysobacteraceae bacterium
CAGCAGCAGGACCGCGATGACGCAGCTGGCGATCGCCATCTGCTGGCCCATGATCGCGCCGCCGTTGGTCAGCACATAGGTGTAGAACAGGCTGAGCAGGAACGCGGCCAGGGACAACACGAATATCGGGGCCGCGGCTTTGCGTCGCAACAACAGCAGGATCGATGCACCGAAAGCGGTGAACACACCCAGTGCCCAGACGAAGGTCATCCACGCGGGCATCTGCTGGTAATGGGCGATCTGTTCGGGGGTCATCCCGGCGCTGGCCATGTAGGCGGGGCCCTGGATCCTGCTCATGGTGAAGTCGAACACGCCGATGGCATTGAACAGCACGGCGATGACGCCCACGACCCACACATGCCACGGTGCTTTCGTTGCTGCGGTCTGCATGGTGTTCCCCTCTGCCGGGCGTCGGCCCGGATCGGGCGAATAGTCCCCCTGCCGTTGCAGGCCGTCAACTTGCGCTTCCGCAAGGGGCTGGGCTCACGCTTGCGGCACGAACTCCATCACCGGCGTGGGCTGCAGGAACGCCAGCAGCCAGTGATCGACCAGCAGGAAGGCGAACAGCGCCATCAGGTACACGATGGAATAATTGAACACGCGCATCGCGAAGAATTCATCCGGTGGATCCAGCAGCTTCCATGCGTACCACAGGAATACCGCGCCCAGCACCAAGGCACCGCCGAGGTAGAACACGCCGCTCATGCCCACGGCCCACGGCAACACCGTCACCACGACGAGCAGCACCGTGTAGAGCATGATCTGCCAGCGCGTGTAGACCACGCCGTGGGTGACCGGCAGCATCGGGATCAGCGCGCGCGCGTAGTCCTCGCGGCGGAAGATGGCCAGCGCCCAGAAATGCGGCGGCGTCCACACGAAGATGATCAGCACCAGCAGCAGCGCGTGCGCCCAGTCCCACGGATTGTTCATCCCCGTCACCGCGGCCCAACCCAGCAAGGGTGGCGCGGCGCCGGCGATGCCGCCGATGACGATGTTCTGCGGCGTCGCGCGTTTCAGGAAACCGGTGTAGATCACCGCATACCCGATCAGCGACGCGAAGGTCAGCGCGGCGGTCAGCGGATTCACCAGCGCGATCAGGATCGTCATCGAGGCCGCGCCCAGGAACACCGCGAAGGCCAGCACCTGCGCCGGCTTCAACGCGCCGGTGGCAAGCGGACGGTTGGCCGTACGCGCCATCAGTTTGTCGATGCGCTGGTCGATCAGATGATTGATGGCCGCCGCGGACGCTGCCGCCAGCCAGATGCCGAGCAAACCGAAGAAGCCTTCGCGCAACGGCGGCAAGCTAGGCACGGCCAGGAACATGCCGACCAGGGCGGTGAACACGATCAAGGCCACCACGCGCGGCTTGGTCAGTTCCCAGTACTGGTTGAAAGGTGCGCGCATGCTCAGTCGCTGTCGACTTGATCGATGAGCGGTTGGTCGGGCATGCGCAGGCGCGCGAGCAGCGACACCAGCACGAACAGCAGGCCCACGGCGCCGGCGTTGTGCATCACCGCGACCGGCAGCGGCAGTGCCAGCTTGACGTTGAGGATGCCCAGCGTGACCTGCGATGCCAGCAACACCATCAACCACACCGCCCAGTAGCGCATGCCCGGCGTGCGGAACAGGCGCACCGCCAGCACGACCAGGTACGAGGCGAGGATCACCGCGACGATGCGGTGCGCCATCTGGATGGCGATGCGCGATGCACCGTCCAGTACGCCGCCTTCATAGTCCACGCCGATGCCGCGCCAGAGCACGAAGCCTTCGCCGAAATCATGCGGCGGCCACCACTGGCCCACGCACTTGGGGAAATTATCCGCCGACCAGCTGCCCGCGCCGCACGACAAGGCCGCGTAGTTCGCACTGACCCAGCCGCCCAGCGCGATCTGCACGCCGAGCAAGGCAAGGCCGCCGATGACCCAGCGGCGCAAGCGGTCCGCATCCATCAGCCGGATCGGCCAATCGGTCGCACGCCATGCCATCCAGGTGAGCAGCGAGAACGTAAGCAGTCCGCCCAACAGGTGGCCCATCACCACGATGGGCTTGAGCAGCCAGGTCACCGTCCACATGCCGAGCAGGGCCTGGAAGATGATCACCGCCAGCGTCAATGCCGAGGCGCGTGCGAGATCGATATTCGACCAGCGCAGTGCGGCGAACAGCAGCACGGCTTCGCCCAGTATCGCCAGCATGGAGGCGGCGACGTGGTCACCACGCATGTACAGCGGGATGGCAGCGGCCACCAGCGCGGCGGCGAACAGGACCTGCGCGATACCGTGGCGACGCTTGCGTGCCGCGAGCACCGCCAGCAGCAGCACCAGCGTGCCCAGCGTGGCGGCGAGGTGGCGATGCAGTTGTTCGCGCCACGCCTTGTGGGTTTCGAACGGACGGATCGCGCTGGCGACGTGGTCGCTGACTTCGTGCGCGGCCTGCGGCCACGCGGCGCGGCCGTAGCAGGTCGGCCAGTCGGGACAGCTGAGTCCTGCATTGGACAGGCGCACGAAGGCGCCGAACACGATCACGCACACGGCCAATGCGACCGCAAGCCAGGCGAAGCGATGGAAATGGCGCGACAGCGCGGGCGGCGTGAGCAAGGCCATCAGGGCAGCTTCAACAGGCGGGCGACGTCGGTGCGCACGAAGCCCGGATCGGTGCCCGGCGGGTAACGCAGGATCACGAACCCGTTGGGATCGATCACATAGATCGGCACGCCCGGCACTTCGTCGAGGTGCGGCAAGGCGGCGCGCAGTTCAGCGCTGGGCTGCACCACGCGCATTGCTGCGTTGGTCGGTGCGTCCGCCGGTGGCGTGCCGATCCAGAGGATGTGCACGTGGTCGGCCTTGCCACCAAACAGCTGCCAGACCTTGTCGAGGTCCTGCGCCAGCTTCACGCACGCCTCCACGCAATCTTCCGGCGGCGCGACCACGATGCGCCAGGTGCGCTCGGTGGGTTTCCACAGGTAGTCGCTGCCGTCGGCCAGCTTGGGCACCAGCGCGCGCGCATCGACCGCGGGCTGCAGCATGTCGCCATGCACCTTGCTGCTCGGCGGCTGCCAGCCGCTGAAACGCAGCAGGCCGGCAAACAGCAGGCTGCCGAAGAACAACGCGAAGATCAGCACCAGGATGCGGCGGCCGCGACGGACCTGGGCGGGATCGGGATTGGCGGCAAGCGGAGATTCGGAAGTCATGGCCGGTATTTTCTCACGCGAAGCGCTTCAACGCTGCCGACGGGTGCGCAGCGTCAGGACCAGCGCGGTAATGAACACCGCAAGGGCCAGTCCAAACCACTGCACGGCATAGCCAAGGTGGCGCTCCGGCGGCAGCGTGTTGGGCAGTATGTCCAAATCACGGGCGTAACCGAGGGGCGAGGCCGGATCCAGCTTGAGCACGCGCGGTGCCAGCGTCGGCAGGTCGAGTGCCTTTGACAGCACGGCGTGGTCCAGGCCGATCACCAGCAGGTTGCCGTCGGCCTGCGGCATGGCCACCGGCGTGGCGATGCCGGCGGAGGGTGGCGCGACAAGCAAGCCTGCGACCGGGACCGAACCGGCGGGCAAGGCGACGCTGGGCATCGTGCGATCACCGGGAAGCGGCAACCAGCCGAGTTCGACCAGCAGCGGCGCTGATCCTGTCGTGGGCTGGAACACGCGATACGCACGGATGCCCGGCCGGCTGGCGCGGGTCTGGTTGTCCAGGAGGATTGCGGGCGCGTCGAGGAAACGGCCTTCGCCCGCGGCCCAGTCGTAGGCCTCGCCACGCGCGGGATCGCTTGCAGCGGACAGTGGCAGCGGCTTGCGTTCCGCCAGCACCTGTTGCGACGCGGCCAGCATCGCTTCCTTCTGCTTGGCCCGGCCCAGTTGCCACACGCCCAATGTGCAGAACAGCGCGATGACCACGGCGGCCAGCAGCCAGCCGAATAATTTTCCCGTGGGGCGGCTCACGCAGGCTTCCCCGGCGACTGCGATAATGCGCGCACACCGTCGACCGAAGCCGCCATGAACGATTCGCTGAAAACCCTGCTGATCATCGCCTTCCTGATTCTGATTTT
>CALCNV010000078.1 GCA_937897645.1 uncultured Lysobacteraceae bacterium
AACGGCTTGGTCAGGTAATCGTCCGCACCGGAACCCAGCCCGGTCAGCTTGTCGTCCAGCGTGTCGCGCGCGGTCAACATCAATACCGGCGTCGACTTGCGCGCCTCGTTGCGCAGGCGACGGCAGACTTCCATGCCGTCCATGCGCGGCAGCATCAGGTCCAGCACCACCACGTCGTAGCTGTTTTCCACGGCGAGCCGGTACCCGTCGAGGCCGTCGGCGGCGTAATCCACCTCGAAGCCTCGACCCTCCAGGTACTCGCCGATCATTTCCGAAATATTGCGGTTGTCTTCGACCACCAGCACCAATCCCGCGGTTTCCTGACTCTGGCGCATGTGCGACTCCATGGTTCTTCAGGTTTGTGAAAGTACCCGCTACCCGGTACACGGCATGTGAAGGCCACGCCCGCCGCCGCAGGCGCTAGGCTTGCCACTTTCCACCAACCACCCTGCCCCCATGACCGCACGCCTCCTGCCGATCCTGCTGCTGCTCTGCTCCAACATCTTCATGACCTTCGCTTGGTACGGGCACCTGAAATACAAGAATTCGCCCCTGCTGCTGGCGATCCTGGTCAGTTGGGGCATCGCGTTCTTCGAGTACCTGCTGATGGTGCCCGCCAACCGCATGGGCAGCGAGGTGTACTCGGTGGTGCAGCTCAAGACCATCCAGGAAATCCTGACCCTGGTGGTCTTCGCCGGCTTCTCGGTGTGGTTCCTGGGCCAGCCGCTGAAGTGGAACCACTACGCCGCCTTCGCGCTGATCGTGGGCGCGGCGTTCCTGATGTTCTATGAACCCGCAGCCGCCGTAGGAGCTGCGTAAGCTGCGACCAAGGAACTGAGCCACGAGTGGACTCCACGCAACCGACCTGGCACGGTCGCAGCTTGCGCAGCTCCTACAGCTTAGATTTTCAGCTTGCCGGTGAGGATGTCCTTGAACATCACCCAGTCGCCGGCGAACGAATACAGCGGATGCTTGAACGTGGCCGGGCGGTTCTTCTCGAAGAAGAAATGCCCCACCCACGCAAACCCGTACCCGCAGAACAGCGCACCCAATGCCCACCATGCATTGCCGGTGATGAACGCCGTGGCCAGCAGCAGCAACACACCCCAGCTGCCAATGAAATGCAGGCGGCGCGAAGTCAGGTTGCTGTGCTCCTGCAGGTAGAACGGATAGAACTCACTGAAACTGGCGAAGCGGCTCATGGCTGTCCTTCGGCGGGGATGGCGTGCATGCGGGGATGATGCCGGTGCGGTGGAGTGGACACAATGGCGGGATTGTTTTCCTCTGTTTTTGTATTCGGATTTGGCCTCGGCCTTCTTGCCTGGCGAAGAAGTATCCGAATCCAGCACGAACTACTCAGGACTGCGCCCCTCTCCCCTTGCGGGAGAGGGTGGCCGACAGGCCGGGAGAGGGGTCGCCGGAGCCTACTTCCAATGAGCTCTCGCGATAAATCGAGCGTGGGAAGCCGCCGACGAAGACCTCGTTCGACACATTCCGCTAGTTGAAGGACTACAGGCTCCGGCCTTCCCCTCTCCCGCCTTCGGCACCCTCTCCCACAAGGGGAGAGGGACTCTGCTCATAGATTCGGACTGGCGGCTCTATTCCTGCCCACGCTCAACGCGCTTACTGCGATCCCAGTAAGCATCCTGCTGCTCCAGCGAGAGTCCAGCCAATGCCGTGCCGTCATCCGCAGCCAACGCTTCCATCGAGCGGAACCGGCGCTCGAACTTCAAATTGGCATGCCGCAACGCAGCGCCTACATCAACCTTGGCGTGGCGCGCCAGGTTTGCGCATACGAACAACACGTCACCGATTTCGTCCTGCAGTCGCGCCTGGTTATCCTGCACGGCGCCGCGCGAGAATTCCACGCGTACTTCCTCGATCTCTTCATGCAGCTTGGCGATCACCGGATCAACATGCGGCCAGTCGAACCCGACCCGCGCGGCACGCGACTGCAGCTTCACCGCGCGCTGCCACTCGGGCATGCCGCGCGATACGCCCGCCAGCGCGGACGTATCCGCATCACCGGCGGCTTCGCGTTCGCGGCGCTTCTGTGCTTCCCATTCCAGCGTCTGCGCCTCCGCATCCTCGACGCTGGCGCCTGCAAACACATGCGGATGCCGGCGCGTCATCTTGTCGCAAATGGCGGCGACCACGTCGTTGAAATCGAATGCGCCCTGCTCCTTCGCCATCTGCGCATGGAATACGACCTGAAGCAGCAGGTCACCCAACTCGTCCTTCAGGTCGGGCAGGTTCTTGCGATCGATCGCATCCGCGACCTCATAGGCTTCCTCGATGGTGTACGGCGCGATGCTGGCGAAGTCCTGTTCGATATCCCACGGACACCCGCCGTCGCGGTCACGCAGCCGGGCCATGATGGTAAGCAGATCATTGATGTCAGGCATAGCGGTCACCGGCGCTTCTCTCGATAAGGCAATCTGTTTTCGTAGAGCCGAGATTGCTCGGCTGCTCTTGATTCCGTGCAAAGAGCAGCCGAGCAAGCTCGGCTCTACAAGAGGGATCAGAGCCAGCGTTTCCAGGGCAATTCGGGATCGCCGAGCGCCAGGAAATCACCGTTCAACAGGGTGGGCCGCTGGTTGTAGCGGAACGGCCGGCCATCCGGGGCGATCACTACGCCACCGGCGGCTTCCAACACGCATTGCGCGGCGGCGGTGTCCCACTCCGAGGTCGGCCCGAAGCGTGGATACACATCCAGCGCGCCTTCGGCGATGCGGCAGAATTTCAGTGAAGACCCAAGCCCAAGGGTTTCAGCATCGCCAATGCGGGCCAACAAGGCTTCGGTGCGCGCATCGCGGTGCGAGCGACTGGCGGCGATGCGCAAGGTGCCGCTGGCCGGCGTGCGCGTGCGCAGCAGCAGGTCGGTTTCGCCATCGCGACGATACGCTTCCTGTCCGCGCGCGCCGTGCCACAAGGCACCACCGACCGGTGCGAGTACGACGCCGAATACCGACACGCCTTCATCGATCAAGGCGATATTGACGGTGAACTC
>CALCNV010000079.1 GCA_937897645.1 uncultured Lysobacteraceae bacterium
GCAGGCCTGATCTGCATCTACATGGTGCTGCTGTTGCTGTTCAACCATCCGTTGATGCCGCTGACCATCCTGACCGCGGTACCGCTGTGCGCGGGCGGTGCCTTCGGCGCGTTGCTGCTGACCCAGAACCTGTTGTCGCTGCCCGCACTGATCGGCCTGCTGATGCTGATCGGCATCGCCACCAAGAACTCCATCCTGCTGGTGGACTACGCGGTGATGGCCGAACACGAACACGGCATGACCCAGCACGATGCACTGGTAGATGCCTGCCGCAAGCGCGCGCAACCGGTGATCATGACCACGCTGGCGATGGCGGCCGGCATGATGCCGATCGCGCTTGGGCTGTCCGGTGATTCCAGCTTCCGCGCACCCATGGCCATCGCGGTAATCGGAGGTTTGATCACCTCGACGCTGCTGAGCCTGATCGTGATCCCCGCGGCATTCACCGTGGTCGAAGACCTGGGCAAGTGGATTGCAAAACGATTCCACAGGAAGCCGCATGTGGTGGCACCCTAAGCTGCCGCCGACAACGGCAGGATCCGGCACAGGTATGGCTCCATTGTGGGAGGGGCTTCAGCCCCGACGGGCCTTACCGGTAAAGCGTCGGGGCTGAAGCCCCTCCCACAATGGAGCCGGTATTTTCGTAGGAGCGACGTAAGTCGCGACTGAAAATAAAAACCTTTTGCGACTCACGTCGCTCCTACGACTTGCGCATCGTTTCTGGTGTGCAAAGACAGTTGCTCCTACTGTAGAAATACCTGATCGATGTCAGGTACGTTCCAGCAAGCCCGCCTCGTACGCCTGCAGATGACACCACGCCGCACCGAGCAAGGGCGCAGCGATACCAAACCTTTGCGCGCGATGCAGCATGTCGCCGACGATGTGCGCGGCTTCCACGCACTGTCCCGCTTCCAGGTCGCGCAGCATGGAGGCCTTCACCGGCGACGCCTCTTGCGTAAGCGTGCCCAGCGCGAATTCCTGCTTCTCTCGCGGAATGGGCTGGCCTGCAGCTTCCGCGACCGCCACACACTCGGCATAGAGCCGGGTCATGAACTCCGTACCGCCTTCGTTGGCGACGATGTCGCCCACGCTCGCGCGCATGAGGCAAGTGCCCGCAGCGAGTGCAGTGAGGAAACTGTATTTGATCCACGACTGCTGGTGGATGTCGGAAGAAGCGAGATGCTCGATGCCCGCCCGTTCGCACAGCGCCGCGAACGCTTGTACGCGCGCACTCTCCGGATTCCCATCGCGCTCGCCAAACGTGATCGAAGCCGGCTTCGCCAGATGCAGTATTTCCCCGTTCTGACCTTTGGTCGCGCTGATGAAACACAAGCCACCCAGCACGCGCCCACGCCCGAAGCGTGCATCGAGTTGATCGAAGTGCAGCAGGCCGTTGAGGATCGGCAGCAGCGTGGTGCTCGCACCCATTGCCGGCGCAATCGCATCCAGCGAGCTGTCCAGGTCATAGGCCTTGCAGCTGAGCAGCACCAGGTCGAACGGATTTCCTTTGACCAGGGGTGCAAGGTCTTCGGCAAGAACGTGGGCCACCGCGACGTCCGCATCACCGAGCGGACTGCGGATCCGCAAGCCGTGCGCTGCAAGCTGCACCGCACGCGCAGGGCGCACAAGAAACGTCACGTCGGCACCCGACTGCGCAAGCCGCCCACCGAAGTAACCGCCCGTACCGCCAGCACCCAGAACCAGTATCCGCATACAACCGCCTCTTTGTAGAGCCGAGCGTGCTCGGCTGCCGTTAGCGCAGGATCAAGAGCATCCGAGCAAGCTCGGACCTACAAAAACCATGCGTCCGAGCATGCCTGGACTCACATGGCTCAGCTGCGCAGGCCCACGCCCCGCTTCAACAACCACAACCCCAGCGCACCCAGCGCGACCACGAAGCCGATCATCAACGCATACGAGATCCACAACGGCACGTCGCTGGTGCCGAGCAGGCCGAAGCGGAATGCATTGACCATGTAGAAGATCGGGTTGAGGTGGGTCAGCACCTGCGCCCAGTCCGGCAGCAGCTTGACCGAGTAGAACACGCCGCCCAGGTAGGTCAGTGGGGTCAGGATGAAGGTCGGCACGATGGCGATGTCATCGAATTTCTTCGCGTACGCCGCGTTGACGAAGCCGGCCAGCGAAAAGATGGTCGCGCCCAGCAGCACCGTGGTGATGGTGACGAAGGGATGCGGCACGCGCACCGTGGTGAAGAACATGGCGATCACCAGCACGATGATGCCGACCAGCAGCCCGCGCAGCACCGCGCCAGCCACGTAGCCGAGCAGGATCACCCAGTTGGGCATGGGACTGACCAGCAGTTCCTCGATGTGGCGACCGAACTTCGCCCCGAAGAAGCTCGAGGAAATATTGCCGTAGCTGTTCTGGATGACACTCATCATCACCAGCCCGGGCACGATGAACTCCATGTAGCTGAAGCCGCCCATGTCACCGATGCGTGAACCGATGAGGCCGCCGAAGATCAGGAAGTACAGGGTCATGGTGATCGCAGGCGGCACCAGGGTCTGCCCCCAGATGCGCAGGATGCGCATGATTTCCCGGCGCACGATGGTGCCCAGTGCGACGAGGTTTTTCTGGAACGGGGTAGAAGCAACAGCCTGGGTCATCTTGGTGTCTCGATAGTCTCGGGTTGCGTTGCGCTTGCTTTGCCTCCTCCCTTGCGAAGCAGGGGAGGATTGAGGAGGGGTGCTTTTGATCTTGCTTGTTGCTTCTGCTTGGTTCTTTAGAGCAAGAGCAAGGTCAAGACCCCCTCCCCCTCAGCCGCCGGTAGGCGGCATCGAGCTCCCCTGCTTCGCAAGGGAGGGGATGGATCACTATGCCGCCTGCTCGCGCTTCGCGGCTGCCTCATCGCCGGTAAGCCGCACGAACAGTTCTTCCAGCCGGTTGCTCTTGGTGCGCATGGAGCGCACGCGGATGCCAGCCTCACCAAGCGCGGCGAACACGCGGTTCAAGTCCATCGCCCGTGGCATGTCCAGGTCCAGGGTGTGGTCGTCGGTGGCGACGAGGGTGGTGCCTTCGATGGTCGGCAGCTGCGCCGGCAGCGTGCCGTCGATGTCGAACACGAAACCTTCCACGTCCAGCTTCGCCAGCAAGGCGCGCATGGGGCCCTGCTCGACGATGGTGCCGCGGTCGATGATGGCCACGTTGCGGCACAGGCTTTCCGCCTCTTCCAGGTAATGCGTGGTCAGGATGATGGTGGTGCCGGCGGCGTTGATGTCCTTCAGCGTCTTCCACATGCCGCGGCGGATCTCGATGTCCACGCCGGCGGTGGGTTCGTCAAGGATCAGCAGGCGCGGCCGGGTCATCATGGCGCGGGCGATCATCAAGCGGCGCTTCATGCCGCCGGACAGGGTGCGCGACATGCTGTTGGCCTTGTCCCACAACTGCGCGCGCTTGAGCTCTTCTTCCGCGCGCACCAGGGCCTCTTCGCGCGGGATACCGTAGAAACCTGCGTAGTTCACGCAGATGTCGAGCGGCTTTTCGAACATGTTGAAGTTGATTTCCTGCGGCACTAGGCCCAGCAGGCGCATGGCCGCAGAGCGGTCCTGCGAGAGGTTGGTACCGAACACTTCCACTTCGCCCGATGTTTTGTTGACCAGCGAACTGACGATGCCGATCAGGGTCGATTTGCCGGCGCCGTTGGGGCCTAGCAGGGCATAGAAGTCGCCGGGTGCCACCTGCAGGGACACGCCTTTCAGCGCTTGCACGCCGGTGTCGTAGGTCTTGCGCAGGTCGGTGATGGAAAGCGCGGGCACGACGGTCGTGGGGGCGACGGCTTGGGGAAGCATGGGGAGCCTTGCGACGCGGATCGGCGTCTGTGGGAGGGCAAGCGCTTATTATAGGCGTCCCGTCGGGCCGGCCCCGGCACCAGACCGTTCCAGTCCCGACCCTTGGCCATCGTCCATTTCCCGCTGAAGCTCGTCGAACGCCGCATGCTGGCGCCCTCCGTTGGCCACTACGTGTTCGTGCGTGATGACGGCCTGCCGCTGGATTTCATCCCCGGCCAGTTCATCCAGGTGCATTTCACCTACGCCGACGGCACCGCGGCCAAGCGCAGCTATTCGCTGGCCACCCTGCACGACCATGCGATGGCGCCCGGTGATGCGGTGGAAATCGCGGTGAGCTACGTGGCGGGCGGTTCGGCCACGTCGCTGTTCGAGGGCCTGGAGATCGGCAGCCACATCGATGCCAGCGGACCCTACGGCCGTTTCTGCCTGATGCCAGGTGATGCCAACAAACGCTATCTCTTCATCGGCACCGGCACCGGCGTGACCCCGTACCGCGCCATGCTGCCGCTGCTGGAGAAACTGATTCCCGAACGCGGCATCGAAATCGTGCTGCTGTTCGGCGCACGCACGCCGGACGAGCTGCTGTACGGCGACGACTTCCGCGCCTTCGCTGATGCGCACCCGCAATTCCGTTTCGTCCCCTGCTTCTCGCGCGAGCTGCCCGCTGATCCGCACCCCGACGTGCGCCACGGCTACGTGCAGCAGTTCCTCGGCGAATTCGCGCCCAACCCGGACACCGACATCGCCTACCTGTGCGGCAACCCCAACATGGTGGACGCCTGCTTCGAGGCCTTGAAGGAAGCGGGGCTGCCGATCCCGCAGATCCGTCGCGAGAAGTACGTCAGCAGCAAATAATGCGGCGGCGCTGGATAAGCCCGTGTTCTGTGGTTGACCCAACCCAGATCTGTGCATTCGCGATCCCAAGACCCTGGACCCGTGTGTAGAATCTTTACTGGGATGCGCTCCGGCGCAACAGGGGTGTGAACATGCGTTTATTGGGTTTTACGGCGGTTCTCTTTTCGGCTCTTATCTGTGCAAAACCTGCGTGGGCTGTCGATTACGACAAGGCGATCGATCTTTTCGTTTTGCCATTTTTCGGTTCCGTCACTGTTGGTGACATCAATGGCGATGGCCTGCCGGATATCGTCACCGCACACAACCCGCCGGAGTACCAGGGCTTCGTGGCCATCAGTCTGCAGCGCCCCAGCGGAAACTTCGACCTGCCGCTGGTGCATTACTGCAAGTGCGCCATCGGCAGCTTGGATATTTTGCATGACCCCCGCGGGCCCGGTGACGACATCCTGATCAGCAGCTACACCGATGGTTATACCGACCCCAGTCTGCACCGCCCGGGATTCGCGGTGCTCGACCTGCTGCCCGACCACACCATCACCTCGGTGAGATACCGGGAGCCTTTCATGTACGGTGAAGTGCTGTCCATCGTCGATGTCAACCAAGACGGCCGGGAGGATCTCTTCTTCGTTTACTACGACGACGACGGCACCACTCCGCAGAACGAGTTTTCCTATGCGCTGTGGTACGGGAACGGCGCACGCGGTCCACTGGAGGAGCGGGGGGCGACGCGTGGCGGATTCAGCCGCTACCAGGGTCCTCCTTTCTACTATTCCGGCCTCCCCCGACCTGAAGACACGCGAGCGATCCTGTATGGCAACCAGGTGGACATAGACGGCGATGGTTACCTGGACCTTCTCCACGGCAGGTGTCCCGAGTTGTGCCTGTACCGGCAGCAACCTTCCCGTCGCCTGAAGATGGTCACGACCACTATCGATTCGAGCGACGGAAGTCCGGATCAGAATACGTTCGGAGACTTGGATGGAGACGGATTGAGCGATCGGGTCATCACCGACTCCAGGTCCTTGTACATCTTCATGCAGCAGCCGCAGCTCCACTTTGCATCGTGGGGATCCATGGAAGATTTGCTGTTTCCGGGCAATGCACCGATCGCCGACCTGGACAACAACGGACTGAACGACATTGCCCTTGTTTCCGAAGATGGTGCCGCTTCGTACGTGAACTGGCTCGACGTCCTGTTGCAACAACCCGGGGGCTATTTCCAGGTGCAGAGCATGCACATCAGCGGGGGTTCGAACAGGCTTCTCGTCCACGACCTCAATCGGGATGGTTGCCGGGACCTCCTCATGTTTCCGGGTAGATTGAAGTACATGCGCGGCCAGCATTGTGCGCCTGCATCGGACCTGGGCGTGGCCGTGACGGGCTCGGAGAACACGATCTCGGTACGCACCGCGCACGAGCAAGGCGCTGCTTCGAGGACGGGACGCATGCTGCGCATGGTCATATCGCCGACCACGCAGGACATGAGCGACAGTGGTCTGATCGTCTCGCCACCCCCGGGCTGCAACGCAGTGGCTGCGGTAGCGCCGCGACGCATGTTCGATTGCGCCTTGCCCTCGATGGGGCCGGGCAATAGCCAAGTACTGGATTTCTCGTTGGACTTCACGCTTGCCATGCCTCCCGTGGAGATCGAGGCCGTGGCGTTCCTGCTGGGTGCAGAGGACCAGGCTGCCGAAAACGACCGGGCACGATACACCGCTTCGTTCAATACCGCTGTGTCCGGTCCCAAGGTGCTGCAGTGATGGTGCTTGCTGCTTGCTACAGGCGCGTCGCCGCTGCCCTGGCGCTGATCCTAGTCCCGCTGTCCGCAGGCTGCATCGAGTTCAGCACGGCGCAACGGCTTGGAATGGAACAGAACGCGAACTACAACATCGAGGCAAAGTCCGCAGCAGTGGGTGATGCGAACGGAGATGGCCGAACCGACGTGGCGTTCTTCGTCGACGGGTTCGGTAGCCAAGATCCCAGCATGAACTTCATGGCTTATGTGTATGAACAGCAAGCCGACGGCACTATGTGGCTGCAGAGTCGATTCACCCTGGCGCCGGGTGGAACGCCGCGTTACGAAGTCAATACTTCCGAGTTCGCGGACCTGGATGGCGACGGGCTTGCCGAAATCGTGCTGGACGGGCAGTCCAGCCTGGGCATTCTCAAGCGTTCTGCTGCTGGGGCTTATTCTGAGGTCGCGAGTATCGAGCGGCCATTCCGGGCAGCCCAGTTGATGGTGGTCGACCTTAACGAGGACGGCATCGTCGATATCCTTGTCCAAGGGGCGCACGGCTATTCCATCCACCTTGGCTTGGGCAACCTTGCGTTCGCGCGGCCGACCTATGTGCTGGCGCACGGCGCAGCCACCGGAACAGTCGCGGACCTGGATGGCGACAACGTGCCCGATTTGATCGGTTCCAGTCGCGATTTCAGCATCAACACCGGCATTGGCTTGCCGCCTGGGGTCGTGGCCGGCACCCAACGCGAACTGTTCCGGGAGCCGTTGCTGCTTCAGCCCATCGTCCCCGACAATCCGTGGCGGCCCGCTGCGGGCTCGATCACGGTTGGTCATTTCCCGGGGGATGCGAAACCGCAAGCCGCCATGCTTTACATGGATGTCGTGGAATCAAACTTCATCCAGTATTTTTACCAGACGGTCGCGATCCTTGGCTGGTCGGAAGACGGCAGGCTGCCGGCAAGAGCGGTCTATCGCCTGGATGACCCGATCAGCACTGACGATCCCCCGATACGGGCCTATGACATCGACGCTGATGGAGACGATGACCTGGTGATATTCCGGGCGGGGCGTCCACGCATCCTGCTGCAGGAGAACGGAACCTTCCTGCCCATGTACATGCCGCCCAACTCGCCGTCTACCGCCAATGCGAATGCGGCCCTGTCCGCGCACATCGTCGATTTCAATGGCGATGGGTGCGTGGATATCGGCTACCCGGATCGAAGTTATTCGATCCACTATCGCCTGGACTGCCCAACTGCTAATGCACAGCAGGCGAAGAGTCTGCGCGCCTTGCGGACACCGGTTGCTCGTCCGGCTGCACGTCCGGTCCCGCCAAAGAAGACCAAGAACCGTCAGCACGCACGCTGATTTTTTGCTTTCATCGGGTTGCAGCACCTTTTCCCGTCAGGCGGAAAAAAATGCGCACCCTGCCTTCGGTCACATCCTCCGCGCACAGCCGTCATGCCACCATACGGGTTGGAAGACCGCTCACCGGAGAGACCATGCGTCGCCTATTGATCACCACCGCCCTGCTGGCCATCGCCTGCGCACCTGATGCGCAGGCACGCAAGCTGGGCTCCCTGGACTTCAAGCCATGTTCGCTGAGCGCGCCGTTCTCCGGCGACTCCTTGCCGGCGCAGTGCACGACGCTGGCGGTCCCGGAAAATCCGGCCGCACCGGCAGGACGCAAGATCAACCTCAAGATCGCGTGGATCCCCGCGGAGCGCGAGGATGCGGCGGAACCCGATCCGGTGATGATGCTTGCCGGCGGGCCGGGGCAATCGGCGCTGGAATCCTATCCGTCAGCGGCGCGTGCCTTCGCCGACCTGCGCAAGAAGCGCCACATCGTGCTGGTCGACCAGCGCGGCACCGGCGGTTCCAATCCGCTGACCTGCAAGGAAAACCTGGACGAATCGCAATTGCCTTCGCCCGACGTCGCACGCGATTACACCCAGCGCTGCGTGGACAGCCTGCTGAAGCGCGCCGATCCGCGTTTCTACACGACCACCGATGCGATCCAGGACCTGGAGCTGGTGCGCAAGGCAATCGGCGCGCCGCAGCTCAACCTGGTCGGCATTTCCTACGGCACCCGCGTGGCCCAGCAATATGCCGCCCGTTATCCGGCGACCACGCGCACCCTCGTGCTGGACAGCGTGGCGCCCAATTCGCTGGTGCTGGGCAACGAGTTCGCGCGCAACCTGGAAGACGCGCTGGACCTGCAATTCGCGCGCTGCGCCAAGACCCCGGCCTGCGTGCAGCGCCTGGGCAACCCGCGCGCGAAGCTGCAGGCCTTGATGGCGAAACTGGAAACCGACCCGCCGCGGGTCACCTACCGCGACGGCATCACCGGTGAGAGCAAGCAGGACACGTTGACGCCCGCCCTGGTTACCGGTCTTGTGCGCATGTATGCCTATATGCCGATGGCTTCGACGTTGCTGCCACTGCAGTTGAACGAGGCCGCCAACGGACGCTTCGACGCCTTGATGGCGTTGTCGCAGATGTTGAATGCGCAGATGTCCGAAAGCATCAACATGGGCATGCAGCTGTCGGTGATCTGCAGCGAGGACGGCAAGGAGCTGAAGGCCAACCCGGCCGATGAAAACACCCTGCTGGGCAATGATTTCGCCACCTACCTGTCCGCGCAGTGCGCGGTCTGGCCCAAGGGCACGCGTCCCGCGAATTTCCGCGCGCCGTTGAAGACCACCGTGCCTGCGCTGCTGCTGTCGGGTGAGTTCGACCCGGTCACGCCACCGCGTTACGGCGACGAGGTAGTGAAGACCCTGAAGAACGGTCGCCACCTGGTGCTGCGCGGCCAGGGCCACAACGTGATCGGCATCGGCTGCATGCCGCGGCTGATGGCGAAGTTCGTCGAAGGCGCGGACGCGAACGTGCTGGACGCGACCTGCCTGGATCGCTTGCCGTACACGCCACCGTTCACGGGTTTCCACGGGTGGGAGCCGTGAGGGCGGTTGTTGGTTGCCGGTTGTTGGTTCTTGGTATGAGCCCGCAACCCACCACGCTGTTCCAAGCACCAACAACCAAGAACCAACAACCCGAAATCGGCGGTGCCCCATGATCGAAGTCCAGGACCTGCACAAAGCCTTCAAGACCAAGAAAGCGACGGTCAATGCCGTGGCCGGCGTCAGCTTCTCCGCACGCGACGGCGAGATCACCGGCCTGCTGGGACCCAACGGCGCCGGCAAGACCACCACCTTGCGCATGCTCTATACCTTGATGAAGCCGGACAGCGGCCGCGTGCTCGTGGACGGGCTGGACGTGGCATCGGAACCGGAAGCCGTGCGTCGCGTCCTCGGCGTGCTGCCGGACGCGCGCGGCGTATACAAACGCCTGACCGCGCGCGAGAACATCGCCTACTTCGGCGAGCTGCACGGGTTGGATGCGGCCACGATTGCAACCCGCACCGAGCGTCTCGTTCAAGCGCTGAACATGCAGGATTTCATCGACCGGCGCACGGAAGGTTTTTCGCAGGGCCAGCGCACCAAGACCGCCATCGCGCGCGCGCTGGTGCACGACCCGCGCAACGTGATCCTGGACGAGCCCACCAACGGCCTGGACGTGATGACCACGCGCGGCCTGCGCGAATTCCTCAAGCAGCTGCGCGGCGAAGGACGCTGCGTGGTGTTCTCCAGCCACATCATGCAGGAGGTCGCGGCGCTGTGTGACCGCATCGTGATCGTCGCACGCGGCGAAGTGGTGGCATCGGGCACCGCGGACGAACTGCGTGCCCTGACCGGCGAGGACAACCTGGAGGATGCCTTCGTGAAAGCCATCGGATCGGAAGAAGGATTGCACGCATGAGCCATTCATTCGCTACCAACCTGCGCGCCATGGTCACGGTGATGCGCAAGGAATTGCTGGACATGTTCCGCGACCGGCGCACGCTGCTGCTTGCATTGGGCTTGAGTCCGATCCTGGTGCCGCTGTTGCTGATCGGCATGGGCACGCTGGGTGAAAGCCGTGCGCGCGACCAGATCGAGAAGCCATTGGAGCTGCCGGTGGCCGGACGCGAACATGCGCCCAACCTGATGGCCTGGCTGGAAGGCCAGAACGTCATCCTCAAGGCCGTGCCGAAGGACATCAACGCGGCCATCGCCAACCAGGAGGAGGACGTGGTCCTGCGCATCGGCGCGGACTATCCGGAGCGCTGGCGCGCCAGCCAGCCGGCGCCGGTGGAAGTGCTGTTCGACAGCACCCGCCAGGACTCGCAGATCCCGGTGGGCCGCCTGCAGGCACTGCTGGCCACGTACAGCGGGCAGATGGGCTCGCTGCGCCTGTTGGCCCGCGGCGTGAACCCGTCCACGGCGAGCACGCTGCAGGTCAACAGGATGGACCTGGCCACGCCGGAAGCGCAGCGCGGTCGCATGCTCGCGGTCCTGTTGCCCTACTTCCTGATCCTCAGCGCCTTCCTCGGCGGCGCCTACCTGATCATGGATGCGACGGCCGGCGAGCGTGAGCGCCAGTCGCTGGAACCGCTGTTGGCGACGCCGGCATCACGCGGTGCGATTGTCAGCGGCAAGATCGCCGCGGCCTGCGCATTGGCCGTGACCAGCCTGCTGCTGACCTTGCTTGCGTTCAAGCTGGGCGCGCAGCTGTCGCCGACGGTGGGCCGGCAGATGGACGTGAGTTTCCTGTCCATCGGCAAGCTGCTGGTGATCTTGTTGCCCATGGTGTTCATCGGCACCACGCTGCTGACCTACCTGTCGGCGACGGCGAAGAGCATGAAGGAGGCACAGAGCCACATGACCTGGCTGATGCTGTTGCCGATGATCCCGACCATCGTGTTGATGGTGAACCCGGTGAAGACGCAGCTGTGGCAATTCGCGGTGCCGTTCCTGGCGCAGAACCAGTTGATCCTGAAAGTGGTGCGCGGCGAAGTGATCAGCGCGCAGCAGTGGGCGGTGTACCTGGCCGCCGGTTTCGGACTGGCCGCCGTGCTGTGGTTGGCGGCAACGCACCGCTACCAGCAGGAGCAGTTGGCGATCTCTGGCTGAGCCGTTTCGACTTTGTGTTCGTAGCGGCGAGCTTGCTCGGCAGCTGTTCATCTTCGCGAAGAGCAGCCGAGCAAGCTCGGCGCTACACCGCTTCGCTCTCAAACGAACAAGCGATCTGCTGGCCCCTCCTGCAATATCTGGATTGCGTCCCTCTCCCCTTGTGGGAGAGGG
>CALCNV010000080.1 GCA_937897645.1 uncultured Lysobacteraceae bacterium
CCCTCTCCCGGCCTGTCGGCCACCCTCTCCCACAAGGGGAGAGGGGCGCTTCCGACTACGGCGGCGCGAGATTCCGGCTTGAGTGCCCAAGCAGTTTGTTGGCCCTCTCAACCACCACCCACCCAATCCGTGCGCCCCGCCCTTGCCCCCGTCCGGCGTCTGCCGCCAAGATGGGGACGACTGGGGAGTCCGCATGCCGCCACGCCACTTCGTCCACTTCATTGGTTTGTGCCTGGCCCTGGCCCTGGTCGGCTGCAATCGCACGCCCACTCCGGCGCGCGCCACCGCCAGTGAGCCCGAAGGCGCGATACGCCAACTCGTGCAACACCTGCACGACAACGACCTGGCCGCGTACGCACGCGCCGCCGTACCCGCCACCACCCATGCCCAGCTTGAAGCCGCGTGGCGCGAAGACCGCAGCCGCTGGCCATTGACCGAACTTCCGCTGGATGACCAGCTGCAACCCATGCTCGCCGCCTTGGCCGCGCCAGACGCGGAACGCACCCTGCAGCAGGGCTTCAAGCGCAATTTCGCCAACCAGGACAAGGACCTGAAGGACGCCGCGCGCTCGCTGGGTTTGTTCGGCGTGCAATACGTCAAGCGCGAAGGCGTCTATACGGACCAGGAACGCGCGCACTACGCACAGGTGATCGAGGCGTTGTCGGAATGGGCCGCGCAGGCGCCGCTGGGTGAGCCCAGGCGCGGGGCGATCGCTATCCCGAAACTGACCACGGCCGCACGCAACACCGGGCTGACCACCGAACAGGCCTTCCACGAAGCCGGCATGGACGGCAGCCTGAAGCGACTGTCGCCGTTCTTCGCCGCCAGCAAGGCCGTGCTGGCCGACTACGGCCTGCCGCTGGACCAGAGTTTCGCCGGCCTGACCACCGAACTGGTGGAGAAGAAAGGCGACAAAGCCAGCGTGCGGGTCACGTATTCGCTGGGCAAGCGCAGCATCGACACCGTGGTCAGCCTGGACCGACGCGGTGGCCGCTGGTATCTCAGCGACACCTTGCGCCATGCCGAGCAAGCGTTGGCCCCCGCGAGCGAAGAAGCTTCGGACTCGCAGGTCGATCCGGCCGATACCCCGCCAACCCCCTGAAGGCAGCGTGTGGGAGCGGCGTCCCGCCGCGAGCTCTCCTCTTGTTGCCAGGACTCAAGTCCAGAGCTCGCGGCGGGACGCCGCTCCCACAAACCGCCTCAGCCTTGATGCCCGACCTGCATCACGCCCGGTAACGTTTCCATGCCGCTGGGCCATAATGTCGACGATGCCTGAACAGAACTCCCTGCCCTTCCCCGACGCGCCGCCACCGACGCCACCGGAACCCGCACCAGAGCACCCGCAGGCGCTGGTCGTAGCACCTGCGCCTGCACCGCCGCGGCCGGGCAAACGCCCGCTGTGGGCCAAGCTCATGAGCAAGCTCGCCGATCCCTGGCTGAGCCTGAGCATCGAACCGGAAGACCCGCGCCAGCTGACCGACGCGCGCCCGGTCTGCTACGTGCTGGAAGACTACGGCCTGTCCAACGCCCTGATCCTGGACCGCGCCTGCCGCGATGCCGGCTTGCCCTCGCCGCTGGTACCGCTGCCGGTCAGCGGCAATCCGCTGGGCCGCAAGCGCGCCTATGTGGCCCTGTCGCGCCGCAATGCCAGCGCCCTGATTCCCGAAGCCGGCAGCACCAAGACCCATTCGGGTTCGCTGGCGCGGCTGATGCAGGCGCACCGCGCGCGTCCCGATCTGGACGTGCAACTGGTGCCAGTATCAATTTTCGTTGGTCGTTCGCCAGACAAGGCCAGCGGCTGGTTCTCGGTGCTGTTCTCGGAAAACTGGACCATCGTCGGCCGCTTCCGCCGCCTGCTGGCAATCCTGTTGAACGGCCGCGACACCATCGTGCGTTTCGCGCCGCCGGTGTCGATCCGCGACAACATTGCCGAAGGCCTGCCGCCCGAACGCGCCGTGCGCAAACTCTCACGCGTACTGCGCACCCACTTCCACCGCATCCGCGAAGCGATCATCGGCCCCGACCTGTCGACGCGACGCCTGCTGGTGGACCAGGTGCTGGCCGCCGAACCGGTGAAAGACGCCATCGTCGAACAGGCGCGGCGCGACAAGAGCAAGCCCGAAGACGCATGGAAGAAAGCCCATGCCTATGCCTGGGAAATCGCCGCCGACTATTCCAACCCGGTGGTGCGTTCGGCCAGTTTCCTGCTCAGCCACGTCTGGAACCGCATCTACGACGGCATGCTGGTGCACCACCTGGACACCTTCAAGGAGGCCGCACCCGGGCATGAAGTGGTCTACGTGCCCTGCCACCGCAGCCACATGGATTACCTGGTGCTGTCCTACCTGCTGTACGAGCGCGGCATCGTGCCGCCGCACATCGCCGCCGGCATCAACCTCAACCTGCCGGTGATCGGCACCATCCTGCGCAAGGGCGGTGCGTTCTTCATGCGCCGCAGCTTCCGCGGCAACCCGCTGTATTCGGCGGTGTTCACCGAATACGTGGCGCAACTGGTGTCCGGTGGCTATTCGCTGGAGTACTTCATCGAAGGCGGGCGCTCGCGCACCGGGCGCCTGCTGCAGCCCAAGGGCGGCATGATCTCGATGACGGTGCGCGCGTTCCTGCGCCAGCCGAAGAAACCGGTGTTGTTCCAGCCGGTCTACATCGGCTACGAAAAGCTGCTGGAAGGCAACAGCTACCTGGATGAATTGATCGGGCGGCCGAAGGAAAAGGAATCGATCTGGGTGCTGCTGTGGAGCATCCCCAAGATCCTGCGCCAGAACTACGGACAGGTGGTGGTGAATTTCGGCGAGGCGATCCCGCTCAACGACGTGCTGGCCAAGCACGCACCGGAATGGAGTGGCGAAGCGCTGGGCGAAGACGACAAGCCCGCATGGTTGTCCGACACCGTGGACGCATTGGCGCAACAGATCCAGGTGCACATCAACGGCGCTGCCGACGTAAACCCGATCAACCTGCTGGCACTCGCCCTGCTGTCCACGCCCAAGCACGCGATGGGCGAAGCCGACCTGGTGGCGCAGATCGAACTGAGCAAGACCCTGCTGTCCGAGATGCCGTATTCGGACCGCGTCACCGTCACCCCGCACACGCCCGAACGCATCATCGCGCACGGCGAGGAGATCAACGTCCTGCGCCGCATCCAGCATCCGCTGGGCGACGTGCTGGACGTGGTCAACGAAGACACCGCGGTGTTGATGACCTATTACCGCAACAACGTGCTGCACCTGTTCACCGCCGCGGCATGGATCGCGTGCTGCTTCCAGAGCAACCGGCGCATGGTGCGCCAGCGCGTGCTCAAGCTGGGTCGGTCGCTGTATCCGTTCCTGCAGGCGGAGTTGTTCCTGCCGTGGAGCGAAGACGAGTTCGCCGAACGCATCGACAGGACCATCGACGTGTTCGTGCGCGAAGGCTTGCTGGAACAGGTCAACGAAGACGATGGCGGCATCCTGCAGCGCAATGCCGGGCAGACCGACGAAGTATTCCGCCTGCGCGCCATCGGCCACTCGCTGCAGCAGGCCTTCGAGCGCTATTACATCGCCATCAGCGTACTGGTGAAGAACGGCCCCGGCGTGCTCAGCGCGGCGGAACTGGAAAGCCTGTGCCACCTGGCTGCGCAACGCCTCAGCCTGCTGTATGCCCCGGCGGCGCCGGAGTTCTTCGACAAAACGCTGTTCCGCGGCTTCATCCAGAAACTGCGCGAGTTGAAGCTGGTGTGGCCGGACGAGAACAGCAAGCTGGTGTTCGACGAACGCCTCGACGCCTGGGCCAAGGACGCCAAGGTCATCCTGGGCCGCGAACTGCGCCACACGATTGAACGCGTCAGCCCGGAAGCGGCGAAGCCGGAGCCCGATGCGTCGAGCGTGGAGTAAGACTCAGTCTCCGAGCTTGAACGTCCGCAGCAACCAGTTGCGCGCCGCTTCGCCGGCGGCGGGATTCCGCACCAGGTACTGCAGCGGAGAATCGCAGGCCCGCAGGTGGGCTTCATCGTCCATGACCAGGGCCATGCGCAATACGGCATCGCCGCTGCGCAGGATGGCAGGCGGCAGGTATTCGCGGAAACCGTAGTACTCGAACAGGCTGTGGAACGAAGGCGCGCAAGTCATCAGCCCATAGCGGATGCCGTGGTCCTGGCTGTGGCGATAGGCTTCCTCGACCAGCGTGTCGACCACGCGCTTGAGCCGCTGTTCCGACTGCACTGCGAAGCGCGTGCTCACCGCGATGTGCTGCAGCGGCAAGGTGGCCGCGAACGCATCGATCTGGAACAGGCTGCCGTACTCCACCTGCACTGCAGGCGCGCCGAAATCATGCATGCGCAGGCTGCCCACGGCCTGTGCGCCGCTTTCCACCACGATGACGGTACCGCTGCTGTCGAGTCCGTCCGAGATGCGCTTGCTGCGGGTGCGCTGCTGGCCCTGTTCCTCGAAATACACTTCGCGGCGCAGGCGCTGCACGTCGCCTAGCGGTTCACCGGGCAGTATCCGCCGCACCCGCAGGCCTTCGCCCGGCGGGCTCATCACGCGCGCCGACTCGCGGCATCCGGGATCGGATGCCGCCAGCAGGTGTGCGGATGTAGCGATGTCGTTCACTCGTGCTCCCCTGGTCCAAGCCGGGCCTACCGGTGCTTGCCCGGCCCCGGCCCTTCATGTGCGAAGGCTCACGCAAATATCGGGCCAACTTTTGCAGAGGCCCCGCGGGCCTGTATTTCCGTGCGCATGCCGCGCAAGGGGCGTTCTGGCCAGCCGGGTGACGCGTAGCGTCAATAAACAACCGCAGGCCGGGGCGCGAGGTCAGCCCTGGGAGAGTCAAGGGAAGCGGTTAACGCCTTGGGGCGACGCGGCGAACGAGCGGGCTCGTACGCGGCATCGCCCAGACCTGACAGTCAGGCGGGTTCGTCCGGGATCAAGGCACTTTCAAGTCGCGAAATGCAGTCCTTCAGCCACAGCTTGCGCTTCTTGAGGCGCTTGATGGACAGCTCGTCGGCCTGGATATCGGCCACCAGACGGTCGATTTCGGCGTCGAGCGCACGGTGCTCGAGCTTGAACTCGGACACGCGCTGGGTGATCTCGGACAGGCTCAGTGGTTCCACGCCACCAGCGTACACCGCGCCATGGCCAGCCGTCACCGCGCCCATCGCCGGTACAATGGGCCGCTCGATGAGCGCCGTCACGACCCCACCCTTCGCCCTGCGCGATCCTGCCCACCCGATGCACGTGCACAGCGCGCAGTCCCTGCGCCGGCAGGTAGGCAAGGCCATCGCCGACTACGCGATGATCGAGCAAGGCGACAAAGTCATGGTCTGCCTGTCCGGTGGCAAGGACAGCTACACCTTGCTCGACATCCTGCTGCAATTGCAGAAGAAAGCGCCGGTCGATTTCGAACTGGTCGCCGTGCACCTGGACCAGAAGCAGCCCGGTTACGACGCCCGCATCCTGCCGAACTACCTGCGCACCCTGGGCGTGCCGTTCCAGGTCATCGAGCAGGACACCTACTCGGTGGTCAGCCGCGTGATCCCGCAAGGTCGCACCATGTGCTCGCTATGCTCGCGACTGCGGCGCGGCGCACTGTATGCGCATGCCGCCGCGCATGGGTTCACCAAGATCGCACTGGGCCACCACCGCGACGACATCGTGGCCACGTTCTTCCTCAACCTGTTCTTCCACGCCAAGCTCAGCGCCATGCCGCCCAAGTTGTTGAGCGACGACGGCAGGCACGTGGTGATCCGCCCGCTGGCCTACGTGGCCGAAGCGGACATCGCCGAACACGCCAACGCCATGGCCTATCCGATCATCCCCTGCGACCTGTGCGGCTCGCAGGACAACCTGCAGCGCAAGCAGGTGCAGAACATGATGGCCGAATGGGAAACCGCGACGCCCGGCCGCATCGACCAGATCGCGCGCGCGCTGGGCCGGGTGGAACCGTCACAACTGGCGGATCAAAGCCTCTTCGATTTCATCGGGCTGACGAGTAACAAAGATGGGATCGTCATCCCGGCGAAAGCCGGGACCCAACTTCCAGCGACCTGATGCATGGATCCCGGCTTTCGCCGGGATGACGAGCTTTCCTCTCCACTCACTCCTCTCCACTCACTCCTCAAAGCCCTCCACCGGATACCCGATGTTCTTTCGCAACCTGACCCTGTTCCGCTTTCCCAACACCCTGGATTTTTCCCAACTCGATACGCTGCTGCCGGAGATGCAGCTCAAGCCGGTAGGCGCGCTTGAGCTGTCCTCGCGCGGCTTCGTCTCGCCGTTCGGCCGCAACGAGCCGGAACTCTTCCATCGCATCGGCGACGCCATCTGGCTGACGGTGGGCGGCGAGGACAAGATCCTGCCGTCGTCGGTGGTCAACGACCTGCTGGGCAAGAAATTGGCGGAAATCGAAGAGAAGGAAGGCCGTAAGCCCGGTGGCCGCACCCGCAAGCGCATCAAGGAAGATCTGGTGCATGAGCTGCTGCCGCGCGCGTTCGTGAAACCTTCGCGCACCGACGCGCTGCTGGACCTGCAGCACGGCTTCGTCGCGGTGGACAGTTCGTCGCGCAAGAGCGCGGAAGACGTGGTCTCGCAGATCCGTGGCGCACTGGGCAGTTTCCCGGCATTGCCTTTGAATGCGGAAGTCGCGCCGCGCAACATCCTGACCGGCTGGATCGCGGGCGAACCGCTGCCTGAAGGCCTGGCGCTGGGCGAAGAATGCGAACTGAAGGACGCGATGGACGGCGGCGCGGTGGTGAAGTGCCAGAACCAGGACCTGCAGGGCGATGAAATCGCCAAGCACCTGGAAGCCGGCAAGCAGGTGACGCGCCTGGCGCTGACCCTGGACGACCATCTGTCGTTCGTGCTCGGCGAAGACCTGGTGATCCGCAAACTGAAGTTCCTGGAAGGCGCGGTGGACCAGCTGGAGAACACCGAGCGCGAAGACCTGCGCGCCGAACTGGATGCGCGTTTCGCCCTGATGAGCGGTGAGGTGAAGCGTCTGTTTACGATGCTGGAAAGCACGCTCAAGCTGAGCAAGGCAGAGGCCTGACACTGACCCGCCCGTGTAGGAGCTGCGCCAGCTGCGACCGGAGACTATTCGCGTGCAGGGAATTGTCCGCAAGTCCTGTTGCCGTGGTCGCAGCTCGCGCAGCTCCTACAACGGCAAAACCTGTTCCGCTTGACTGACCGTCGATTTCGCACATGCTGGGTCCATGCTCCGTTCGCTCCATCGCCTGATCGCACCCAAGCCACGTCCCGTGGAGCGCGATGAGATTCCGCTTTTGCTCGGCGAAGGCAGCACCGTCGCCATCCAGCGCGTGCGCGATCCGCGCGCCAAGCGCATCAAGTTGAGCGTCGATGAACGTGGCGCGCGGTTGACCCTGCCTCTGCGCGCCAGCCTGGTGTCGGGCGATCGCTTCCTGCACGAACACCGCGACTGGCTGTCGCTGCAGCTGGAAAAATACACGTCGCACGACGCGGTGCCCGCCCTGGTGCGCAACCTCACCCGCAGCCTGCCGTTGCGTGGCGAAGAACAGCCACTGCATTGGCATGAAGGCCGCTACACCCGCGTGGTGCTGGACGCGGAGGGCGTGCATTTCCACGCGCCGGCGCGCGCCAGCGACGCCACCCTGCGGCGCGCACTGCGCGAATTCTACGAAGCCGAGGCGCGTGCCGACATCGGCCGCTGGCTGCCCAAATACCTGCCCGCGCTGCCGCGTGCTCCGACACGCATCCGCCTGAAGGTGATGTCATCGCAATGGGGGTCGCTGAGCCCGGATGGCTCATTGGCACTGGACCTGGCCCTGGTGCTGGGGCGGGCGTCGGCGTTCGAGTACGTGCTGGTGCACGAACTGTGTCACTTGGTACACGCCAACCATTCGCCCGCGTTCTGGCATGAAGTGGAGGCACGTTTCCCCACATGGCCCGACGAGCGTGTGTATTTCCATGCCGAAGGACGCCGTTTGAAGGCCTCGCTGCGCGCCCTGCTCACCGGCTGAGCAACACCCGAAACCTGAGGTTGCGATTTGGCGAACGCGAAGTGTGACGCCCTGCCCCACCATTTGTTCATCAACACACATTGTGTACAGGGGAGCAACACACATGGCCGTCGAAGCCAGCTATTGGATGGATCGTGTCAAATCGGTGGAGCCCAGCGCCAAGCGCCTCCACACCGTCACCTTGGTCAGCGTCAGCCAGGAATCGCGCGACCTCATCGCCGCGCGTACCGCGCTGTATGCACGTGAGGGACTGAGCCAGGACGAGCTGTACCGCGTCGCGCGTCAACGCAGGAAGGCGGCCGCCCGCACCCACCTGCCCGGACGCTCCCTGCTGGCGTTGGGCCTGGTGTCCGGCGGCGTGGCGCTCTGCGTCTACGGAAGCACGTTGGCCAACCTGCCCGTCCTGGTGTCTGGATTTGCGGCTGTGCTGGCCGGCCTGGTCGTGGCCTGCACGCTGTTGGCGGCCAGGCTGGACCCGCAAGTAGGCGAGTTGGCCCGCTACCTGCACGATGACGAAACCCCCGCTACGGCCGACGACATCACCGACCTGTCACGCGCCGCGTTGGCCGATCCGGAACTCGGTCGCGCCATCGTGAACTGGTGGAAAGACGGCGGTGCGCCGATCCGCAAGCAGGATCTTGCCCTGGTGCAGGCCTTCCAGGACGCCAAGCTGGGACGCTGAACGCTCAGGCGCGCCTTGTTCGCGCGCCTCGGCTGGACCCGCTTACTGGAAAAAGCCCTTGATGACACGGGCCACGGCCGCCGGCGTTTCCATGTGCAGGTGGTGGGTGCCGTCCATGACGAAGAGTTCGCCCCGCGGCAGCAAGCCGGCACGTTCGCTGCGTAGCGGCTCCGGAAGATAGACCTGGGGTGGACTGGCGAAGATGACCCGCGTGGGGCATTCAATGCCGGCGATCACTTCGCGCACCTGCGGCTCGGTGAAACGCTGCAACGTGGGCAGGGTCAGGCGCGGATCGCTGCTCCACACATAGCCCTCATCCTGCGCCACCACGCCACGCTCGACTAGCAGGCGTGCGCAGGGTTCGCTCAACTGGTTGGCCTGCATGCGCGCACGGATCGGCGCGGCCAGGTCCGGGAACACGCGCAATGCCTTGGAACGTAACGCACGTGCGGCGGCCATGCTGTCGCGCAGCCGGGCCGTGGTACGTCCCGGCTCATCGGCCAGCGCACCCAATGCTTCGATCGCCACCAGGCGATCGATACGTTGCGGAACCGACGCCGACAACAGGCTGGCGATGCCGGCGCCCATGGAATGCCCGAGCAGGCCGAAGCGCTCCCAGCCCAGCGCGTCGGCCACGTCCAGGATGGCGTTCATGGTGACCACGAAGGTGTATTCCGCACCCGGCCCAAGGTGGGCACTGCGGCCGTGGCCCGGCAGGTCCAGCAGGACCAGGTCAAGTTCGGGAAACTGTTCCGCCAAAGGCACGAAGCTCGCCGCGTTGTCCAGCCAGCCGTGCAGGGCCAGTACCTTGGGACCGTGCGGATTGCCTGCACGCAGGCCGGTGAGGCGACCCAGCGTGATGTCGAACGCGACTTCCTGCAGGTTCATTCGCGCGCGGCCATGCGGCGCTGCGCGAGCGCGGCAAGTGCACCGGCATGTGCGTCGGAATCGTTGAGGCAGGGGATGTAGCGCAACTCACCGCCCTTCTCCGCGAAGCCTTCGGCGAACTGCATCGCCACTTCTTCCAGGGTTTCCAGGCAATCCACGGCAAAGCCCGGGCAGACCACGTCCACCTGGCGCAGGCCGCGTTCGGCCAGCACCTCCAGCATCGTGTCGGTGGACGGCAGCAGCCAGCGCTCCTTGCCGAAACGCGACTGGTAGGTCAGCGTCCATTCGTCCGCCGACAGGCCCAGCGCCGCGGCGATGTCACGCACGCTGGCCTCGCAACGCTTCGGATACGGATCGCCCGCGTCGGCGATGCGCTGCGGCAGGCCGTGGAAGGAAAACAGCAGGTGCTCGCCGCTGCCGTTTTTCTCACGCCACAGGCGGATGGAATCCGCAATGGCGACCAGCCAGCGCGGATCGGTGGAATAGTCGTCGATCATGCGCACCGACAGCCCGCTGCCGTCGCGTGCGAGTACGTCGGCGATGGATGCCGTGGTGGTGGTGGAATACTGCGGATACAGCGGCAGCGCCACCACGCGTTCGACGCCTTCCGCGCGCAATCCGTCCAGCACCGACTGCAGGGCGGGCTGGCCGTAGCGCATGGCGTGTACCACGCGCAGGGTCGGCAAGTGCGCCTGCATGGCCGTGGCCAGCCGCTGCGTATGGACGGCAAGTGGCGAGCCTTCCGGCAACCAGATCTTGGCGTACTTGGCGGCCGCCTTCGGCCCGCGCAAGGGCAGGATCACGAAGTGCAACAGCGGGCACCACAGCCAACGGGTCAGCTGCACCACGCGATGGTCATGCAGGAATTCGGCCAGGTAACGTCGCACCGCCTTGGCCGTCGGCGCCTCCGGCGTACCCAGGTTGACGATGACCACGGCCTGCGTCGGCATTGCGATGGAAGAAGTCGGCTGGGAAGGTCCTGGCATCGCACTATGATGCCAGATGCACCTTCGATCACTGCGTGCGAGCGGTTGTGGGAGCGGTGCCCCACCGCGAGCTTTTTACTCGTGAACCCGCGCGTAGCCGTATGCCCAGGGATTAGTCCTTGTAGATCCGAGCGTGCTCGGATGCTCTTGCTCTTTCGCAAACAGCATCCGAGCACGCTCGGACCTACAAAAGCCATGCAGGAGCTCGCGGCGGGACGCCGCTCCCACACTGACTTCTATTGGTGCTGCGACGGCGAAAACTCATCGCCGATTCACGCGGCCGCGACTAGGCTCGGTTTTCAACGCGTTAGCGCGTCTTCCTGCGAATCCACCTTGCCAACACTTTCCCCCGCGGAGCACACCATGCCTGTCCAGCGCCCCATTCGAGGATCGCGCCTGCCGCGCCTTGCCGTCCTGCTGCTCGCCAGCCTGTCCGTCGGCCACGCATGGGCCGGCCCCGTGGAAGACAAGCGCGCCAGTGATGCAGTGCGCGTCCTGAATGAAATCCAGCAGATCCCCGAACAGGGCATTCCCGACAAGCTGCTGGACGAAGGCAAGGCGGTGGTGGTGATTCCAGACACCCTGAAAGTCGGCCTGGTGCTGGGCGGACGCCGTGGCCACGGCCTGTTGTCGGTCAAGAACCCGGATGGCAGCTGGTCGCAACCGGTGTTCGTCAAGCTCACCGGCGGCAGCATCGGCTTCCAGGCCGGCGTGCAGTCGTCGGACGTGGTGCTGGTGTTCCGCAACGACCGCAACCTGGACAACATCGTCAACGGCAAGTTCACCCTCGGCGCCGATGCGGGCGTGGCCGCCGGCCCGGTCGGTCGCAATGCGTCGGCCTCCACCGATGGCCAGCTGAAGGCCGAGATCTGGTCGTGGTCGCGGGCGCGCGGCCTGTTCGCCGGCGTTGCGCTCGACGGTGCCGTGCTGCAGATCGATGACGACGCCAACACCGCCGTATATGGCAGCGCCGCCACCCCGCGCGCGATCTTCGAAGGCCGCGCGGGTGCGCCCTCGGACGCCGTAGTCGGTTTCCGCGACCAGCTGGAAGAAGCCACCGCCACCGCCCGCGCCGCCCGTAACGAAGGCAGCCTGCCGGCCGGAACTCCGGTCGCTGCGCCGGTGGTGGTCACCGCACCTGCGACGACCACGCCTGCCGCAGGCGCGGCCCAGACCCAGGGTTTCCAGCCGGTGGCCGAGGGCGAAATCCGCAGCGAGCCACTGGAATCCACCACGCCGTGATGCAAATGCAGGCCGGTTTCGCACCTTGCCGGGCCGCGCCTGCGTTATCCTGACATCCCTCATTTTTTTGCGAGCACACCATGGGCGGTTTGAGCATCTGGCATTGGATCATCGTGCTGGTGGTAGTGCTGCTGGTATTCGGCACCAAGCGCTTGCGTGGCGCAGGCCAGGACCTTGGCGAAGCCGTCAAGGGCTTCAAGAAGGGCATGAAGGACGACGACAAGCCCGCCGGCCAGCTGGGTGATGACACCCGCAGCGACAAAACCAGCGAATCCAAGGAACGCGACCGCGACGCGCAGTGACGTTGCGGCACTGATCCCGCCATGTTCGGCATCAGCAGCGGCGAGCTGTTCTTCGTTGCCCTCGTCGCATTGATCGTGCTTGGGCCTGAGCGGCTGCCCAAGGTCACCCGCTTCGCCGGGCTGTGGGTGCGCCGCGCACGCACGCAATGGAATTCGGTGAAGGACGAGCTGGAACGCGAGCTCGCCGCCGACGAACTCAAGCGCAGCCTGCAGGACGCACAGACCGCCTTGCGCGACACCGAGCAACAAATCCGGGACAGCGGCGCCGAGGCCAAGCGCGAGTTCGACGACATGCGTGCCGCCGTACGCTCGCAACCCGACGTGGCGGCAATGGATCCGCCCGCAGCCCCTACCGACCCCGTGGTACCCAACGAAGGCGAGGGCGATGAACCGCGCAACGCCTGAGCACGAAGCCGAATCCAGCCTGATGGGCCACCTGATCGAACTGCGCGCACGCCTGCTGCGCGGCGCGATTGGCGTGGGTGTCATGCTGCTGGTGCTGCTGCCCTTCACCCGTGACATCTACACCTGGCTGGCGGGCCCGCTGATGGCGCACCTGCCCGCCGGGCAGACCCTGATCGCCGTTGACCCGGCGGGTGCGTTCTTCGCCCCGGTCAAACTGACCTTCATGCTGGCCATCTTCCTGGCCGTGCCGTGGCTGCTGTACCAGGCCTGGGCCTTCGTGGCGCCGGGCCTGTACCAGCGCGAACGACGCCTGGCCCTGCCGCTGCTGGGTTCTGCGGTGGTCCTGTTCTACGCGGGCTGCGCGTTCGCCTATTTCCTGGTGTTGCCCACGGTGTTCGGCTTCCTCGTGCATTTCAAGCCGGACGTGATCGCAGTGACGCCGGACGCCAGCGCCTACCTGGATTTCGTGGTGGTGATCTTCTTCGCCTTCGGCGCGAGTTTCGAATTGCCGGTGGCGCTGGTGATCCTGGTGCTGCTGGGCTGGGTCACGCCCGCGCAGCTGAAGGAATCACGCGGCTATGCGCTGGTCGGCATCTTCGTGCTGGCCGCCATCATCACCCCGCCCGACGTGGTGTCGCAGTTGATGCTGGCCATCCCCATGTACCTGCTCTACGAAGCCGGCATCCTGGCCTCGCAGTGGGTCACGCCGCGGACGCCCAAAGAAACTGCCTGACCGAACCGGTAGGAGCGCCCCATGGGCGCGAGCTTTTGATGTTTGCGGGTAACGCTACAAAAGCTCGCGCCCATGGGGCGCTCCTACCGGGCTTCAGGCTTCGAAATGGGTAGCGGGTGCGGCGACGTCGGTGGTCGTGGCGGCTTCGGTTGCGCCCAGCATCTGCCGCCAGGCGTGGTAGACCGAACCCGCCAGCAGCGGCATCAGCACGCCCATCATCAACAAGTTGGACAACCAGATCGCGGCAGTCTGGCCGGCGACCAACTGTACCGTCATCGACAGCAGCTGCACGCCGAAGCTGATCGCGAACAAGGCCACGAACAGCAGCAGGTAGAACACCACCATCGCCGACAGGTTGTGCAGGCAGGCGCGGAAGCTGTTGCGCATGGCGTCGAAACCGCCGCGGCCGCCGAATACGATGTCCGGCACCGCCACGAAGGTAAACAGGCTGACCGCGATCACCACCGCGAACAGCATCAGCATCCACAGGAACAGGCGACCCACCGGCAGGCTGCGCATCAGTTCCGGATCCGGCTGGCCACCGGCCTGTGCCGTCGCCTGCAGGGTGGTCATCACTTCGCCGAGCTTCTGCAGTTCGGCCGGGCCGATCATCAGCACCAGCAGCAGGCCGAGCACCAGTACCGCCGCCAGCTGTGGCAGCAGGGTCGCCAGCACGCTGCCCGTCTGTTCGCTGCGCACGAAGTGGAACAGGTGTGCAGACTGTGCCGCACGCCCTTCGTCTACTTCGCGCACCGCCCACAGCAGTCCTGCGAACAGCAGCGGCCCGACGATGCCCAATACGAGCTGCAGCAACATGCCCACGCTGGCGTTCACCGTCATCAGCTGCACGCCCAGCAGGGACAGCACGCCCCAGATCACGCCCAGCAAGCCCAGCGCCAGCGGCGCCTTGCGCAACAGCGCGAAACCGCCCAGCAGCCATTCCGCGCCGGCGCTGGCTGGCACCTTGTTGATCGTCGACATGCAGGGGTTCCGAGGGTTCTGGGTGGTGAAGGAGGAAGAAGATCAGCCTGCGTGCAGGCCGCGCGCATGCTTGACGAAGCGTCGCAACAGTTTGCGCGCTTGCGGCGCGGCGGTCACGTCGCGGGCGATGGTGGTCGGGCAGCGCCCGGCTTTCTTCAGCTCGTCACCGCGGAAGGCAACGTAGCCACGCATGTGGTGGGTGGCGAATTCGGGATGGAACTGCACCCCCCACGCGCGGTCGCGCCAACGGAAGGCATGGCAGTCGTCCTGTTCCGATTTCGCCAGCACCGTCGCGCCTTCCGGCGGACGCAGGACGGTCTGCACGTGCGTCGCGTGGGCAGGAAAACTCAACGGCAGGCCGGAAAACAGGGGATCGTCCTGCGCCGGCGGATGCAGGTCGATGGCGACGGTGCCGGATTCACGCCCGGCGGGGTTATAGGCGACTTCGCCGCCCAGCGCGTGCGCCAGCAACTGGTGCCCGTAGCAGATGCCCAGCAGCGACATGCCTTCGTGGGCCGCATCGCGCAGCCAGTCGGCGCTGCGTTCGCTCCACTCGGCCTTGTCGGTGACCATCGCTGCCGAGCCGGTGACGATGACCCCGGCGAAGCCTTCGCGCCGCGGCAGCGGATCGCCCTGCTCCACGTTGACCACCACGGCTTCGCTGGCTTCCAGCCCGGCGGCCACGCGAATCCAGTGCGGAAAGCGGCCGTAACGGCGAAGCCGCAGGGCGGGCTGGCCGGTTTCGACGATCAGGAACGGGGCTTTGTGGTGGGTATTCACAGCGGGAACATGAGGCCGGTCAGTGGCTTGCGCCCTTATACTAGCCCGCTTTTCCGCACTGCAATAAAACCTGATGACCGGACCCACCTTCCAGGGCTTGATCCAGACCCTCAACGCCTACTGGGCGGCCCAGGGTTGCGTGCTCATCCAGCCGCTCGACATCGAAGTCGGCGCCGGCACCTTCCACCCGGCGACCTTCCTGCGCGCGCTGGGACCGGAGCCGTGGAACGCCGCCTACGTGCAGCCCTGCCGCCGGCCGACCGACGGCCGCTACGGCGAAAACCCCAACCGCCTGCAGCGTTACTACCAGTACCAGGTGGTGATGAAGCCGAATCCGGACAACCTGCAGGAGTTGTACCTGGAGTCGTTGAAGCAGTTGGGCATTGACCCGCGCGTGCACGACCTGCGCTTCGTCGAGGACAACTGGGAATCGCCGACGCTCGGCGCCTGGGGCCTGGGCTGGGAAGTGTGGTTGAACGGGATGGAAGTCACCCAGTTCACCTATTTCCAGCAGGCCGGTGGACTCGAGTGCCGCCCGGTGCTGGGCGAGATCACCTACGGGCTGGAACGCCTGTGCATGTACCTGCAGAACGTGGACAACGTGTTCGACCTGGTCTGGACGCATGGCCCGGACGGCACGCCGGTGACCTACCGCGATGTGTACCACCAGAACGAAGTGGAACAGAGCACCTACAACTTCGAAGTGGCCGACGTGGCGGAACTCTTCCATCGCTTCGATGCCTGCGAGGCTGAATCGCAGAAGCTGGTCGAAGCGGGCCTGCCACTGCCCGCGTATGAGCAGGTATGCAAGGCCAGCCATTGCTTCAACCTGCTGGACGCGCGCCGTGCCATTTCCGTCACCGAACGCCAGCGCTACATCCTGCGCGTGCGCAAACTGGCGCAGGCAGTGGCCGAGGCCTATCACGCGCAGCGCGAGAAGCTGGGCTTCCCCGGCCTGCGCAAGGCGGATGCGTGACACCGCGACTCACGCCGCAGTTCGCGCTGGATGCACTGAAGCGCAGCGAGACCAACCTGCCGTTCGTGGAGTTGCTGTCGCACGGTTCGCTGTCGGTGGAAATCTACCAGCCGCTGGTGCAGGACACGCAGGAGCCGCACACGCGCGACGAGGTCTACGTGGTGGTGTCGGGCCACGGTGAGTTCGTGAACGATGGATTCCGCAAACCGTTCCAGCCCGGCGAACTGTTGTTCGTGCCCGCCGGCGTTGAACACCGCTTCGAGAATTTCAGCGAAGACTTCGCCACCTGGATGATCTTTTATGGTCCCGAGGGTGGTGAGCAGACAACAAAAGCCCCTCTCCCACCGGGAGAGGGGTTGGGGTGAGGGTACGGCGAAATTGTGAGGGTTCGGACTTCGTTGACTCCGCCGCACCCTCATCCGCCCTTCGGGCACCTTCTCCCACAGGGAGAAGGACACATCACCAGGCTTTATCGATATGAGTGAAATGAAACCTCTACTGATCGAACTCGGCACCGAGGAACTCCCGGTCAAGGCGCTGCCCGGCTTGGCGCAGGCGTTCTTCGACGGCATCATCGACGCGCTGCAGAAACGCGGCATCGAATTCGACCGCACTGACGCCAAGCCGCTGTACACGCCGCGTCGCCTGGCGGTGTTGCTGCCTGCCGTATCCGTCGAGCAGCCGGAACAGAGTTCGGAAGTACTCGGTCCCTACCTCAATATCGCGCTCGACGCCGAGGGCCAGCCGACCAAGGCGCTGCAGGGGTTCGCGGCCAAGGCCGGGGTCGACTGGTCGCAGCTGGAACGCACCAGCGACGCCAAGGGCGAGCGCTTCGTGCATCGCTCCAACAAAGCCGGCGCGAGCACGGCGAGCCTGCTGCCGGAGATCATTCGCGAGTCCATCGCCGCGATGCCGATTCCCAAGCCGATGCGCTGGGGCGACCACGAGTACGCCTTCGCGCGTCCGGTGCATTGGCTGGTGCTGCTGCTGGGCGATACCGTGGTGGAAGCCGAAGTGCTGGGCGTGCGCAGCGACCGCATGAGCCGCGGCCACCGTTTCGAACACGACAAGCCGGTGTGGATCGGCCAACCCGGCGACTACGTGGACGCGTTGCGCGCCGCGCACGTGCTGGTGGACGCGGACGAGCGCCGCGCGCGCATCGAGCAGCAGGTGCAGACGGCAGCGACGAATGCGGGTGGCGTGGCCCGCATCACCGCGGACAACCTGGAGCAGGTGAACTGCCTGGTGGAATGGCCGTCGGCGGTGTCGTGCAGCTTTGAATCGGAATTCCTGGCCGTGCCGCAGGAAGCCTTGATCGCGACGATGGAAGCGAACCAGAAGTTCTTCCCGGTGCTGGGTGAAGGCGGCAAGTTGACCGAGCATTTCATCGGCATCGCCAACATCGAATCGCAGGACGTGGGCGAAGTCAGCAAGGGTTACGAGCGCGTGATCCGCCCGCGCTTCAGCGATGCGAAGTTCTTCTTCGACGAGGATTTGAAGCAAGGCCTTGAGTCCATGGGTGGTGGCCTGAAGACGGTCACCTACCAGGCCAAGCTGGGCACGGTCGCCGACAAGGTCGCGCGCGTCGCCGCGTTGGCGGAAACGATTGCGAAGGAAGTCGGTGTTGATCCCGCGCTGGCGCGTCGTGCGGCGGAGCTGTCGAAGAATGACCTGCAATCGCGCATGGTCAACGAGTTTCCGGAGCTACAGGGCATCGCGGGTCGCCACTACGCGACGGCCTCCGGTGAATCGAGTGAAGTCGCATTGGCGATTGACGAGAGTTACCAGCCGCGTTTTGCGGGTGATGACATCGCGTTGTCGCCGGCCGGCAAGGTGCTCGCCATCGCCGAGCGTCTGGATACGCTTGCGGGTGGTTTTGCAGCGGGCTTGAAGCCGACGGGCAACAAGGATCCGTTTGCGCTGCGTAGGAATGCGCTTGGTTTGGCAAGGACGGTTATCGAGAGTGGGTTCTCTCTTTCACTTATCGATGCACTCTATTTGGCTGACGCCATACAACCAACGAAACTCGGTGCCAACAATCTTCAGGTTTCTTTGGACGCTCATATCAATTTAGCCGTCGACCGCTGGGGGAAACGCAAACCTATCCATTGGAATGACCTAGATGAGAACACCGTTAGCTTGTACGACTTCATCCTAGACCGCCTCCGCGGCTACTACGCCGACAAAGGTGTGCCGGCCAGTCATTTCAATGCAGTGGCCGCCTTGTTCGGCGTCGCGGCTGAAGCCGCTCCCACAGGAAGCGGTTCACGTGTGGGAGGGGCTTCAGCCCCGACGAGGCTTTCCTCCTATTCTTTGTACGACTTCGACACCCGCCTCGACGCCATCGGCCAGTTCGCGACGCTGCCGGAGGCCGAAGCGCTTGCCGCCGCCAACAAGCGCATCAACAACATCCTGAAGAAGGCCGACGTCGAGATTCCGCACGCCATTGACCGCGCATTGCTGAATGATCCCGCAGAAAGCGCATTGGCCGAAGCCGTGGAAGCCGCGTTGGGCGACACCGACGAAGCCCTGCACCACCACGACTACATCCGCGTGCTCAGCCGCCTGGCCCTGCTGCGCCCGCAAGTGGACGCCTTCTTCGACAGCGTGATGGTGAACGTGGACGACGTGGCCGTGCGCAAGAACCGCCTGGCCCTGCTCAAGCGCCTTGCGGACAGATTCCGTGCGGTGGCTGCTATCGAGCATTTGTCGAACTGAAAATAAGCTTCCTTCTCCCACCGGGAGAAGGTGGCGCGTAGCGCCGGATGAGGGCGTGGCAGATCAGACTCACGGAAACTTTTCCACCGATCTGAACGCACATACCCTCATCCGCCCCTGCGGGGCACCCCGTATCAAGTACGGGGCAGGCTCCTCTCCCGATGGGAGAAGGAAAAAACCGCAATCGCATCACGTGACGCTAACCCGATCTCACAATCACCCGTTATCCTGACCGCATGCGCCCAACCCCTCTGATCCTCGCCGCCCTGCTGGCCACCACTGGCCCTGCCTACGCCGCGGCGACCATCGACAGGGTCAACGTGCGCGGACTCGACAACCCGTTGATGGTGCAGAACATCAACGTCAACCTGTCGATCAACAACGAAACCGGCAAGCGGCTGGGTGAATCGCGGCTGGAATTCCTGCTCAACGAAGCCCAGGCCGAAGCGCGCGAAGCACTGGAGCCGTTCGGCTACTACTCGCCCGAGATCAGCGTGGACGCGCCGCGGCCCGGTGGCGACGACGACCACATCACCGTCACCGTCACCGTCGTGCTGGGTGAACCCGTACGCGTGCGCCAGTCACACCTGCTCATCGAAGGCGAAGGCAACGACGACCAGTACCTGCAGCGCGACCTGGGTGCGTTCCGTCCGCGCATCGGCGAAGTATTCGACCACGTCACCTACGAAGCCAGCCGCAACCAGGTGACGCGCCGCCTGGCCGAACGCGGCTACCTGGACGCCGATACCACCCAGCGCCTGGTCGAAGTGACGCGCGCCGAAAAAGCCGCGGACATCATGGTCACCTGGGCCAGCGGCATCCGCTACGACATGGGGCCGGTCACCTTCCACCAGACCCAGTTCAACCCGGGCCTGCTGGACAAGCTGGTGTACTGGGAACAGGGCAGCTACTTCCACCAGGGCAAGCTCGATCGCCTGCGCGAATCACTGGTGGCGCTGGACTACTTCAGCGCCATCGACATCGTGCCCGACCCGGAAAACGCCACCGGCCGCGAAGTGCCCATCGACGTGCAGCTCACCCTGGCACCGCGCACCATCTATACGCTGGGCCTGAGCTACGGCACCGACAGCGGCGCCGGCGTGCGCCTGGGCATGGAGCGTCGTTACGTGAATTCGCGCGGCCACAAGCTGCTGGCGCACCTGAACTACGCCGAGACCCGCAAGACGCTGTCGACCATCTACCGCATACCGGCCTTCAAGTGGCTAGACGGCTGGTACACCATCGCGCTGGAAGCCAACGACGAACAGACCGACTACATCGACATCAACAACGGCAAGCTGATCCTCAGCCGCAGCGGCGTGATCAACGAGCAGTGGACGGTGGTGGCCTCGTTGAATGCCTTGCGCGAACGCTGGCGCTATGGCCCGGACGAACTCGGCGAGTACACGGACTACGAATACTCGACGCTCGCGTACCCGGAAGCGCGCGGCGATTACGTCAACGTGGACGATCGGCTGTTCCCGCGCAGCGGCGTCAGCGGCAACCTGACCCTGCGCGGCGGCGTGGAAGGCGCGGGCTCGGACGCCAGCTTCACCCAGATGCACCTCAACGCGCGCTGGTTCACGGCCCCCGGCGACGCCAGCCGCCTGCTGCTGCGCGGCGAAGCCGGCGTCACCCTTACCGACGAGCTGGTGAACATGCCGCCCTCGTTGCGCTACTTCGCCGGCGGCGACCGCAGCATCCGCGGCTATGCCTGGCGTGAAGTGGGGCCGCGCAATGCGGAAGATTTCGCCCTGGGCGCGAAGTACGTGTTCACCGCCAGCGTCGAGTACGAGCATTACCTCAATGGCGGGCCGTGGGGCGCGGCGGTATTCGTGGACAGCGGCAGCGCGTTCGACAGCACGCCGGATTGGCACACCGGCATCGGCATCGGCGCGCGCTGGCGTTCGCCGGTAGGTCCGGTACGCATCGATGTTGCGCATGGACTGAACGACCCGGATTCCTCGTTCCAGATCTACCTCAACATCGGTGCGGACCTGTGAGCGCGCGTCCCGATGACGTGAGCCCGCAGGAGCGCGAAGCGCGCATCGCGGAACTGCGCACGCGGCGCCGTGCACGCATGCGCACGCTGGCCGTGCGCAGCGTACTGGGCATGGCGACGCTGCTACTGCTGGCCGCCGTGCTGGTGTACTGGCTGCTGCAGACCGTGGCCGGACGCGACATGTTGCTAGCGCAGATCATCGCGCGCCTGCCTACCGGTTCCACCCTGACCTGGAAATCCGTCGAAGGCCCGCTTTCTGGACCGTTGACCCTGCGTGGCGTGGATTTCCGCTACGACCAGATCCACTTCACCGCCGACCGCGTGTACCTGGATCCGGACCTGCGCCCGCTGCTGCGCCGCCGCCTGCAGCTGGACGCGCTGGAAATAGACAACGCGACGCTGGATTTGCCGAAGGACGACGAACCCTTCGAGCTGCCGCGCTGGCCCGACGTGTTGCCTGACATCAAGATGCCGCTGGCGATCCAGGCCGACAAACTGGTGATCGACGGCTTGCGCGTGACCAGCGCACGCGAGCCGCTGATCAACGTGACGCGTGCGACCGGCGCGATCGATATCGGCAACGGCTACGTGCATGCCGATCGCCTCGCCATCAGCAGCGACCTGGCGGATTTCACCCTGCATGGCGGCTATGCGCCGCGCGACAATTTCCGCACCGACCTGGTGGCCACGGCGGTGTTCCCTGCGCCGCTTGGCCGCACGCCGGCACGCCTGGGCCTGGCCGCGCACGGCGATCGCGCGCAGATGAGCGCGGCGGTGTCGGGCAATGCACCGGCGCCGGTGCGCGCGACGCTGACCGTGGTCGGCGAAACCGCGCCGACCTGGCACTTCGTCGGCAAGACCGAGGGACTCGACCTGGCCTTGTTCGGCGCGGCCGAAGACAGCACGCCGCTGTCCTTCGACCTGAAGGCCGATGGCAAGCGCGGCACGATGGATGTGCAGGGCTGGGTGGTGTACGCCGAACAGAAGGTGGTGATTGATCCGTCACACCTGCAGATCGCCGGCGACGTGCTGACCGTGGATCCGCTGGCCATCCATGCGCTGGACGGTTCGGCGACGCTGCGCGGGCGCGCGGATTTCAGCGACCGTGAAAATCCCGACTTCGATTTCCACGCCAGCGTGCGCGACTTCACCTGGGGCGAGGACGCGGCCAACGTAATCGGTGCGGATGCGGACTTCGATTTCGCCGGCCGCCTGAAAGCATGGACGGCGAACGGCACTGCCACGCTGACCCGCGCGGGCGAAACGGCGAAGGTGGTGTTCGACGGTCGCGGCAACGACCAGCAGGTGACCTTGCGCCGATTGCAGGCGACCATGCCCAGCGGGACGCTCAACGCCACTGGCACGGTCGGTTGGGCGCCGACCTTGAACTGGGATCTCGCCGCGACGCTGGCCGGCTTCGACCCGGGTTATTTCGCCGCCGGCTGGGACGGCAATGTGTCGGGACGCTTCACCACCCGCGGCACCGCGTTGGCCGCGCCGCAGAGCGGCTTCAACGCCAGCCTCAACGTGCCGCAATTGCGCGGCACCCTGCGCGGGCGTCCGCTGGATGCGCGCGGTGATTTCACCCTGCGCGGACAACAAGGCCAAGGCGACCTGGCGCTGTCGCTGGGCGACAGCCGCGTCACCGCGCGCGGCAGCGTTGGCACGCAACTCGATATCAACGCCGCGTTCTCGCCGCTGCGCCTCAACGATCTGTTGCCCGGTGGTGCCGGCAGCCTGGAAGGCACGCTGAAACTCACCGGCGCGCGCAATGCACCCAACATCGATGCCGACCTGTCCGGCAACGGCCTGAAGTGGAACGACTGGAGCGCCGGCACGCTCAGTGTGCGCGGTCGCCTGCCATGGCAGGGACGCAACGGCGCGCTGGCCGTGCAGGGCACCGACATCAACGTGGGCACGGTGCTGGACAGCCTGCAGCTGGATGCGCGTGGTTCGCTGCAGAATCTTGAAGTCGAAGGCAATGCGCACAACAGCCTGGGTGCGATCACGTTGTCAGGCAGCGCGCAGCAGCGCAACAACAACTGGCAGGGCAGCCTGGACACGTTGAAGCTGTCGGTTGCACGCGGTACCGATTGGACCCTGCAGCAGCCGGCGCGTTTCGCCCAGCAGGGCAGCAACTGGACGCTTTCACAAACCTGTTTGGCTGCGAATGGCGGTGGCTCGCTATGCGCCAATGCGAACTGGCCGAACAAAGGCATCAACGTGAGTGGCGAAGCATTGCCACTCACCCTGCTGCAGCCGTGGCTACCGCGCGTGGACAACCGCGAGATGATCCTGCGCGGCAACATCGACCTGGACGGCAACGTGCGCCCGCAGGGCAACCAGTGGGCCGGCAACCTGGACGTGACGTCCAGCGAAGGTGGTTTGAAACTGGGCGCGGCGGGACGCCGTGAACTGGCCAGCTACAAGGCGTTGACCTTGTCGATCAACTTCAATCCGCAGCGCCTGCAGGCGTCGCTGGGCAGCGATCTCAGCGGTGACGGTCGCATCGATGCGAAGGTGACCACCGGCTGGGACGCGTACGCGCCCCTGTCCGGCGAACTGCGGGCCAGCACGTCGCAGATCTTCTGGCTGGAACTGTTCTCGCCCGACCTGGTGCGCCCGCAAGGCAACCTGGACGCCAACATCACGCTGGCCGGTACGCGCGCGGAACCGATCCTCGGCGGACAGGCATCGCTGACCGATTTCAAGGGCGAAATGCCCGCGATGGGCATCACCCTGACCGATGGCAGCGCACGCCTGATCGCGCAGCCCGATGGCAATGCACGCATCGAAGCCACGGTGCGTTCGGGCGAAGGCGCGATCAACGTGCAGGGCTCATTGGGCTGGCGCGATACGACCTCGCCACTGTTGCTGACCGTGACCGGCGAAAACTTCCTGATCTCCGACACGCGTGAATTGCGCGCCGTGGCCAATCCTGATTTGCAGGTGGGCTTCGACCGCACCACCGGCGTGCTCACCCTCAACGGCAAGGTTACTGTGCCCTCGGCCAAGCTCGACCTGGAGCGCCTGGACCAGGGCATCTCCCCATCGCCGGACGTGGTGGTGCTGGACCCGGTGGATCCGGAACGCGATTCGCGCGGCACGCCGCTGGACATGGACTTGACCCTGGTACTCGGCGACGACGTGCGCATGGACGGCTTCGGCCTGGAAGGTTCGCTGACCGGTGAGCTGCGCGTGCGTGGCCGGCCGGGTCGCGAGATGACCGGCCAGGGTGGCCTTGACGTAGACGGTCGTTACGAAGCCTACGGCCAGAAGCTGGACATCACCGGCGGGCAATTGCGTTGGAGCAACAGTCCGATCTCCGATCCGCGCATCAATATCCGCGCGCAGCGCGTGGTGGGCGAAGTCACCGCCGGCATCCATGTCACCGGCCTCGCCAGCCAGCCGCATGCGGAAGTGTGGTCGGATCCGGTGATGCAGGATTCGGAAGCGCTCTCGTACCTGGTGCTGGGCCGTTCGCTGGCACGCGCGACCTCGCGCGAGAGCCAGCAGATCAACGTGGCCTCCGAAGCACTGTCGGCCGGCGCGGGCTTGCTGGGTTCTCAACTCGGTGCGGTGCTGGGCCTCGACAACGCAGGCGTGATGCAGTCACGCGCGCTGGGTGGCTCGGTGTTCGGCGTGGGCAAGTTCCTGTCGCCGCGCCTGTACGTGGGCTACGGCGTGTCCATGGTCGGCAGCGGCCAGGTCATCACCCTGAAATACCTGCTGCGCCGCGGCTTCGATATCGAGATCGAATCCAGCACCGTGGAAAACCGCGCCTCGCTCAACTACCGCCGCGAGAAATAACCCGATCACCTTGTAGGAGCTGCGCAAGCTGCGACCACGGCAACTGCGCGCTGCGAATATTCGGTGATGCGGACAATTTCCGGTCGCAGCTTGCGCAGTTCCTACATGGGTTTCTGCGCGACGCGTGCGCCGCGCAGCTGCGGCTTGCCGTCCACCACGTCGGTCCAGGCCAGGTAGACGCCACCCTGCCCCGCAACCAGTTGCGGGAACCCGGTCGCGCGTCCGCGCCCCTGCAGGCTCGCGACCTGCAGGCGCTGCAATTCACGCGACAGGTCCAGCGGATAGCGCGCCAGCCACAGCGACTGGCCTTTTGCGTCTTCGCGCACCCAGCTCACCCACACCGATTCGCCCTCCACCGCGATACCGACGCGGCCTTGCAGCGCTTCGCCACGGTCGATGTCCACGGGCGTTGCGAAACTGTCGCCCGCATCGCCGGAGCGTGCGACACGCAACATCGGCATGTCACCCGCCGCCGTATACCAGGCCACCCACGCCTGCGCGTCGCGCGCGTCGACGGCAGGTCCATTGACCGGACACGCCGGCATGGTCCACTGGTCGTCATGCACCTTGCGCGGTGACGTCCACGCACCGTCCTGCAGTCGCGTGGCAAGGATGTCGCGCACTTCCTTCGTGTCCCGTCCGCGATAGACCAGCAAGGCACCGCGATCGGTGAGTGCCGCCGAGGTCTGGCAACAGTCGCACGTCAGCGAATCGATCTCCGTTTCCACCGATTTGCGCAAGGTGGAATCCACACTAGCCGCACGCAGGGTCATCGCGCCACCGCCGTGTCCGTCATGTCCTTCGTGTTCGCCACCGGCCATGTTGCGTCCGTCCAGCCATGCGATGCCTATGCTGGTAGGCGACTGCGCCCATAGCGACACGAAACCGTGCTCGGTCGGTGTCCCGTCCTGGTTGACGAGCATGGCAGCGGACCAGGTCTCGCCAGCGTCCGTGGAGTTCGACAACACCACGTCATAGGCATAGGTGGCCGCAGCGCTCCTGCGCAGCCAGTGCGCCCACAGCGTGCCGTCCGCGGTCGCGGCGAGGTGCGGCGTATCGGCCCAGTTGACGAACCAGTCGTCGCCGCGCGCGATGTCCTTCGATGCACTCCATGCCTGCCCGTTGAACGATGCGAAGCGGAGAACGTGCCACTTCTCATTTTCGGTCGCGATCCACGACAGCAGCAGACGACCGTCGGGCGCAACGATGAGATCGGGCTGCGCAGCGACACTCGACACCGGCAACTTCCATTCCAGGACTTCATGCGGAACATAAGCAGTTGCAACCGGCGGTGTCGAAACAGGCGCGACGGGATCGCCTCCACAGGCGGCCAGCAGAACGGAGAGCAATACAAGGCAATAGCGCATACCGGAAGCATACCCTCTGTCATGCACGTGCCGCCGGGGAGATCGCGATTTGGAAGCGGTAGGTGGGAGCGGCGTCCCGCCGCGAGCTTCTAGCTCTTGCATGCAGGATCCAGGATCAATAGCTCGCGGCGGGACGCCGCTCCCACTACACCACATCCACGACGCCGACCTCACGATCACAACGCTTTGCCAAACCTGCATTTTCCTTGCCTGTCAACGGGTTTCCACGGCGTCCAGTGACGGCCACAATCCACTCCTACTTCCTGATCCAACCGAACGGACGCAATGCAAGACACCAAGCAGCAACTTGCCCAGCACATCGCCCGCACCATCGCCGAAGAAATCGGCGCGCAGACCGCGCAGGCGCTCGCCGCCATCGCATTGCTGGACGAAGGCGCCAGCGTTCCCTTCATCGCGCGCTACCGCAAGGAAGTCACCGGCGGCCTGGACGACACCCAGCTGCGCAACCTGGAAACACGATTGACCTACCTGCGTGAACTGGAAGACCGCCGCGCCACCGTGCTGGCCAGCATCCAAGAACAAGGCAAGCTGACCGACGAACTGCGCACTGAGATCGAAGCCGCCGACAGCAAGGCGCGACTGGAAGATCTTTACCTTCCCTACAAACCGAAGCGTCGCACGCGCGCGCAGATCGCTCGCGAGGCAGGCTTGGAACCGCTCGCGGATGGCTTGCTGGCCGACCCAACGCAGACTCCGGAAACGTTCGCCGCTACCTTCATCGATGCGGAAAAAGGCGTGGCCGACGCCAAGGCGGCGCTGGACGGTGCCCGCGCGATCCTGATGGAGCGTTGGGGTGAAGATCCTGCACTCGTCGGCGAGCTGCGCAACTGGCTGGGCGATGTCGGCGTGATCCGCGCACGCGTAGCCGAAGGCAAGGAGGACGCCGGTGCGAAGTACCGCGATTACTTCGAACACAGCGAAGTGCTTGCGCGGATTCCCTCACATCGTTTGCTGGCGCTGTTCCGTGCGCGCAAGGAAGAGATCCTCTATCTCGACCTGGATCCGGGCAAGGATGCGGAAGCCGGCCATCTCTACGGCGACGGCCGCGTGGCCTTGCATGCGGGCATCAGTGACAAAGGCCGCGCCGCGGACCGCTGGTTGCTGGACAGCGCGCGCATGACCTGGCGCGCCAAGTTGCACCTGCACCTGCTGCTGGACCTGTTCGGGCAGGCGCGTGAAAAAGCCGAGGCGGAAGCCATCACTATTTTCGGCGACAACCTGAAAGACCTGTTGCTCGCCGCACCCGCCGGGCCGCGCGCAGTGCTGGGCCTGGATCCGGGCATCCGCACCGGCTGCAAGATCGCGGTAGTGGATGCCACCGGCAAAGTGGTCGCCACCGACACCATCTATCCGCACGAACCACGCAAGCAGTGGGACCAGTCGGTGCACACTTTGCACAAACTATGCGCTCAGCATGGCGTGCAACTGATCGCCATTGGCAACGGCACGGCCAGCCGCGAGACCGACAAGCTGGCCGGCGAAGTGATCAGCAAGCATCCGGAACTGAAACTGCAGAAGATCGTGGTCAGCGAAGCCGGTGCATCGGTGTATTCGGCATCGGAACTGGCGGCCAAGGAATTCCCGGATCTCGATGTCAGCATTCGCGGCGCAGTGTCGATTGCCCGCCGCCTGCAGGATCCGTTGGCGGAGCTGGTGAAGATCGAGCCCAAGGCGATTGGTGTCGGCCAGTACCAGCACGACGTGGACCCGTACCGCATGGCGCGTGCACTGGATGCGCGCGTGGAAGACTGCGTGAACGCCGTTGGCGTGCATGTGAATACCGCCTCGGCCGCATTGCTTTCGCGTGTTTCCGGACTGTCTGCCTCGGTCGCCGAGAACATCGTGCTGCACCGCGACCAGAACGGCCCGTTCAAGCGCCGCAAGGAATTGCTGAAGGTGGCGCGACTGGGCGAAAAAACCTTCGAGCAATGCGCCGGCTTCCTGCGCATCGCCGATGGCGACGAACCGCTGGACGCCTCTTCCGTGCATCCGGAAGCGTATCCGGTGGTGGAACGCATCGTGAAAGACAGTGGCCGCGCGGTGAAGCAATTGATCGGCGACAGCGGCTACCTGCGCGGATTGAAGCCGGAGTCGTTTACCGACGAGCAATTCGGCGTGCCCACCGTGCGCGACATCCTGAAAGAACTGGAAAAGCCGGGCCGCGATCCCCGCCCCGAATTCAAGGCGGCGCGCTTCGCCGAAGGCGTCGAAGAACTCAAGCATCTCAAGGTCGGCATGATCCTGGAAGGCGTGGTCACCAACGTGGCCGCATTCGGTGCCTTCGTGGATATCGGCGTGCACCAGGATGGACTCGTGCATATCTCCGCGCTGTCCGACACCTACGTGAAAGACCCGCGCGACGTGGTCAAGGCCGGCGACATCGTCAAGGTGCGCGTGCTGGAAGTGGACATCCCGCGCAAGCGCATTGCGCTGACGCGCAGGTTGGAAGATGTGCCTGTAGCGAAGCCGGTGCCGGACAACGCGCGACGCGATGCAGTTCCGCAACGCAACGGGCGACCGCAGGCGCATGGGAAGCAGGCCGCAGCCGCCATCAAGCCGCAGCAAGCGACTATTAACAACGCCCTGGCGGCCGCCTTCGCCCGCGCCAAGAGCGGCGAGTAGCAGCGGGCAAGCGGTATCGCGTAGGAGCGACGTAAGTCGCGAACGAAATTTCGCACAAGATTCAGTCGCGACTCACGTCGCTCCTACGCCATGCGATTCAATTCGCGCGGTTGTGGGAGCGGCGTCCCGCCGCGAACTCTTGCTCCTGGATCGTGCCATGCAAAAGCTGAGGGCTCGCGGCGGGACGCCGCTCCCACGTAAAGCCTTGCTTCACGCCACGCGACTACGACGCGCGCGCGTCAGGTGCACCAGCAACAGTGAAATCGCCGCCGGTGTCATGCCAGGTATGCGCTGCGCCTGGCCCACGGTCTGCGGTTGCACGCGCTCGAGTTTCTGCAGCACTTCGAACGAAAGCCCGCGTACACCGGCATAGTCGAAATCGCCTGGAATAGCGGTGTCCTCGTTGCGCTGCTGGCGTTCGATCTCGTCGCGTTGGCGATCCAGGTAACCGGAGTACTTGATTCCGATCTCGACCTGCTCGGCGACTTTGGCGTCTTCCACGCCCGGCCCGATCGACGGCACCGACACCAGCTTGGCGTAGTCCAGTTCCGGACGCTTGATCATGTCCAGCACGCTGGTTTCGCGAGAGACGGCGATTCCGAGCGTTGCTTCCACTTCGCGACCCAGCGCGTTGCCCGGCGTGACCCAGATCGAACGCAGGCGTTCATTCTCTCGCGCAATGGCCTCGCGCTTGGTGGCGAACTTTTCCCAGCGCAAATCATCGACCAGGCCAAGGTCGCGACCGGTTTCAGTAAGACGCAGGTCCGCATTGTCCTCGCGCAGCTGCAGCCGGTACTCGGCGCGACTGGTGAACATGCGGTACGGCTCTTTGGTGCCATGCGTGATGAGGTCATCGATCAACACGCCGATGTAGGCTTCATCGCGACGCGGGCACCAGGCTTCTTTCTGCTGCATATGGCGTGCGGCATTCAGGCCGGCGATCAGACCTTGCGCGGCCGCTTCCTCGTAGCCGGTGGTGCCGTTGATCTGCCCGGCGAAGAACAGGCCGGCGACCGCCTTGGTTTCCAGCGAGGATTTCAAGCCGCGTGGATCGAAGAAGTCGTATTCGATGGCGTAGCCGGGACGCGTGATGTGCGCGTTCTCCATGCCGCGGATGCTGCGCACCAGCTCCAGTTGCACATCGAACGGCAGCGAGGTGGAAATGCCGTTCGGATAAATTTCGGTGACGTCGAGACCTTCGGGCTCGACGAAGATCTGGTGCGAGGCTTTCTCTGCGAAACGCACGACCTTGTCTTCGATGGACGGGCAGTAACGCGGACCGATGCCTTCGATCTGGCCGCTGTACAACGGCGAACGATGCAATGCATTGCGGATAATTTCGTGGGTCTGTTCGCTGGTGTGGGTAATCCAGCACGACACCTGGTGCGGATGCTGCGAGACGTCGCCGATGAAGGACATAACCGGCAGCGGATCGTCGCCGGGCTGTTCTTCCATCACCGAGTAGTCGAGCGAGCGGCCGTCGATGCGCGGCGGCGTGCCGGTCTTCAGGCGATCGACGACGAACGGGCCTTCGCGCAATTTGTGTGCAAGCGCGGTCGCAGGCGGATCACCTGCGCGACCAGCGGCGTACTGGGTTTCACCGACGTGGATCTTGCCCGCGAGGAAGGTGCCGGCGGTCAGCACCACCGACGGCGCGTCGAAACGCAGGCCGGTCTGGGTAATCACGCCACGCACGCGATTGTTTTCAATGACGAGATCGTCGACCGCAGCCTGGAACACGGTCAGGTTGGGCTGCGCTTCGACGATGCGGCGGATGGCGCTGCGGTAGAGCGAGCGATCCGCCTGGCAGCGGGTGGCGCGCACGGCCGGGCCCTTCGAGGCATTCAGCGTGCGCCACTGGATGCCGGCTAGGTCGGCGGCATGCGCCATGACCCCGCCCAGCGCGTCGATTTCCTTGACCAGATGGCCCTTGCCGATGCCGCCAATGGCCGGGTTGCAGCTCATCGCGCCCACCGTTTCCACGTTGTGGGTCAGCAACAGAGTGCGGGCACCGGCGCGCGCGGACGCCAGCGCGGCCTCGGTGCCGGCGTGGCCGC
>CALCNV010000081.1 GCA_937897645.1 uncultured Lysobacteraceae bacterium
TTCCAGCGCCGCCACCTGCTCAGCCAGCCCCTGCGCCAGCCAGCAATGCGAGCCCACGGATTGCAAGCCCTGGGCATGGAACTGCTTGCGGTACCAGGCGGCCGTGCGCGGCTGGAAGCCGGCGTGGTCACCTTCGAACTCATCTTCGCGGGTGAAGGTTTCCAGATAGGCGACGCCGCCGCACAGTTCCGCCAGTCCAGGCAGGCCACGCTGCAGTTCGCGCGTGGGCAGGTAGTGCAGCACGTCGGCACAGACCAACAGGTCCACGGGCGGGCAGGGGCGTAGCAGGGCAAAGTCGCCGAATTGCGAATAGTGCAGGTTGCGTCGCGTGCCGTGCCTGGCGATGGCGAATTCGCTGCTGTCGAAACCCAGGTAGCGCAGCTTGGGTCGCAGCTTCAGCAAGGGCGCATGCCATGCACCTTCGCCGCAGCCGATGTCCAGCACGCTGCGGATGGGGCGTTCCAGGTAGTACTCGGCGCAGGCCACCGCCAGCGCCACCTTGCGCGCCAGCCGCTGCGGGCCGCCGATGTCGCTGCGGCGGTACCAGTGCTGGAAATAGGCTTCGTCGTAGTGCTTGGTCATGGGGATTCCGCAAGTAAACAAAGATGCATTGTAGGAGCGCCCCATGGGCGCGAGCTCTTTGGCGGGCATTCAAGCAGAGCTCGCGCCCATGGGGCGCTCCTACGTGGGGGATGCGGCATGGCATCCTATGGGTCATTCGATAAGTGAGCTGCCGCCATGTACGTCTGGGTCAAGACCTTCCACCTCGTCTTCGTCATCGCCTGGATGGCCACGGTGTTCTACCTGCCGCGCATCCTGGTGAATCTTGCGGAAACCCGCGACCAGCCCGAGGTGCAGGCACGCCTGCTGCAGATGGGTAAGAAGCTGTATCGCTTCGGCCACAGCATGTTCGGGGTGGCGGTGGTGCTGGGGCTGGTGTTGTGGCTGTACTTCGACATCAGCGGTGGCTGGCTGCACGCCAAGCTGCTGCTGGTCGCGTTGCTCCTGGCCTATTTCATCGTGACTGGCCGCTGGTTGAAGGGCGTGGAAAAAGGCCGCGCGCTGTCGTCGTCGTTCAAGCTGCGCCTGTTCAACGAGGCGCCACTGCTGTTGCTGATCGGCGTGGTGTATCTGGTGCTGGCCAAGCCGTTCTGAACGATTCGGTAGGAGCGCCCCATGGGCGCGAGCTTCTTGCATGTGCGATCAGGAAGAACTCGCGCCCATGGGGCGCTCCTACCAGTGGGTTGATTACTTCTTCTCGAAATCCGCCGGCTTCGGCAATTCCACCGGCACGCCGTCGGCGTTGCAGGTATTGGCGGCGCAAAGTCGCTCGCGCAGCTTGGGCGTGGCCTGCACGATGAAGTGGTAGATCGTGTTCTGTTCCACCGTGCCGCGCACCGCATCGGCACCGGGGCCGCTGGCCCAGATGCCGACATCCTCGCCACTGTGTGATTCGGCTTTCAGCGGTATCAGGGCTTCCTGCATGTAGTCGGGATCTTCGGTGTTGACGTTGCTCAGGTCGGGGCGGCCCTCGACGGGCTCGAAGCTGCTGGGTCCGTGCGGGAAGACCTTGGATCCGGCTGCTTGCCGATTGCTGGCACCGGTATTGCCGGGGCCGTTGGCATACACCAGGGTGGTGAACACCTGGCCGGTGGCATCGCGCGCCAGTTCGCCGGGCGTGTCGTCTTCACCGCCCATGCCGCGCACCTTGCCCAGGATGGGATTGCCGCGCACCGGGTAGCCCATGAAGCTGAGCGTGTGCGAATGGTCTGCGGTGACGATGATCAGGGTGTCGTCTGCCGACGTCGCGGCCATGGCGGCGCGCACCGCGTTGGACAGTGAAATGGTTTCGTCCAGTGCGCGGAACGCATTGCCGTCGTGGTTGCCATGGTCGATGCGGCCGCTTTCGACCATCAGCACGAAACCGTTGGGATCACGGGACAGCGTCTTGATCGCGGCAAGCGTCATCTCGGTGAGGCTGGGATCGCCGCTGGCGGTCTTGTTGCGGTCGTGGTCGTACTGCATGTGTTCGCTTTCGAACAGGCCAAGCAGTGATGGCGCATCGCCAGCCGCTTGCAGTTGCCCGGCGTTCCACACATACGCACCTCGTGGATGCGCGCGCTGCCATTCGCCTACCAGGTCGCGGCCGTCCAGGCGCTGGCCCACCTTGTCGTCGTACTCGGGGTCGCGTTGCTCCACGGTGGTGAATTCGCGGCGACCACCACCGAGTGCGACCGTGGGACCACGGCCAAAACGCGACGAGGAAATGAGCTGTTGGGCGATGTCCTTGCAACCCAGTGCAACGGCCTCGGCGGGCACGTCGGCGTCGTTCTCCCAATTGCGGGTGGGCGAGTGCGCGTAGGTCGCGGCGGGCGTGGCATGGGTGAGGCGCGCGGTGGTGACGATGCCGGTGGCCAGTCCGGCGCTGTCGGCCAGTTCCAGCCATGACAGCACCGGTTGCTTGAGGCTGCCGGCGCAATCATCCTTGTGCCCGGCGGCGACGCCAATCGCGCCCATGTGCGTCTTCACGCCGGTGGCAATCGCGCTCATGGTGCCGGCGGAATCAGGCGTCTGCGAATCGGTGTTGTAGGTCTTGCTGAGCGCGGTGTGCGGGAACTGTTCCCACGACAGCTGGTTTTCCTCGCCCGGATTGCCCTTGCGCTGGCCTTCCAGGATGCGCGCAGCGGCCACCGTGGTCAGGCTCATGCCATCGCCCAGGAACAGGATCACGTTCTTCGCCTTGCCCTGCATCGCGCCGTTGCCGGCCGCACGCGCTGCACCGCTGCGGTACCACCAGGCGGCCGTTTCGCCCTTGGGGTGCGCGACTTGCGGAACGTCCACGAGCAAGGGGGTTGCATCGGTGCGCGTCGGCGTCGAGGAGCAGGCCGCCAGCAAGGCGATGGAAAGGCAGGGCAGGGCAGTTGCGAATCGACGCATCACGGGTTCCATCCGGGGGGTGCGTAAGTATGCCGCGTGAACAGTGTCCTGCCGATGACACATTGCCATTCCAGTCATGCCATCGCGTTGCGTGGTGCGCTGGGCTAAGGTTGGCCACTGATTA
>CALCNV010000082.1 GCA_937897645.1 uncultured Lysobacteraceae bacterium
TCCGCGAAGAGCTGTCGGGGCTGAAGCCCCTCCCACAAAAGCCATACCAAAGCCATCAGCAAGACCCCAATGCACCTGCTCGGCTAAAATCACCGGGCAACCCCCGCCAGCCGCGAGCCCGCCGTGACCGATATCCGCCAGGAAGACTTCATCCAGAGCGTCGCCGACGCCCTGCAGTACATCAGCTACTACCACCCGGTCGACTACATCCAGAACCTCGCCGCCGCGTACGAGCGCGAGGAATCGGAGGCCGCCAAGGACGCCATCGCCCAGATCCTGATCAATTCGCGCATGTGCGCCGAAGGCCATCGACCGATTTGCCAGGACACCGGCATCGTCACTGTATTCCTCGAGATCGGCATGGACGTGCGCTGGCCGGACGCGACCATGGGCGTGGAGGACATGGCCAACGAAGGCGTGCGCCGCGCCTACCACCATCCGGACAACAAGCTGCGCGCCAGCGTGCTGGCGGATCCCGCGGGCAAGCGCATCAACACCAAGGACAACACGCCTGCGGTCATCAACGTCAAGATCGTGCAGGGCAATACGGTGGACGTGATTGTCGCGGCGAAGGGTGGTGGTTCGGAAGCGAAGTCGAAATTCGCCATGCTCAATCCCTCTGATTCCATCGTCGATTGGGTGCTGAAGACCGTGCCGACCATGGGTGCGGGCTGGTGCCCGCCGGGCATGTTGGGCATCGGCATTGGTGGCACCGCGGAGAAGGCGATGCTGCTGGCCAAGGAAGCGTTGATGGAGCCCATCGACATCACCGACCTGCAGGCGCGTGGCGCCTCCAACCGCGCGGAAGAGTTGCGGCTTGAACTCTACGAAAAGGTCAACGCACTCGGAATCGGCGCACAGGGCCTGGGCGGTTTGACCACGGTGCTGGACATCAAGGTCAAGGATTTCCCCACGCACGCGGCGAACTTGCCTGTCGCGCTGATTCCCAACTGCGCGGCGACGCGCCACGCGCATTTCATCCTGGATGGCAGCGGCCCGGTGATGCTGGAACCGCCGTCGCTGGAAGACTGGCCGCAGTTGACCTACGACACATCGAAAGGTCGTCGCGTGGACCTGGACACGATCACGCCGGAGCAGGTGGCCAGTTTCAAGCCGGGCGAAGTCTTGCTGCTCAACGGCAAGCTGCTCACCGGCCGCGACGCGGCGCACAAGCGCATGGTCGACATGTTGAACAAGGGCGAGCCGCTGCCGGTGGATTTCAAGGGACGCTTCATCTACTACGTGGGTCCAGTGGATCCGGTGCGCGATGAAGTCGTCGGTCCCGCGGGTCCGACCACGGCCACGCGCATGGACAAGTTCACCGAGCAGGTGCTGGCGCAGACGGGCCTGCTGGGCATGGTCGGCAAGGCGGAGCGCGGGCCGGTGGCGATCGAGGCGATCCGCAAACACAAGTCGGTGTACCTGATGGCGGTCGGCGGCGCGGCCTACCTGGTATCGAAGGCGATCAAGGCCTCGCGCGTGGTCGGTTTCGCGGACCTGGGCATGGAAGCGATCTACGAATTTGAGGTGAAGGACATGCCGGTGACGGTAGCCGTGGACAGCACGGGTGAATCGGTGCACAAGACTGGGCCGCGGGAATGGCATGCACGCATCGGTAATATTCCGGTGGTGTTGGAGTCGGTATAGACGAAAAAGTGTTGTACTGGTTTGACAGTTTTGCAAAGGATGAATATAGCCAATAAGGAGTTGGGCTATGAAAGGCGCAATTGTCTCGATAATTTTTATAGCGATGGCGATCGCAGGAATTATCTCAATGCGGATGGGCGTATTTGTTCCGTCTATGCTTTGGATGATCCTTTCCGCTATACCGGCAACTGCCTTGGCATGGGCCTTCGTTCGCTTCGCCGTCAATCGCCCGCGACTATCGCGGCGCTCGGCTCTCTACGGAAAGCCAGATAGGGTTTTTCAGTGGGTTCTTTTACTACCTTTCGCTGTTGCGTTTTCTTACATATTTTTCTGCTTCTTGGTGGGTTCAGTTCTTACGCTAGCTTTCGGACAGACCTATTCGCGGTCAGCTGAAATATCCAGCATGTCCTACAAAAAAAGTGGTCGACGCGGCGGTGGAGGCTGTGTCTATGTGAGTGCCGCAATAAAGCGAGAATCAGGCCCGCTGTATGTAGGCCAATGCTTACCCAAAACATACAGGGCCGGCATGTATACAAGTTATGCAGTGTTTTCCACATCGGAATCTATCTTCGGCGATATCGCCATCCTCAACAGATAGTGACGTAGGCTGGGTAGGGCGCAGCGAAACTCGTAGCTGTTGGCGCATAAATTCAAAGGCTCCGGGTTTCGATGCGCTCTGCCCGGGCTACCCCGTGGCATTAACTGGGAGAATACAAAAACCATGATCGTCATCCCGGCGAAAGCCGGGACCCAACTATCGGCGCGTGTTGAGTTGGGTCCCGGCTTTCGCCGGGATGACGACACAACATTTGTAGTGATTTCCGCTCTGCATCGGTTACCCCAATCCACGTCACCCTTACACGCAGGATCCACATGCCCACCACCCTCTATTACTCCCCCAGCACCGCCAGCCTAGTCGTCCACTGGCTGCTGATCGAACTCGACGTGCCGCACACCCTGCACAGGCTCGACTTCGACAAGCGCGAACACAAATCCACCGAGTACCTGAAGATCAATCCGGCTGGCGTAGTGCCTGCACTGGTCGTCGATGGCCAAGTCATCACCGAGGCCGCCGCCATCGTCATGCATCTTGCCGACCTGCATCCGCAGGCAGGACTCGCGCCGACCATCGGCACCCCGCAGCGCGCCAGCTACTACCAGTGGATGCTGTTCATGGCCAACACCCTGCAGCCCGCTTACCGCGCCTGGTTCTATCCCACCGAACCCGCGGGCGAAGCGAACGTGGATGCCGTCAAACAACAGGCGCGATTGAAACTGGAAGCCGCGTGGGAACAGGTTGCCAACCACATCAACTCGCACGGCGGCTCGTACCTGCTCGGCGAGAATCTGAGCGCCGCCGACTTCCTGCTCACCATGCTGATGCGCTGGTCGCGCAACATGCCGAAGCCGACCGACACCTGGCCGGTCCTGCACGCGCACGCGCAGCGGATGAAGGCACTGCCAAGCTTCAAGGAAGTCTATGCCCGCGAAGGTCTGACTGACTGGGCCTGAATGCAGCGAAATCCCGGCTTTCGTAGAGCCGAGCTTGCTCGGCTGCTCTTCATCCCTACGCGTAAAGCAGCCGAGCAAGCTCGGCTCTACGGTTCGCTTGGTTTGGAACGTGCGACAGGATCAGTTGACGAAGTCGTCGAAGGTTTTCTTCTTCCGGAACGGCATCAGGTGCTGTTCCATGATGCCGGTGGGCACGGTGTCCAGCTTCATCACGCCGTATTCCTGCGGCCATTCGTCCTGAGAGGGTGGGAGCTTGAAGGTACCCATCAGCATGTCGATCAGCGGCAGGTGGATGGCGTAGTTGACGTCGATGTAGTCCTTCTGCCGTGCATGGTGCCAGTGGTGGTAGCGGGGCAGCACGACCAGATACTCCAGCCAGCCAAAGCGGATTCCCAGGTTGGCATGCGCCAGCACCGCTTGCAGGCCTACCAGGATCACGTACGCGTTCACCGCAGGCGTGGAGAAGCCGAGGATCAGCAAGGGCAGCAGCACCGCGCTGCGGGTCAACACGATCTCGACGAAATGGATGCGGGAACCGGCCAGCCAGTCCATGTGTCGGCTGGAATGGTGCACGGCGTGGAAGCGCCAGAGCCACGGCACGTTGTGGTAGGCGCGATGCAGCAGCGACTGCGCCAGGTCCGCCACGAACACCGCGATCAGGAACTGAGCCCACACCGGCAACGACTGGATCGCTGCCTTGAGGCTGGGGAACATCGCCAGCCCGGCGATGGTGGAGGTGGAAGCAGTGACCAGGATCAGGATGAACTGCACCAGCACGTGGCTCATGAAGAAATAGGCGATGTCGGTGCGCCAGCCTGGGCGCAGCGGCGAGAGCCGCTGCTTGCCCAGGTAATGCTCCAGCGGCACGAACACCAGCGCCGAGAAGAACAGCGAGATCACGAACCAGTCCATGCCCAGCGAGAACGGCGTCTGGCCGATGCTGTCGAACTGCACGTTGGTGCCGCCCAGCAGCACGGCCAGCGTGGCGCCACCGACACCGACCAGGGCGATACGCTTGTTGCGGTCACGCAGGATCGCCAGCGTTCCCAGGATGAAGGCCGCCACCAGTCCCACCAGCAACAGGTGCCGCGCGAAGGTTTCGTTGTAGACCGCGCGGAATTCCTTGCTGGTCAACAATTCCGGGTAGTGGAAGCAGAGCACGGCGAACAGGCTGAGCAGACCCAGCAGCGCTGACGCGTAGGCAAAGAACGAACGGCGTTGGCGTGCTGGCGGCATGGTGACTTCCTTGTAAGGAGTGCGGATCTGCCTGTTGTCGACAGTCCGCGGCCAGCATAGCGGGCTGCCCGGTGCACTCCAAGTCGCATTCCGGATCGCATGGCCGTCGTCGCCAACGATTACTTGGTCGGGAGGAGGTCCAGCACGCTGTCCGATGGCCGGCACAATTTCACGCCGCGTGGCGTCACCACAATCGGGCGGTTGATCAAGACCGGGTGCGCGAGCATGGCATCAAGCAATGCTTCATCGCTTGCCTCCTGCAGGGCGAGCGCGGCATACAGCGATTCCTTCTGCCGCACCACGTCGCGCACCGGCACCTGCATCTGCTCGATCAGGGCAACAAGCGTGTCGCGATCGGGCGGTGTCTGCAGGTATTCAATGATGGTCGGCTCGATGCCAGCCTCGCGGATCAGCCCCAGCGCATTGCGCGAAGTGCCGCAGTCGGGGTTGTAATAGATCGTCACGTCCATCAGAACCATTCCAGCAGCGAGATGCCCAGGCCCACGTAGGTGGCCTTGTGGTTGTAGTCGATCAGGCTCTCGCCGTAACCATGGAACAGTTGCACATGCCCGCGCAGGGTGCGGTCGATCGGGAAGCCCCAGTCCAGTTGCAGCGCGCCATGCGAATCGTCGCCGCCGCGCAGCGAATGCCGGCCGAGCAGGGCGAATTCATGGCCGTTGTTGCTGTACACCAGCATCGCATCGCCACGGCCAATGAAGTCCTCGATATCCGGATTGTCGTCGTCATGGCCTTCCGGGATACGCCACCACGGGCGCACCACGAAGGCCCAGTTCTCGCGGTCCAGGCCAACGTTCAGGACTACCCGGTTCCAACTGCGCGACAGAGGATCGCTGCGGCCGTTGGACTGGTGGTTGATGCCGACGGCGGCCATGCGGCCCTTCCAGCCGCCGATGCTGTAATTGTTGTGGAACACCAGCATCACTTCCGGCTCGTAATTGGTTTCGCGGAACGGGCGTGATTCCTCGCCGTTGTAGACCTGCCAGCGCGAACTCTGCGTGTAGCCGCCCCAGATATCGCCGTTGTCGCCGAAAACATTCTCCACGAACTTGGTCTTGAAGCTGAGCTGGAACTTGGCTTCCACGCTGGTCAATGGTTCCGGCGTGGTCACGGTGTTGTCGGGGTTGGGGGAAGACGGCGTTTCATTGACGTCGCTGGTCCAGAAACCGGGCAGCAGGTACACCGGCTTGTACGCACGCATCTGGAACACCCCCAGCTTCGAGTCCTTGGCCAGCTCCCAGCGGCTGTCCAGCAACGAACCCTTGCCCGCGTTTGCGCGTGCCTCGGCATAGCTGTCGTCATGGCCGAATACCGAGCCCAGCCGATGGCGGGCGCGTTCGCCCAGGCTGGCGTCGTCGACCGGGATCGCGGCCTGGCGTTGTTCCTTCACGCGCTCGCTGGCTTCCTTGGCGGCGGCATCGGCGGCCAGCGTATCCGTGGAGCGATGTCCAAGTGCAGCGTCGTAGCAGGCCAGTCGGGTGGCGTCGGCCTCAATCGACACGCAGGCTTCCGGCGTGGCGGGCGTGGGTGCTTCCTGTGCCATCGCAGGCAAGCAAAGCGTGATGGCCGCGGCCACCGCCGTCATCGCTGGAACCACATGCTGGAGCGCGCTCATACAAACCACGCGAACGCGAACAACCCGAGCATGCCGAAGGCCAGCCCCAGCTTCAGCACGATGCCGAGCACGATGCCGAGCCACGTGCCCAGGCCGACCTTGGCCGCTTGCCCCAGTTCCTTGCCGTGCCAGAGTTCGCCGAGTAGCGCGCCTGCGAAAGGTCCCACGAACAGGCCGATGGGGCCGAAGAACAGCCCTGCGAACGTGCCGACCATCGCCCCGATCAGCGCCTTCCGGCTGGCACCGACACGCTTGGCACCCACCATGGTGGCGAAGAAATCCACGGCCACCGACAGCAAGGTCATCAAGCCCAGCACCACCAGCGGGAACCAGCCGATCTGCTGGAAATCACCGGCCCATGCCGCCAGCAACATGCCGGCGAACACCAGCGGCAGGCCGGGAAGGGCCGGCAGAATCACCCCGCCTATGCCCACCAGGACCAGGATCACCGCCAGCGTGTAGTAGAGGAACTGCATTTCCAAGAATTTCTCCCATGTAAATCAATTGGTTGCGACGTTTGTGAGGCGCGTCAGAATTATTGCATTTTCAGAAATGCCGAGTTACTGTTCAGCCGCTGCGCTTGCCAGGGCCACCCCAGATTGTGGCCTGATGCGGTCGAACCATGTTCCGCAACATCGTTACACGCTTCCTCCTTGCAACCAGCCGCCAGAACACAGGGCGTTTCCACCACCCGTTCCAAGGAGTTAGTGACAATGGCAGATCGCGAAAACGGTACCGTCAAATGGTTCAACGACGCCAAGGGCTTCGGCTTCATCAGCCGCGAGAATGGCGAGGATGTGTTCGTGCACTTCCGCGCCATCCAGAGCCAGGGCTTCAAGAGCTTGAAAGAAGGCCAGAAAGTGAGCTTCACCGTGGTCCAGGGCCAGAAAGGCCTGCAGGCGGATGCGGTGGAAGCGCTCTGACCGGCGCATGACCCAAGGCTGGCCATGGCCAGTCTGTTGAACAAGAAAAACCCGGCCTGCGCCGGGTTTTTCTTTTCGCGCCTGGGGCTGCGCAGGATTCAGCGCAGGACCACCTTGCCATTCACCACGCGCACGTAGGTGTTGTTGCGAATGCCGCCGACATCGCGCTGGTTGATGACCACGTTGCGGCCATCGTCCATGCGGACGTAGACGTCGTAGGTTTCCGCGGTGGCACGGTTCTGGATGGCGTTGCCGCCAATCGCGCCGGCCGTGGCGCCGGCGACGGTGGCGACGTTCTTGTTGCCTTTGCTGCCACCGGTCTGGTCCGAGATTTCACGGCCCACCACCGCACCAACGATGCCGCCCAACACGGCTCCGGTTGCAGACGGTGCCGTGCGCGCCGGGCCAACCGGCTCGATGCGGGTCACGATACCGCAATCCACGCAGCGCGAAGGCTGCGAATACGAGGGCGACTGGCTGCCATAACCCGGTGACGTGGTCGCACAACCGGCGAGGGTGGCGGTGGCTATGGCAGCCATGGCAAGCAAACGTATCTTCATGGAAATCTCCTCGGGTGATTGAACGACATGGGCTGTAACCGGGTGCATCGAAGCATGGAACCAGGATGCGGTTTCCAGCATCGTGTGCAGCGATCCATTAACCCCACGTCAACCGGAAGGCGTTGCCATGGAATCGGTACAGCGTTGTGAGTATGCGTTCAGCCGCGGAAATCCTGATGGCAGGCCTTGCAGCTTTCCTTGATGGATACATTGACCTTGGTGGCGCTGGCGCATTCCGTCGGTGGCGTAGCCAGGCTGGCGTCCAACTTCGCCCTGAAGTCACTGGCATGGGTACGGAAGCGCTCGTCATCCGCCAAGCCCGGGAATGCGAGTTCAAGATCATTGGTCATCGCACGCAGGGTGCGCAGGTGCGGCGCGGTGTCGGTGGCAGCGCAGCGGTTTTCCTCGATGGTCTTTGCCAGCAATCCCGTGTGCTTCTGCATGACATGCATGACACTGTCCGGGAATGGATCCTGGCGCGCCTGCAGCGCCCGCAATCCCATCACCGCAAGCACGGCACCCATGACCAGGCCAATCAGGAACAGGAAGAAGTAGCGCGAGGCAGTGCTGGCCATGTGGGCTGGCTCCATGTGGATGAGTGCTGATGGTACGACGCACGTGATGGCTGCCGCCACGTTTACAATAGTGAGATGAATAACGAATTACGCGAACGCTTTGCCGGCATTGACCGCCTGTACGGGCAGGGTGCGGTGCAGCGCTACAGCCAGTGCCGCGTGGCCGTCGTTGGCATGGGCGGGGTGGGTTCGTGGGTGGTGGAAGCGCTGGCGCGTTCGGGCATCGGGCATATCACGCTGATCGATGCCGACGATATCTGCGTATCCAACACCAATCGCCAGTTGCCTGCACTCGAGGGCCAGTACGGCCGCAATAAAGCCGAAGCCATGGCCGAGCGCTGCCGCGCCATCAATCCGCTGGTCGAGGTGGACGTGGTGCCGGAGTTCCTGGTTGCCAGCAACCTGGAAGGGTTGCTCGACCGCAACTTCGACCTGGTGCTGGATGCCTGCGACAGCTTCCGCACCAAGGTGGAAATGATCGCCTGGTGCCGTCGCCGCAAGTTGCCGATCATCGTCTCGGGTTCGGCGGGTGGTCGTACCGATCCCACCCAGATCCGCCTGCGTGACCTGTCGCGCACCGAGCACGACGCGCTGCTGGCGCTGATCCGCAAGAAACTGCGCAGCGAATTCAATTTCCCCAAGAATCCGGACCGCTATTTCAGCGTGCAGGCGGTGTATTCGTTGGAGAACGTGAAGTATCCGCAGGCCGATGGAAGCGTGTGTGGCGTTCGCCCATCGCTTGGACCAGACGCGGCATTGAAGCTGGATTGCGGTGCCGGCCTGGGGGCCGCCACGCATATCACCGGTGCATTCGCATTCGCCATGGTCGCCAAGGCGCTGGAAGTGCTGTTGAAGGAAAAGAAGCCGTCGTAGGAGTTGCGTAAGCTGCGACTAGAGGGTCTTGATCCGGACGTTGTGGATAGCTGATTGACCGTGCGATACGCAACAGTCGCAGCTTACGCAGCTCCTACGCAGTATCCGGCAGGTTGAACAGTCGTTTCGCATTCTCTGTCGTCGCGCTCGCAACCACCTCGACATCCACGCCGCGCAACGAGGCGATCACTTCGCAGACATGGGCGAGCCTGCTCGGCTCATTGCGCTGGCCGCGGATGCCGGCATCGGGCTGGTCGGGCGCGTCGGTTTCCAGCAATAGATACTCCAGCGGCATGTTGGCCACCAGGCCGCGCAGGCGGTTGGCGCGTTCATAGGTAGCGGGTCCGCCAATGCCGACCAGGAAGCCGAGTTGCCACAGTTGGCGCGCCTGTTCCGGGCTGCCGGAAAAGCTGTGCACCACGCCACGCAAGCCGCCGATGCGTTTCACCGAGGCGATCACCGCATCCACGGCGCGGCGTGCATGCACGATCACCGGCAGGTCGAAGTCGCGGGCCAGGGCGAGTTGTCCGTCGAAATAAAACTGCTGGGTTTCATGCTCAAGTCCCTCGACGAAATAATCCAGGCCGCATTCGCCTACCGCCACCGGTTGTTCCTGCTCCAGCCATTGCGCGAGCTGGGCAAGATGCGCCGCTTGATGCGCGGACAGGTACATGGGGTGCAAGCCGTAGGCCGGGAACAGTCCAGGCGCGCTGCGACAAAGTTCACGCAGTTTTGGCCAGCCCTGCGCATCGATGGCGGGGATGACCTGATGCAGGATGCCGGCGTCGCGTGCGCGACGGATGACCGCTTCGCGGTCACGGTCGAACTCGGGTGCGTCCAGGTGGCAGTGGCTGTCGACCAGCACGCGGCGTACTACTGCTGCGTGGTGGACGAATCGATCACCGCGGGATCCTTGCGATGCTTCCAGTTGGCCAGCACGATGGTTGTCATGCCTAGCAGCAGCTCATCAAGGAAGGGAATCGGATCCGGGATCACCAGCGTAACTGCGAACAGCGCGGCCGTGATCTTGAACAGGATGGGGAAACGCAGTTTCCGGGCCCAGTTCAATACGGGTAGCAACAGCGTCGAAGGCATTTCCAGGGTCTCTATCGGGGCGTACAGCGGACACGCTAGCACGTAGCCCGGCCTGGCGTGCGGGTTCATGCTGTGTCCGGTTTTGAAAGATTAAATCGGTTTTCGTTCAGTTATGCCATGCTGCAATCCACCCATCCACAGCGCGGGGTTTTCCCGCAGGAGATAGGCATGAAGAGCACCACCACCACCATCCTCATTGCCACCGGCGCCCTGTTGTTTGGCGGCGTCGCAACGGCCGCCTTCATGAACAGTCGCGGCACCCCTGAACCTGTAACGGCCCTGCCTGCAGATGGGCTGGCGTCCGACCCGTCTGCAACCGCCCTTGATGATGCGGCCCTGGTGGACAACCAGATCCAACCCAACACCCTGCAGTATGCGGATGTGGTCAAGGTCGCGCCCATCACCAGCAAGGACAAGCTGTATGCCACCGTGATCGGCAGCGAGCCGGTGCGCGAGACCACCACGACCACGACTCCACGCGAAGTCTGTGAAGACGTGGTCGTGCAAGAACGCCTGCCAGAACGTGACGGTAACACGGGCGGCACCGTGGCCGGCGCCGTCATCGGCGGCCTGATCGGCAACCAGATTGGCGGTGGCAACGGCAAGAAGGCCGCCACGGCGGGCGGTGCGGTGGTCGGCGGCCTGATCGGCAACAAGGTCGACAAGAACCATGTAGGCGGCAAGGTCGTTTCGCGCACCGAACGCCAGTGCCACACCGAGAACGCGAGTTCCGAGTCCTCGCGCGTCACCGGCTACAACGTGACCTATCGCAATGCCGATGGCACCACCGGCACCATGCGCACGGACAGCAAGCCGGGCTCGCGCATCGCCATGGGCAGCAGCGACAAGGTGGTCGGTTATGACGTCACCTATCGTTATGAAGGTGCGGAAAAGACCGTCCGCATGGACGAAAAGCCGGGCGAGCGCCTGCCGGTGATCGATGGCCAGGTGGTGACCCAGACCGCTTCGGTGGATGCCAATCCCCAGCGCTGAGAAACCGCTTCGGCGTATCCACCAGGAAAGCCGGCGATTTCGCCGGCTTTTCCGTTGCGGGTCGGCAAAACAGGGGGTTACGGCCTTGCATCGGCGCCGAATACAATGGCGGACTGTCCAAAACCGGCTCCTGCACATGGCCCTGAACCCCTACGACCTGTTCGATATCCGCTCCCTGCTCAGTGAGGAGGAGCGCGCCGTACAGGACACCGTCGCCCGTTTCACCGACGAACGCGTGCGCCCGATCATCGGCGACGCCTTTGCCGAAGGCCGCTTCCCCAAGGAGCTGGTTGCCGAGATCGCGGAATTAGGCCTGCTCGGCTCCTCGCTGCCGGAACAGTACGGCGGTGGTGGCCTCAACGGCGTCAGCTATGGCCTGATCTGCCAGGAACTGGAGCGGGGCGATTCCGGCATCCGCAGTTTCGTCAGCGTGCAGTCCTCGCTGTGCATGTATCCCATCTACGCGTACGGCAGCGAAGAGCAGCGCATGCGCTGGCTGCCGGACATGGCGGCGGGCAAGGTCATCGGCTGCTTCGGCTTGACCGAGCCGCAGGGCGGTTCCGATCCGGCGGCCATGAAGACCCACGCCAAGCGCGACGGCGCGGACTGGGTACTCAACGGTTCCAAGATGTGGATCACCAACGGCAACCTGGCCGATATCGCCATCGTCTGGGCGCAGACCGAGGACGGCATCCAGGGTTTCGTGGTGGAGAAGGATTTCGCCGGCTTCACCGCGCAGGAAATCCACAAGAAGATGAGCCTGCGTGCTTCGGTGACGTCTGCATTGTTCTTCGACAACGTGCGCGTGCCCGAAGCCAACCGCCTGCCCAACGTGAAAGGCCTGAAAGGCCCGCTGGGCTGCCTGACCCAAGCGCGCTACGGCATCACCTGGGGCCCGATTGGCGCGGCCATTGCCTGCCTGGACGAAGTGCTGGCCTACACCAAGGAGCGCATCCTGTTCGAGCGTCCCGTGGCTGCCACGCAGAGCGCGCAGATCAAGATGGCCGAGATGGCCCGCCGCATCACCCTGGCGCAGCTGCTGTCGCTGCAACTGGGCCGCCTTAAGGACGCCGGCACCATGCAGCCGGCGCAGGTGTCGCTGGCGAAGTGGAACAACTGCCGCATGGCCATCGACATCGCTCGCGAATGCCGCGACCTGCTGGGTGGCGCTGGCATCACCACCGAACACGCCGCGATCCGCCACGCGCTGAACCTGGAATCGGTGATCACCTATGAAGGCACCGAGACCGTGCACCAGTTGGTGATCGGGCGGGAGTTGACGGGTATCAACGCATTCTGATTTTCCTTCTCCCTCTGGGAGAAGGTGCCCGAAGGGCGGATGAGGGAATGGACCTTCAGGTTCACTGAATCTTTCCCTGATAGTCGTTCTCCCTCCCTCATCCGTCGCTTCGCGCCACCTTCTCCCGGTGGGAGAAGGGAGCAGTCAACCCCATGAGCATCTTCGACCTGCAACTCGAAACCGACCGCCTGATCCTGCGTCCACCGCAGGCCCAGGATTTCGAGCCGTGGGCGGCCTTTATTGCCGACGAGGAAGCCGCCCAGTACATCGGTGGCGTGCAGCCACACCCTGTGGCATGGCGCAGTTTCGCTGCGATGATCGGGGTGTGGCACCTGCAAGGATTCGCGTTCTTCTCGGTGATCGAGAAGGCTACCGGGCAGTGGGTCGGTCGCCTTGGTCCCTGGCAGCCCGAAGGCTGGCCGGGTACGGAAGTGGGTTGGAGCATCGCCCGCCAGCACTGGGGCAAGGGCTTTGCGCCGGAAGGTGCGACGGCAGCCACCGACTGGGCGTTCGACACGCTGGGCTGGAGCGAGGTGATCCACACCATCGCCGAAGAAAACACCAATTCCAAGACCGTCGCGGCCAAGCTCGGCTCGCGTTTCCTGCGCATGGACTGGCTGCCTGCGCCGCATGATTCCAAACCGGTGGAGGTGTGGGGCCAATCACGCGAGGAATGGATGGCGCGGCGCAAGCTGGAGGGCAGGGCATGATCAGCGTCTACGGCATGTCCACCTCGGGCAATTGCCACAAGATCCGCTTGCTGCTGGAACAGCTTGGCCACGGTTATCGCTGGATTGAAATCGACAGTGCGAACGGCGAAACGCGCACGCCCGAATATCTGGCCAAGAATCCGAACGGTCGCGTGCCGATGCTTGAGCTGGAGGACGGCCGACTGCTGGTGGAGTCCAATGCCATCCTCTGCTACCTGGCCGAAGGCACGGATTATCTTCCCGCCGAACCATGGCAACGCGCGCAGGCGCTGAGCTGGATGTTCTTCGAACAGTACAGCCACGAACCCTATGTCGCCGTCGCGCGTTTCATTCGTGGCTGGACGCCCGCGGGTTCCCCGCGTCGTGCCGACCTGCCGCGGCTGGTGGAGCGCGGCGAGGAAGCACTGGCCGTGATGGAGAAGTACCTGGATAACGCGCCTTGGTTCAGCGGTAGCGACTACGGCATCGCAGATATCGCACTCTTTGCCTACACCGATTGCGCCAGTGATGGCGGTTTCTATCTCGCCAAGTTTCCTCTTGTTTCCAACTGGTTGTCGCGCATCCGCGCCACCGCCGGTTTTATTTCCATGCCTGCGGTCAGCGCCGAAGTCGCTGCACGCCTCGCCTTGCCTTGAGTCTCAGCACCCCATGACTGCAAAACCAATTCCCGCCCGCATGAAGGGCCTGAACCGCGCCGAGATCTGCGACCAGAACTTCACCGAGTTCGTGCAGCAGTGGAACGGTACGGTTGCGGCAAAACCTGCACTTGGTGAAGCGGTGATTGAAGGCAGCGCGCTGGATGCGCAGTCATTCGTTGAGTTGCTGGAATCGCAACTGGTCTCGCGCCATCTGGATTTGATGGCGCGAGTACTGCGCGTGCAGAACAAGGTCTTCTACACCATCGGCAGCTCGGGCCACGAAGGCAATGCCATGGTTGCGCGATTGGCGCGCCACACCGATCCCGCGTTCCTGCATTACCGTTCCGGCGCATTCATGGCCGAGCGCTTCCGCAAGTTGCCTGGCATGGATCCGATCATGGATTCGGCGCTTTCGTTTGCGGCAAGCTCGGAAGATCCCGCATCCGGTGGCCGCCACAAGGTCTGGGGTTCCAAGCCGTTGTGGGTGCTGCCACAGACTTCGACCATCGCATCGCACTTGCCGAAAGCGCTGGGCACCGCCGTAGCCATCGAGCAGGCCAAGCGCATTGGCCATGAGTCCCCGGTTCCCGATGACAGCATCGCCATCTGCTCCTTCGGCGATGCGTCCAGCAACCACGCGACCGCGCAGACTGCCTTCAATGCGGCTGCCTGGACGTCCTACCAGAAGCTGCCTGCGCCGGTGCTGTTCGTATGCGAAGACAACGGCATCGGCATCTCGGTGAAGACGCCGGGTGGCTGGATCGAGCGCAACTTCGCCAAGCGCGATGACCTGGATTATTTCTACGCCGACGGACTCGACCTCGCGACCGGTTACGGACAGGTGCAAGCCGCGGTGGAGCACTGCCGCCGCACGCGTCGCCCGACGTTCCTGCACCTGCGCACCACGCGCATCATGGGCCATGCCGGCACCGACTTCGAGATCGAATGGCGGCCGATCGAGGAACTGGTGGCGGTGGAGGCGGGCGATCCTTTGCTGCGTTCGGCGGCGATTGCGCTGGAGTCAGGCCTGTATTCGAAGGAATCATTGCTGGCGTTGTACGAAGGCATCCGCCGCAAGTGTTTCGCCGCGGCCGAGGCCGCCGACAAGACGCCCAAGCTGACGCGCCTTGAAGACGTGGTCGCACCGTTGGCGCCGTACACGCCCGACAAAGTCATGGCAGAAGCCCGTCGCCCCGCAGCCGCCGAGAAGCGCCTGCAGGTGTTCGGCGGTGAAGCAAAGCTGCCGGAGGCGCAGCCGCCACGGCATCTGTCCATCCAGATCAACAACGCCTTGCACGACCTGTTCTGCAAATATCCCGAAGCGCTGCTGTTCGGCGAAGACGTGGCCCAGAAGGGCGGCGTGTATACGGTGACCAAGGGCTTGCACAAGGCATTCAAGAACAGCCGCGTGTTCAACACGCTGCTGGATGAGACCATGATCCTCGGCCTCGCCCAGGGCTACGCCAACCTCGGCATGCTGCCGGTACCGGAAATCCAGTACCTGGCCTATTTCCACAATGCCTGCGACCAGATCCGTGGTGAAGCCGCTTCGCTGCAATTCTTCAGCAACAACCAGTATCGCAATCCGATGGTGGTGCGCATGGCCGGGCTGGGCTACCAGCGCGGGTTTGGTGGGCATTTCCACAACGACAACTCCATCACCGCGTTGCGCGACATTCCGGGTCTCGTCGTCGGTTGCCCATCGCGCGGTGATGATGCGGCGACGATGTTGCGGACCCTTGCCGCCCTGGCGAAGGTCGATGGACGGGTGAGCATTTTCCTCGAGCCCATCGCCCTGTACATGACCAAGGACCTGCACGAGGCCGGCGATGGCCAGTGGCTGACCGCCTATCCGGCGCAGGACGAGGCGATGGTCCTCGGCGAAGGGCGCATCTACGACGAAAGTGCCGACGACCTGGTCATCTTCACCTATGGCAACGGCGTGCCGATGAGCTTGCGTGCCGCACGCAGCATTGAAGCCAAGCGTGGATGGAAGGTGCGGGTGGTCGACTTGCGCTGGCTGGTGCCGCTCAACGAGGCTTTCATCGCGGAGCAGGCGAAATCCGCCAAGCGCATCCTCATCGTCGACGAAGGCCGGCATTCGGCGGGCGTGGGCGAGGGCGTGATCACGGCCATCGCCGAGGCCGGATTCGGCGGGCGCCCCTTCCAGCGCGTGGTCGGCGTGGATACGTACACGCCACTCGCCGGCGCGGCCTTGCTGGTGTTGCCGGGTGACGACGACATCGTGGTGGCGGCCGATCGTCTGGCGTGAGCCACCGCCCGTGCACGACATCGTCGTGCGTAGTTGGTTAGAAGCTATCTCAAAATAGGACACACCAAATTCATTGTCGTCATCCCGCGAAGGCGGGGATCCAAGGACGTCAAGCCATTGAAGATCAAAGTCCATGGGTTCCCGCCTGACCAGCCATTCGGCTGTTGAAAGCCGCGGGAATGACGATTTGAAATTTCATGGGAATGAGGCATTGCCTATTTTGAGATAGCTTCTAGTATCGGCAGCCAACCAAGGAGATCCTGCATGAGCCAGATCAAGATCGCGGTCATCGTCGGCAGCCTGCGCAGGGAGTCGATCAACAAGAAACTGGCGCTGGCAGTCAGCGGCATGTTCGCGGAGCGCTTCACCTTGCAGCGCGTGGAAATCGCCGAGCTGCCACCCTACAACCAGGACTTCGATGGCGATTTTCCTGCATCGGGACTTCGGTTCAAGCGGGAAGTAGAGGCGGCCGACGCCTTGCTCTTCGTGACGCCCGAGTACAACCGTTCGATGCCAGGCGTATTGAAGAACGCCATCGACGTGGGTTCGCGTCCTTCCGGCAGCAATTCCTTCGCCGGCAAGCCGGCAGCAGTCATCGGCACCTCACCCGGCGCGCGCGGCACGGCATTGGCGCAACAGCACCTGCGCAACGTACTGGCGGGCCTGGACGTGTTGGCCATGCCGCAGCCGGAAGTGACCGTGCAATACCAGGAAGGGTTGATCGACGCGGAAGGCCGGATCGACAACGAACGCACGCAGAAATTCCTGCAGCGTTTCGTGGATGGCTATTCCACCTGGCTGATCAAGACGCTGGGTGTGTGACCACAAGCGCGGGCGCGCGTAGAGGATCGTAGGAGCGACGTAAGTCGCGACCGAATCTTTTCAGTCGCGACTCACGTCGCTCCTACGCCTACCGATCAGGTCAGCGTTCCAGCCCGCTTCGCAACGCAACTTCGAGCAGCGCTACTTCTCCTGCATGCAGGACTCCTGCAGGCCGATCCAATGGCAATACGGCCAGCGTCAACGGCGTATCCCCGTGGCATACGCTGATGACGGTGCCGAGCACACGCTCACCATCGGCGACTTCCATGCCAGCTTCCAAAGCCACGTCGGATTCGAACAGGACGAGTCCACGTTTGGCCTTGCCCAGGAAATGCGTGCGCGCCACGATTTCCTGTCCCGGGTAGCAGCCTTTTTTCACGCTGAAGGCCGGCAGGCGCTCCAATGACAATTGCTGCGGCGTCCACTGTTCACGCTGTTCAGCCGGCAGGCGCACCAGTCCGTGCAGCAGGTCGTAGTGTTTCCACGAAAGGCTGGCATGCATAACTGACGGAGCATCGCTGATCGGCGATATGCGCAGCACACGCGGCTGCCCGGCATCGCCATAGTCCAGCTCCATCGCTTCGCCGGCGATGCCGATCCGCGCATTCTCGGCCGTAACGGGTGCTGTGAACGCGCCGCTGAGTTGCAAGTCGCTGCGTGCTACCACCTTCAACTTTCGTCTAAAGACCAGGCGCTGCAGTTGTGTCGCCAGCGTTTCTGCATCGATGTCGGCCAACACCAGCAGGATCTTGTCGTCCGCCAGCTTGAGCAGCGCAAAAACCGCAATGACGCGTCCTTTGGGGGTCAGCCATGCGTTCCACTGCCAATGTCCCGGGGTCAATGCGACCACGTCGTTGGCGAATTGCGCCTGCGCGAATGCGGTCGCATCCATGCCTTCCAGCGTGATGATCGCATGGTCCGGCAGGGCGAAGAAGGGTGTCACGGGCAGGGAATGGTTGTCAGGCAAGGGTGCGGGGACTAAAATTTGTGCGTTGCGAGAACCTCATGATAGGCCAAACCCCTTCCATCCCAGACCCCGCGCCTGCAACACAGCAGCCTGACAAGGCTGTTGCCAGTGAGCCGGTAGTGCCGCCCAAGGAGATAGGCGGGCGCGAAGGCCCTGAGCCGACGCGATACGGGGATTGGGAGAAAAACGGGCGCTGCATCGATTTCTGACCTGTCAGTCATCTACCAGTACCTGCCCAGCCAACGCGGCCCTTGAAAGCCGCCCAGCCGAGAAAACGAGTCCAGCGAATGGCGACCAAGCAACGTCCGCTTTCACCGCACCTGCAGGTGTACCGCTGGCAGATCCAGATGGCGACCTCCATCGTCCATCGGGCTACCGGGATCATCCTTACCGTTGGTGCCTTCCTCATCGCGGGCGCATTGCTGGCGATGGCCACTGGGCCGGAAGCATGGGATTGCGTGCAGCGCATCGCGGGTTCGTGGTTCGGGCTTGCCGTGCTGTTCGGCTGGACCTGGGCCTTCGCCTACCACCTCCTCAACGGCATCCGCCACCTGGTGCAGGACGCAGGCTACGGCTTCAGCATCCCGGCCTTCGTGCGCAGCGGCTGGCTGTCGGTGATCGGCAGCCTGTTGCTCACCGGCCTGATCTGGGGCTTCATTATTGCCAAGGGAGGCTGGGCATGAATCCCCGTTACCGCACTCCGCTGAAGCAGGTTCGCGGCTTGGGCTCGGCGAAAGAGGGCACGCAGCATTTCTTCGTGCAGCGCCTGACTGCCCTCGCGTTGATCGTCCTGGCATGCTGGTTCCTGTATTTCGTGGTCAGCCTGATGCAGGCCGATTACCTGACCGCCAGCGATGCCGTGGCCAGGCCGTGGAACGCGACGCTGCTGATCGCGTTCCTGGTGGCAATGTTCTGGCATGCGCAACTCGGCGTGCAGGTGGTCATCGAAGATTACGTGCACAGCCACGGGCTTGCGCTCGCGGCGCAGATCGCGGTGCGTTTCCTGTGCATCCTGGGTGCGCTGGCCAGCGTGTTCGCCGTGGTGATCCTCGCATTGGGCGGCGTCTGACCTGTCAGCGCCACAAAGGAACCTTGAGTACATGACTTCTGCTTACAAGATCACCGAACACAAGTACGACATGGTCGTGGTGGGCGCGGGTGGCGCCGGCTTGCGTGCTACGTTCGGCCTTGCCGCCAAGGGCCTGCAGACCGTCTGCCTGACCAAGGTATTCCCCACGCGCTCGCACACCGTCGCTGCACAGGGTGGCATCTCCGCCGCGCTGGGCAACATGGGCGAAGACGACTGGCGCTACCACTTCTTCGACACCATCAAGGGTTCGGATTGGCTGGGCGACCAGGACGCGATCGAATACATGTGCCGCGAAGCCATCCCGGCCATCGTCGAACTGGAACACTACGGCGTACCGTTCAGCCGCACCGAAGAAGGCAAGATCTACCAGCGCCCCTTCGGCGGCATGACCACCAAGTTCGGCGAAGGTCCGCCCGCACAGCGCACCTGCGCGGCCGCGGATCGCACCGGCCACGCCATGCTGCACACGCTGTACCAGCAATCGCTGAAGCACGATGCGCGCTTCATGATCGAGTACTTCGCGCTTGACCTGATCTTCGACGAGGAAGGTGCGTGCAAGGGCGTGCTGGCGCTGGACATGGCCGAAGGCTCGCTGCACCTGTTCCGCGCCCAGGGCGTGGTACTGGCGACCGGTGGTTACGGTCGCGCCTATTTCAGCGCGACCTCGGCGCATACCTGCACCGGCGACGGCGGTGGCCTTGCGCTGCGTGCCGGCCTGCCGATGCAGGACATGGAATTCGTGCAGTTCCATCCCACCGGCATCTACGGCGCGGGCTGCCTGATCACCGAAGGCGTGCGTGGCGAAGGCGGCATCCTGCGCAACAGCAACGGCGAACGCTTCATGGAGCGCTACGCACCGCATTACAAGGACCTGGCGTCGCGCGACGTGGTGTCGCGTTCGATGACCATCGAGATACGCGAAGGCCGGGGCGTGGGCGAGCACAAGGATCACATCCTGCTCGACCTGACCCATCTGGGGCCGGAAGTCATCAACGAGAAGCTGCCCGGCATCGCCGAGAGCGCGCACATCTTCGCCGGCGTGGATGTGGCCAAGCAGCCGATCCCGGTCATTCCCACCGTGCACTACAACATGGGCGGCATCCCGACCAACTACCACGGCGAAGTCGTGCGCAAGGTCGGCGATAACCCCGATTCCGTGGTGCCCGGCCTGTATGCGATTGGTGAAGCCGCCTGCGTGTCCGTGCATGGCGCGAACCGCCTGGGTTCCAATTCGCTGCTCGACCTGGTCGTGTTTGGTCGCGCGGTGGCCAACCGCTGCGCCGAGACCATCAAGCCGAATGCATCGCACAGCAAGTTGGCCGGCGATGCCTGCGACAAGGCGCTGTCGCACCTGGACAAGCTGCGTAACGCCAATGGCGATACGCCGACGTCGGTGATCCGCGACAACATGCAGCGCACCATGCAGAACGACGCCGCCGTGTTCCGCACCAGCAAGACGCTGAAGGAAGGCTGCGACAAGATGGCCGACATCTTCACCTCGTTCGAGGACGTCAAGGTGACCGACCGCTCGCTGGTCTGGAACTCGGACCTGCTGGAAACCTACGAGCTGCACAACCTGCTGCTCAATGCGGTGGCCACGATCAATTCAGCCGAGCAGCGCCATGAAAGCCGTGGCGCGCATGCGCACGAGGATTTCCCGGACCGCGACGACGTCAACTGGCAGAAGCACACGCTGGTCAACGTGGACGAGAAGGGCAAGTGCAGCTTCGATTTCCGCCCGGTGCACATGTACACGTTGAGCAAGGACGTGGACGTGGTGCCGCCGAAGCCGCGCGTTTATTAAGCAGGGACGATGACGATGCTCGCGAATTTCATTGCCTCGCTCTCGCGCCCGGAAGCGATGCTGCTTTTCGCGCTGGTCTGGGCGGCATTTCCGCTGCGAATGCTGCTTGACAGGTCCATGACCGTTAACGAGCGCCGGTCATGGGCGCTGGTTTGCGCCATCATTCCGATTGCCGGCTATCTGATTTTCCTGATCGTGCGCGCGATACGCGCTTCTTTCGCAGCGCGAGCCGCCTGAGCCAACGAGACCAAACATGGCAGAGTTCACCCTCCCCAAGAATTCCAAGATAGGCAAGGGCAAGCACTTCCCCGCGAAGGGCGCGAAGAACCCGCGTGTCTTCAAGGTGTACCGCTGGAGTCCGGACGATGACCAGAATCCGCGCACGGACACGTATGAAGTCGACCTGGCGGCATGCGGCCCGATGGTGCTGGACGCACTGATCAAGATCAAGAACGAGATCGACCCCACGCTGACCTTCCGCCGCTCCTGCCGCGAAGGCATCTGCGGTTCGTGCGCGATGAACATCGACGGCACCAACACCCTGGCCTGCACGCGCGCCATTAGCGACTGCCAGAAAGCCGAAGTGCCGATCTATCCGCTGCCGCACATGGACGTGGTCAAGGACCTGGTGCCGGACCTGACCCATTTCTACGCGCAGTACGCGTCCATCAAGCCGTGGATCCGCACGCAGACGCCGGCCCCGACCGACCGCGAGCGCCTGCAGTCGCCGGAAGACCGCAAGCAGCTGGATGGCCTGTACGAGTGCATCCTGTGCGCGTGCTGCTCCACGTCCTGCCCCAGCTACTGGTGGAATGGCGAACGTTACCTGGGCCCGGCGATCCTGTTGCAGGCCTACCGCTGGATCATCGATTCGCGTGATGAGGACACCGGCGCGCGTCTCGACGACCTGGAAGATCCCTTCCGCCTGTATCGCTGCCACACGATCATGAACTGCGCGCGTACCTGCCCGAAAGGCTTGAATCCGGCGTTGGCCATCGCCGAAATCAAGAAGTTGATGCTGGCGCGCCGGGCCTGATCCGGCGGGCTGCCTGTACGCGGGCAGCCGCTTCGTACCCATGCAGGGCACCGACCTGACCAGCGACGAGATCGAGCTCAAGCGCATCCGCTGGCGTTGCCGACGTGGCATGCGCGAGTTGGACCAGCTGTTCGGCCGTTACGTGGACCGGCAATGGGCGCAAGCTCCTGAAGTCGAGCGCGGGGTTTTCCTACGCCTGCTTGACTGCGAGGACGATAAGCTCTGGCGCTGGTTCATGGGCTACGAGCAGTGTCCCGATGTTGCACTCGCATCACTCATCCAACAGATCCGTCAGCTGCCGGCTTGAATGGCGACCCTCGCGCTGGGTGATTGGCGCGCTGGTAGCGCTCGCGGCACTGGCGACGGTTTCGGTACTCGCTTCGGAAATGCCTCGCTTGGTAGCTTGGCCGTTGATAATCGTCCTGATACTGCATGCTGGCCTGCAGATCCGCGGGTATAGAAGCATGCCTCGCCACGACTTCGTTTTCCCGGGCAACGACCTCGCCGTATTACTGGATGGCGAGCCGATCGATGCCGTGGAAGTCCAGTGGCGTGGGCCGCTTGCCTTCATCACCTGGAAGGATCGCAAGGGCAGGCGCAGACGACTGTCGTGGTGGCCAGATACGCTTCCACCCAGCAGCCGACGTGAACTGCGTCTGGCCGCTGGGCACCTGGATGCTGTGCGATCTGCGCTGTCAGTGGCACCATAGTGGCCTATGTTCAAACCCATCCCAGTCGCCATCGGCCTGCGCTACCTGCGCGCCAAACGTCGCAATGGCTTTATTTCCTTCATCTCGCTGGCTTCGATCCTGGGCATTGCCCTGGGCGTGGCCGTGCTGATCACCACGCTGTCGGTGATGAGCGGCTTCCAGCGCGAGATCCGCGACCGCATGTTGCAGATGACGGCGCATGCCACGGTCAGTGCCGCCGGCGACTCAATGTCGGACTGGCCGCATGCCGTCGAAGTCGCCAAGCAGGATCCGCGCGTGGCGGGCGCTGCGCCCTACGTGGATATCCAGGCCTTGATCAAGGGTCCGCGCAACCAACCTGCGATGGTGCGTGGCATCGTCCCGGAACAGGAAAAGAACGTGTCAGTGCTGGCCGAGAAAATGAAGCGCGGCAGCGTGGATTCGCTCACTCCCGGCTCGTTCAACATAGTGTTGGGCAACGAACTAGCACTGTGGTTGGGTGTGGACGTGGGTGACAGCGTGGTAGTCATGCTGGCGGATGAGCGTGCGACTCCGGTGGGATCGATGCCCAGCCTGAAACGATTCAAGGTCAGTGGCACCTTCGAGGCTGGCTATAACGAAATCGACAAGGGCCTGGCGGTCGTCAATATGTCCGACCTGCAGCGCGTGTTGCGCATGGGCGATGGCGTCACCGGCGTGCGCCTGAAATTGAACGACATGGACCAGTCATGGGACGTGGCGCGTGGACTTGCCGAGCGACTGCAGGGTCCGTACCGCATCAGCGACTGGACCAGTGAAAACGCGAACCTCTACCACTCGCTGAAGATGGAAAAGACGGTGATGGGCATCCTGCTCTCGCTGATTATCGCGATGGGTGCATTCAACCTCGTCTCCTCGCAGGTGATGCTGGTCACCGACAAGCAGGCGGACATCGCCATCCTGCGCACCCTGGGCCTGACCCCCCGCGGAGTGATGCAGGTGTTCATGGTGCAGGGTGCGCTGATCGGCATCATCGGCACCGTGTTGGGCGTGGTGGGTGGCATCCTGCTGACCATCAACCTGGAACGGATCCTCGGCGTGATCGAATCCTTGTTCAACGTCACCCTGCTGCCTTCCGACGTCTACTACATCACCGGCTTGCCGTATGACTTGCAGGCCCGCGACGTGCTCGTGATTACCCTGGTGGCGCTGACGATGAGCTTCCTGGCCACGCTGTACCCCGCGTGGCGCGCGGCGCGCACCGATCCGGCAGAGGCGCTGCGTTATGAATAAGCGTGAATCTGTGATTGGAAACCAAAGCGCAGATGGTGCGGTGATACGTGCCGAGTCTCTTGCCAAGACCTATGCCGAGGGCAAGATGAGGACGCCTGTCTTCAACAGTCTTGACCTCAATGTGCAGGCCGGCGAAACCGTGGCCATCGTCGGTGCGTCGGGTGCAGGCAAGAGCACGCTGCTGCACCTGCTGGGTGGACTGGATACGCCGACTTCGGGCGAGGTCTACGTAGCCGGGCAGAAGATGTCAGCGCTGTCCGATGGTGCGCGTGGGCAATTGCGCAACCGTGCGCTGGGTTTCGTCTACCAGTTCCATCACCTGTTACCGGAATTCACCGCGCTGGAAAACGTGATGATGCCGGTGATGCTCGGCGGCGCGAGCGTGGCTACGGCATCGCAGCGCGCCAAAGCCTTGCTGGAGCAGGTCGGCCTTGGCCATCGCATCGAGCACAAGCCCGGCGAACTTTCCGGCGGCGAACGCCAGCGTGCCGCGGTGGCGCGTGCCCTGGTGAACCAGCCAGGCTGCGTGCTGGGCGACGAGCCCACCGGCAACCTCGACGAAAAAACCGCTGCCACTGTGTTCGAGTTGATGCTGGAACTCAACCGTGCGCACAAGACCAGCCTGGTGCTGGTGACCCACGACCGCCGACTGGCGCGCAAGCTCGATCGTGTCCTCGAACTGCACGAAGGCAAGCTGCGGGAACTCGCCGCTTCACAGGTCTGATTGTCGCGGGCATAAAGCCCCGCGCCTAGTGCCCATGTAGAGCCGAGCTTGCTCGGCTGCTCTTCTTCGGCTGCTCATCAGACGCATCGGCATCGGCCAACCATCCGCCAACCGGATTTTCCCTACGCACGGCAGCCGTCAGTGCTGATGGAATGCGCCGTGGCTGATCTTCATGGTGATGGCGTATCCGATCCACGCAGGCTGATACCAGCCATGCACCGGATTAAGGTGCTCACCTCAAGGGATGGCCATGTCCACAGGCAATGGAATTGCCGCAACGCCTTTTGGCGTAGCCAGCGCACTCGCACTTCTTTCCGGTGTGGGCGCATGCCTGCTGCTGCCCGCACTGCCACCTTGGCCTGTGCTGGCGCTCTTGCTCGCCTGTGGACTGGCCTGGTGGTGGCGTGGCCGGCGCGCGCGTTGGATGGGGTCTTTCCTGGCAGGGTTCGGCTGGGTTGGCCTGCATGCCGCCATGGTCTTGTCAGCGCAGTTGCCTCCGCAATGGGAACAGAAAGATATTTATATCGAAGGCCGAATCATCAACCTTCCGCAGGCCGAAGCACGGCGCACGCGTTTCCAGTTCCGCGTGGACGATGCACCCACACAGCCGCAACTCCTGCAAGGAAAGCTGCTGCAGCTCTCCTGGTACGACGAGTACGGTGCCACGGAGCCGGGCCCACGCACGCAACTGCAGGCCGGCGCACGCTGGAAATTCCTTGTGCGCGTGCGTGCGCCGCGTGGACTGGCCAATCCGGGTGGATTCGACAGCGAGCGCCATGCCTTGGCCCAGCGCATCGCTGCAACCGGATACATTCGTGAACCTTCATTGGCGACCCGGCTTGCGGCACCCCATGGCATCAATGCATGGCGCGAACGCATGTCGGCGCGTATCGAGGCTGCGGTTCCTTCCGCATACTCGCGCTATGTGCGTGCACTCGCGCTGGGTGACACGCATGCGCTGGATGACGAGGACTGGGAGGTCCTGCGCGCGAGCGGCCTGACCCACCTGATCGCGATTTCCGGCTTCCACGTCGGCCTGGTTGCCGGTTTCTTCGCGCTATTGGCAACCGGGGTGTGGCGCTGGTTCCCGGCATGGGCGCGGCGCATGCCACGACCGCAGGCCGCAGGCATTGCCGCCGTGCTGGGTGCCAGCGGCTATGCGGCGATGGCGGGATTCGCATTGCCCACCGTGCGCACGGTGTTGATGATTGCCGTGGTGGTGGTGGCTCGCCTGTCGCGAAGGCCGGCGAGGGTGGTGGATTCACTCGCACTCGCCGTGATCGCCATCCTGCTCGTTGATCCACTGTCGATACTGGCTGCTGGCTTCTGGTTGAGTTTCGCCGGCGTGGCCTGGCTGGTGTGGTGCCTGCCGGATACGCAGCACTGGGCGAAGGGTTTCCTGTCCGCGCAGGGCGTGGCGACCGTGGGCCTGTTGCCGCTTACCGTGATCCTGTTCGGGCAGGCCTCGTTGGCGGGGCCATTCGCCAATCTGGTCGCGATTCCGTGGTGGAGCCTGGTGGTCGTGCCGCTTTCGTTGATTGGCACCGGGCTGGAAGCACTTCATCCGGGTTTGGGTGAATGGGCGTGGCGCGCCGCGGCCTGGTGTTTCGACCTGTCGTGGCCCTTGTTCGCGTGGTTGGCACAAAGCCGCTTCGCCTTGTGGTGGCTGCCGGAAGCCGCGTGGTATGCCGTGCCGCTGGCGCTGCTGGGTGCGTTCTGGATGTTGTTGCCGCGTGGCGTGCCGGGCAAGGCGTTGGCGGCGCTGCTGTGGTTGCCCCTGCTGTGGCCGGATCGGGAATTGCCTGCACAGGGCGAAGCGGAACTGCAGATGATCGACGTGGGACAGGGCCTGGCGGTGGTGGTGCGGACTGCGCACCACACCCTGCTGTACGACATGGGGCCTGCCGTGCGCGACGGGTTCGATGCAGGCGAACGCGCGGTGGTGCCAGCCTTGCGTGCGCTGGGTGTCTCGCGGCTGGATCGCGCGGTGATCAGCCACGGCGACAACGACCATGCGGGCGGCTTCGAAGCGGTGCGCCGGGTGATACCTATCGCGGAGTCGATGACACCCGCTGGAGCGCCCGTGGACGCTGGCTCCGACTGCATTGCGGGGCAGGCATGGCAATGGGACGGGGTCAAATTCCGCTTCCTGCATCCCACGCCGCACTTCCCGTACCTGGGCAACGAAGCCAGTTGCGTGCTGCGGGTGGAAACCGCGCACGGTGCCGTGTTGCTGACGGGCGATATCGGTGAAGTGATCGAGCGTGAACTGGTGCGGCGCGAGCCCGCCGGTATCCGCGCCGACGTGGTGCTGGCGGCGCACCACGGTAGTGGGGGTTCGTCGGATCCGGCGTTCGTGGCGGCCACGGGCGCGAAGCTGGTGCTGGTGTCCTCCGGGTTCGGCAACCGTTTCGGCCACCCCAAGCCGCATGTCGTGGCGCGCTGGCAGGACGACGGCAGCGAGGTGCTGGATACGTCACAGAGCGGCGCGATCCGCGTTTGGCTGGGGACGGATGGCCTTCAGGTGCGGGAGCGACGCCCCGACCAGGCGCGGCTTTGGGATGCGGTGCGGCTGCGCGAGGCGGCTAGGCTATCCTATCGGCCTGAAAATGATCGGCCACGAGTGCCGGAGGACTGAACGTGCTGGAATTGGTCAAGGCTGGCGGCTGGCCCATGATTCCCCTGTTGCTGCTGGCCGTGGTGGCGTTGGCCATCGTGGTGGAGCGGTTCTGGACCCTGCGTCGCAAGGAAGTCATGCCCCCCGGCCTGGGTGCCGAAGTACGCAGCTGGGCCGCGCGTGGACAGCTTGATCCGGCGCACATCGAATCCCTGCGCCGCAACTCGCCCTTGGGTGCCTTGCTGGCCGCGGCACTGGATGCACGCAACCGTCCGCGCGACCAGATCCGCGAACGCCTCGAGGACGTCGGTCGCCACCTGGTGCACCGCATGGAAAAATACCTCAACGCGCTGGGCACGATCGCGGCGGCGGGCCCGCTGCTTGGCCTGCTGGGCACGGTGGTAGGCATGATCCAGATGTTCCTGGGCATCCTGGACCACGGCGTGGGTGACGTGAACCAGCTGGCCGGCGGCATCGGCAAGGCACTGGTGTGCACGGCCACCGGCATGATCGTGGCGATCCCGGCACTGATGTTCCACCGTTATTTCCGCGGGCGCATCGCCGGCTACGCGATCGAGATGGAACAGGAAGCCACCGCGCTGCTGGATGCGCTGGATGCCAAGACCATCGTGACTGCGCGCGCCCGCGCGGCGCAGGGCCAAGCCACCACCACGCCCGCGCAGGCCTGATTCCGCATGCGCATCAGCAACGACCGCGGCAGCGACGAACCGGACATCAACCTGGTGCCCTTGATCGACGTGATCCTGGTGCTGATCATCTTCTTCGTGATCACCACGACCTTCGATGCGCGTTCCACCTTGCAGCTGCAGTTGCCAAGCGCAACGGCCCAGCCTGTCAGTGAGCAGGTGAAGTCGCTCAGCGTGCTGATCAATGCCGAAGGTCGCTACTTCGTGGGTGACCAGGAAGTGCTGCGCACCGATATCGATGCACTGAAGCAGGCGCTGGCGACGGCAGGCGGCGAAGATCGCTCGCGACCGGTGATGCTGCGTGCCGACGCCCGTACCCCGCACCAGGCCGTGGTCACGGCGCTCGACGCGTTGGGCCAGCTGGGTTTCCGCCGCATCTCCATCGCCACCGCACCCGAGCAGCGCAAATGAGCAAATCGCAGCCACCGGTGTGGCCCATCTACAAACGCCTGCTGGGGTATACCGGCCTCTACAAGTGGTTCCTGGCGGCGGCCGTGGCGGGCATGGTGGTGGAAGCCATCGCCGGCTATGGCTTCATCCGCCTGATGGATCCGCTGGTCAACCGCGGCTTCGTCAATCCCGAGCCGAAGATGGCGGTGCTGCTGCCGCTGGCGATCGTAGGCTTGTTCGTGGTGCGCAGCCTGGCCACGTTTGTGTCCGACTACGGCATGGCCCGCACCGGGCGCAGCGTGGTGCGTGACCTGCGCGAGGAAGTCCTGTCGAAGTACCTGCGCCTGCCGTCCAGCCATTTCGATGGCGAGTCGACCCCGGTGATGGTGAGCCGGCTGAATTTCGACACCGAACAGGTCGCACAGGCCAGCTCGGATGCCTTGAAGACGATTGTCGCGGACGGCCTGACCATCATCGCGATGGTGATCCTGATGCTGCAGATGAGCGTCAAGGTGACGTTGGCGCTGCTGGTCATCGCGCCCTTCATCGGCTTCATCGTGTCCTACGTCGGCAAGCGTTACCGACGCATCAGCGGCGGCATCCAGGACGGCATGGGCAAGATGGCGCAGAGCGCCGAGCAGTCACTGGCCGCGCAGCAGGACGTGAAAGTGCATGGCGCGCAGGCGCTCGAGACCGCACGTTACGGGGTGCTGGCCAACCGCATCCTGGGCCTCAACATGAAGGTCGAGACCACGCGTGCCATGGCTTCGGGCGTGATCCAGTTCCTCGCCGCCTTCGCACTGGCCGCCATTGTCTGGGTAGCGACGCGCGAAGCGCTTGCAGGTCATCTGAACGCCGGTCAGTTCATGACCTTGATGAGTTCGATGATGGCCATCATCCCGTCATTGCGCCGCATCACCAGCGTGCAGACCCAGATCTCGCGCGGCGTCGCCGCCGCCGAACGCCTGTTCGGCATCCTGGATGCGCCGGAAGAACAGGATCGCGGCAAGGTCACTATCGGTCGCGCGCGTGGCGAGCTGGTATTCGACCACGTCAACCTGACGTACCCCGGCCATGATCGCGCGGTGCTGAGCGACATCAGTTTCACCGCAATGCCGGGCACGGTGACCGCCATCGTCGGTCGTTCCGGCAGCGGCAAGACCAGCCTGGTGCGATTGGTGCCGCGTTTCTACCAGCCCAGCGCGGGCACGATCACGCTCGACGGCGTGCCGCTGGACGACTACCGCTTGGCCGACCTGCGCCGGCAGATTGCCATGGTCGGGCAGAAGGTCATGCTGTTCGACGACAGCATCGGCACCAACATCGCCTATGGTGCGGAAGCCGACCCGGCCTCGCTGCGTGCCGCGGCTGAAGCCGCCAATGCGTGGGAATTCATCGAACGCCTGCCGCAGAAGCTGGAAACGCCCATCGGCGAAAACGGCGCGCTGCTGTCCGGCGGTCAGCGCCAGCGTCTGGCGATTGCACGCGCCATCCTGCGCGACGCGCCGATCCTGATCCTGGACGAAGCCACGGCCGCGCTGGACAACGAATCCGAGCGACTGGTGCAGAACGCGCTGCAGAAACTCATGCCCGATCGCACCACGCTGGTCATCGCGCATCGCCTGTCCACTATCGAACACGCCGACCAGGTGCTGGTGCTGGACCACGGCAAGCTGGTGGAGCAGGGCACGCATGCGCAACTGCTGGCGCTGGGTGGCCTGTACTCGCACCTGCATGGCATGCAATTCCGCGAGGCCGAGTGAGCAAGTCGCAGGACAAGACACCCGCCTGGTGGTACGGCGATGCGGCGCCTCCGCTGCATGCACGCCTGTTGGCATCGCTGTATGGCGGGGTAGTTTCGCTGCGGTGCAAGCTGTTCCGCATGGGCGTGTTGCGCTCGCATGCGGTGTCCGTGCCGGTGGTCGTGGTGGGCAATGTGTCCGTCGGCGGCACCGGCAAGACGCCATTGACCATCGCGTTGGTGCAGCGCCTGCGTGAGGCAGGCTTCAAGCCGGGCGTTGCCAGCCGTGGCTACGGCCGGCGTGACGAGGGCAGGGCGGGTTGGGTAGACCACCACACGCCTCCACAGGAAGGCGGCGACGAACCCGTGTTGATCGCGCGCCACACGGGCGTGCGCGTACGCGTCGATCGCAACCGGGTGGCGGCTGCGCGTGAACTGGTCGCGGCGGGTTGCAACGTGATCGTCTGTGACGATGGCCTGCAGCACTATCGCCTGCGCCGTGACGTGGAAATCGAAGTCATCGATGGCCGTCGTCGCTACGGCAACGGTCGCTTGTTGCCGGCAGGCCCCCTGCGTGAGCCTGCCGAGCGCGGCGGCGAATGCGATTTCCGCGTGGTCAATGGCGGCGACGCCAGTTTTGGCGAGTGGCCGATGCACCTGCGTGCCGACAATGCCACGCCGCTGCAGGGTGGGCGCAACCGTCCGCTGTCTTCGTTCGGCGGCCATCGCGTGCACGCCGTTGCCGGCATCGGCAATCCGGAACGGTTCTTCAACATGCTGCGTGCACTGGGCATCGGCGTGGTGCCGCATGCGTTCAGTGACCACCACCAGTACGTGCGCGGTGATTTGGAGTTCGGCAGCGACTTGCCGGTGTTGATGACCGAGAAGGACGCGGTCAAGTGTGCTGCGTTTGCCAGTGAGTGGCACTACAGCGTGCCGGTGGTTGCGGAACTGCCGGAGGCGTTCTGGGTGGCGTTGCTGGAGAAGTTGGGTGGTAAGCAGGTTATGGGGAGCTAAGGCGCACACCAGATGACTTGGTTACCTTCAAGCATTATCTCTGTAGCCCTTCTGCTCGCTTCTGCCGGGTGTGCCAAAGAGAGTGGCAAAGTTGCTCCAAGTGCTTTCGCCTTCTCGGAAGGCAGCGCTTGTGACTCATCGGAGTACGATCCATATTCCCCAGATAGAATTCAGTTGGCCCAGGCACCAAGCCTGACAGTTGACGTCGCCGCTTCTCTAAATTGCATCGCAAAGGTGGGTGACCCTTCGCTTCAGGAGGTATCCGGCAAGATTATCGTTGGCGTTCGTGAGACTTATCCGTCCAGCTCAGGCGCGGATGTGGCTGCAGCTTGCAACTGCAGCAAGGAGCTACGCTTTAAACTCCAGCGTGCCGTTCCTTCTGGCACGATCGTTGAGTTCCAAGTTGATGGGCGTACTACAGCAACTGCCAGCGCGCCCTAACAATTCGTTCAAGCCGAATCGGTAGTTCTTAGGGTTTAGTGCACGCGCTGATCCAAAATCATCTTGAAGCGTCATCCCCGCAAAAGCGGGGACCCAGCGACTTCAAGTGTGCGAAGAGCAAAGTCGCTGGGTTGACTGGCTTGCGCCATTGAAGGGCTATTCCGCTTTCGCGGGAATGACGATTCGGGGGTTGTTGAGGGGTCCGCTGGCTGTCGTGCAACAATCCACCAAGCTGATCACCAATCCCAAGCCATGCCCAACTCCCTGGACTTCATAGTCGCCATACCCGCTCGCTACGCCGCCTCGCGCCTGCCTGCCAAGCCGGTAAGCGGGTTATTGGTAGTTAGGTGCCACTTGTGAGTAAACGGCTAGCCATTTCAATTGCGATAGCCTTGCCGGTCTTGCTCGCCGGCTGCCCGCGTGCAAACTACCCGACATGCTCAAGTGAACCTGTCACCCACCCTGCCGGAAAGTGCTCTGCCTACTATTACAAAACAGACTACGGTTCCGGCGGCGTGACTACACAGGCTTTGACAGACTGTTCGATTGACTCCCAGCGCCTGGGCGGAAACATTGTGGCTTTCCACACACTCAAGCACGGTATTGGCCTTCGTTGGATTGACCCACACACCCTTGAGGTTTCGGTTCCTGATGGCGTCAAGCTGGAGACTCAGCGCGTGAGCGACGTTTACTCTGGCTATCCGATTACTTACTTATATCGCAAATTGTCGCCGGAGCGTCCGGAGTTCTTTGGGTGCAAGCCCAAGCGTCAGTAGGGTGGCGCCTGACAATTCATTCAAGCCAAGCCCGCATTGGGCGGCGCCTAGTTGCACGCCTTCGGCTATATTCGCACCCAGTCGCCGCCCTGCTGTGGGTCGGCTTAATTCAGGCGTTAGGCCTCATGAAGCGCATCGTCGCATTACTCATTTTTTCAATTATTTTGACGAGTGCCGATTGCTCTAGCGGATCAAGCAAGCATGAGCCTCAAGCTGGAATCTCTGTCGATTCCACACAGACAGCTGTAGCTCTCGACTGGCTCCGATCAAACAAGAACGAGTCTGCACTGGCCACCAATCGTTTTGGACCAACCTCAGCAGCTATTGAATTCGTTGAGCAGTTGTTTGCTGCCGGAGCAACGCAAGTGCTCGTCGTGGCCAGATTCACTGAGCCAGAGAGAATTGCAGCAGAAGGCGGTCCTTATGCGGACGAGCTCATTGTGCAACTCCCAAAAAATCCGGAGCAGCGCTCCGCGCTCTTCAGAATTATCGCTAAAGAGACGGAATCAGAAGGCTTTGAGTCACCACAGGACACCGGCCAAGCGACGGAAGCACTATGGTGGGACTGAGGGGTGAACTAACGCCCTAAGTTCAACACCATGATCTAGCAATCATCAAGCGTCATCCCCGCGAAGGCGGGGATCCAGGGATTTCAAGTGTGCGAAGTACAAAGTCCCTGGGTTCCCGCCTTCGCGGGAATGACGGTACGTAGTAGTTGAGGAGTTCCGTGCTTGTCGTGCAACAATCCACCAAGCCGATCACCAATCCCAAGCCATGCCCACGTCCCTGGACTTCATAGTCGCCATCCCCGCCCGCTACGCTGCCTCGCGCTTGCCCGGCAAGCCGCTGCGCCTGCTCGGCGGCGATCCGCTGGTTGTCCATGTCGCGCGTCGCGCGCTTGCGGCCGGTGCGCGTGAGGTGTGGGTCGCCACCGATGACGAACGCATTTCAACTGCATTGGAAAACAGCGGTGTGCGCGTGGCCATGACGTCGACGGCGCATGCCTCGGGAAGCGATCGCCTGGCCGAATGCGCCGACATCGCCGGTTGGCCTGATGACACCCTCGTGGTGAATCTGCAGGGCGATGAACCGTTCGCCCCGGCCGCGGGGATCCGCGCCGTCGCCGAAACCCTCGCCGCCAGCGGCGCGCACATGGCGACCCTCGCCACGCCCATCACCGATGCCGCGACCTTGTTCGACCCCAATGCCGTCAAGCTGGTACGCAGCGCCGCCACGGCCGAATGGGGCGATGCGCTGTACTTCAGCCGCGCACCGATCCCGTGGCACCGCGATGCCTTCGCACAGGACCACAACACCTTGCCTGCGGGCGAATGGCTGCGCCATATCGGCATCTACGCCTACCGCGCCGGGTTCCTGCGCGCCTTCGCTGCCTTGCCGCCCGGTCGCCTGGAACAAATCGAATCACTGGAACAACTGCGCGCACTGGAAGCCGGCTTCCGCATCGCCGTCGCACTGACGCCGGCACCGTTCCCGCCCGGCGTGGATACGCCTGAAGACCTGGCCCGCGCCGAACTGCAGCTGGCCAGCGACTTGCAGTGAAGCTACTCGTCGTCTGCCTGGGCAACATCTGTCGCTCGCCCTTGGCAGAGGGCGCGCTGCGTGCGCGCATCGCGGACTCCGCGCTGGCCGGTCGCGTGCAGGTCGACTCCGCCGGCACTGGTGACTGGCACGTGGGCCAACCGCCTGATCCGCGTGCCATCCGATGCGCGCGTGGGCATGGCGTGGACATATCCGGCTTGCGCGCACGCCAGCTGCATGCCGACGATTACGCCCACTTCGACTGGCTGCTGTGCGCCGACCCGCAGAACCTGCGTGACGTGATGCGGCGCGCACCGGCCGGTATGCGTGACAAGGCCGTGTTGCTGCTGGAATGGGCCGGCCTGGAAGCAGGCGCGGGCGTTCCAGACCCCTATACGGGTGGCCATGCCGAGTTCGAACACGCATGGCGACTGGTCGATTCGGCGGCACAGGCGGTCGTGGCCCGCCTGTGTGCACAGCCGGAGTCCGGCATAATCCAGACCAGATGACGACCCACCCGGCTCCCGAGTTCCCCGATACCCTGCAATGGCTCAACGCGCCGGCAACCACGTTGCACGAGCAACGCGGGCGGGTAGTGGCGCTGGTCTTCGTCAACGCGGCGTCGGCCTGGTGCTGGCAGCGCATGCGTGACCTGGCGCAACTGCACACCCGCTATCCGGGGCGCCTGCAGCCGATCGCCATCCACGTGCCACGCTTCGAATCCGAGCGCGATCCACAGAACGTGCTCAAGCAGCTGCGTCGGCAGGGCATCACGTTTCCCATTGCCCATGACGGCGATTGGCGCGCGTGGCAGCGCTTCGGCGTGGACACCTGGCCCAGCGTGCTGTTGATCGATGCCCACGGGCAGGTACGCGAGCGCGTGGTCGGGCTGGATTCCATCGCGCAACTGGAGCGGCCGCTGGCGGCGCTGTGCGATGCATTGCCGCAGCCGCATGATGATGACGCGCGCCGCTCCCTGGAGTCGAATCCCGAGCCGCAATCGGCACTGCGCTTCCCGGTGGGCATCGCGGCATCCGCGGACCGCCTGTATGTCGCCGACAGCGGCCACCACCGCGTCCTGGAATGCAACCACGCCGGGCGCGTGCTGCGCCAATTCGGCATGGGCACGGCGGACTTCATCGACGGTGAACTCGAACACGCCGCGTTCCGGCGCCCGCACGGCCTGGCCCTGGCGCGCGACGTGCTGTACGTGGCCGACAGCGGCAACCACGCGCTGCGTCGCATCGTGCTGAGTGCCGGCCGCGTGGAAACCCTGTGCGGCAATGGCCGCGCCGGCGAACCGGTCGCCGGTCCGGTGGCCAATCCACGCGATATCGCACTCAACCAGCCGCTGGCGGTCGCGGCCACCGACAGCGACGTGCATATCGCGCTGGCAGGCGACAACCGCGTGTGGACCTATTCCCTGGCGCGTGGCGACCTCGCTTGCCGCGCAGGTTCGGGCCAGCTCGACGTCCGCGATGGCATGGGGTCGGCCGCGGCATTCGCACAGCCGATGGCGTTGGCCGTGGTGCAGCAGATGCTCTATGTCTGCGATGCGCTGGGTTCTTCGGTGCGTTCCATGCAATTGCGCAACGACACCGTGCAGACGTTGCTGGGGCAGGGCATGTGGGATTTCGGCGATGCCGACGGTCCGCGCGAGCTGGCCCGCCTGCAGAACCCGCAGGCGCTGGCCCTCAGCCCGGATTCCCCGGTGCTGTGGATCGCCGATACCGGCAACGGCTGCCTGCGCAGCCTGCGCCTGGGTGGTGGCGAACTCTCCACGGTCTCGCTGCCACGCAAGCTGCAGGGTCCGGCCGGCCTGGCCATTTCCGCAGGCGCGCTGTGGATCGCGGAAACCGACGCGCATGCGGTGCTGCGTTTCGATATCGCCAGCGGCGTGCTGGAACCGGTGTCGATTGACGGGTGACCGGCGCGTGGGCGGCGTGGCAGGCGATTTCGATGGCAAGGCCTATGCCGCTGCGCTGAGCACGGCGCCCGGCGTGTACCGCATGTATGCGGCCGACGATAGCCTGCTGTACGTGGGCAAGGCCGGTGCACTGCGCAAGCGGGTGTCCAGCTACTTCAACAACACGCCCAAGACCCCGCGCATCCACGCCATGCTGGCGCAGGTAGCGCGCATGGACGTCACCGTCACCCGCACCGAAGGCGAGGCGCTGCTGCTGGAAAACCAGCTGATCAAGTCGCTGGCCCCGCGCTACAACGTGTCGCTGCGCGACGACAAGAGTTACCCGTACATCCTGCTGACCCAGGAAACCTGGCCGCGCATTGCCATGCACCGCGGTCCGCGCGCGGTGCCCGGACGTTACTTCGGCCCGTATCCCGGCGTGGGCGCGGTGCGCGACACCCTCAACCTGATGCAGAAGCTGTTCAAGATCCGCAATTGCGAAGACAGCGTGTTCCGCAACCGCACCCGGCCCTGCCTGCAGCACCAGATCGGCCGCTGCAGCGCACCGTGCGTCGACCGGGTACCTGCCGGCGATTACGCCCAGGCCGTGCGCCGTGCCGGCCTGTTCCTCGACGGACGCAGTGACGAACTGACCGACGAACTGGGCGCGGCGATGGAAGACGCCAGCCAGCGCCTGGAATTCGAGGAAGCTGCGCGCCTGCGTGACCTGGTCGGCTCGCTGCGCAGCATGCAGGCGCGCCAGTACGTGGATGGCCGCGCCGCCGACCTCGACGTGCTGGCCTGCGCCATGCAGGGCACCAGCGCGTGCGTGCTGCTGCTGGCGTTCCGTGACGGACGCAACCTGGGCACGCGCGCCTTCTTCCCGCGTACCCATGGCGAGGACAACCCGGCCGAGGTGCTGGCCGCCTTCGTATCGCAGTACTACGCCGAACAGACCCCGCCGCAGGAAATCGTGCTGGACCGGGAAATCCCCGACGCGGCGCTCATCGAAACCGCCTTGTCGGCGTCGGCGGAGCGCAAGGTGCAGCTGAAGTGGAACGTGCGCGGCGAGCGTGCCGGTTACCTGGACCTGGCCACGCGCAATGCGGAAATCACCCTGGCCAGCGAGCTCTCCAGTCGCAACGCGCAGCAGGTGCGCGGCGAAGCCCTGCGTGATTTGCTGGGCCTGGGCGAGCCGGCCAAACGCATCGAATGCTTCGACATCAGCCACACCATGGGCGAGGCGACGGTGGCCTCCTGCGTGGTCTTCGATGCCGCAGGCCCGGTGCGTGCGCAATACCGGCGCTACAACATCACCGGCATCGAGCCGGGCGACGACTATGCGGCCATGCGCCAAGCCATCGAACGTCGCTTCCGCAAGGCAGTGGAAGAGGGTGGCGTGCTGCCCGACGTGCTGCTGATCGATGGCGGCGCCGGGCAACTCACGCAGGCGCGCGAAGCCCTGGCCGAACTGGGCGTGGACAGCGTGGTGCTGGTCGGCGTGGCCAAGGGCGAAGAGCGCCGTGCGGGCCACGAGACCCTGATCCTGGCCGATGGTCGTGAAGTACAGCCGGGTGCGGCATCGCCGGCCCTGCAACTGGTGCAGCAGGTGCGTGACGAGGCGCACCGCTTCGCCATCACCGGCCACCGCGGCAAGCGCCAGAAGGCGCGCACCACCAGCAAGTTGGAAGACATCGCCGGCATCGGTCCGCGCCGACGCGCCAGCCTGCTCAAGCATTTCGGTGGACTGGCGGGGCTGAAAGCCGCGGCGGTGGACGAGATCGCGCGCGTCGAAGGCATCAACGATGCACTGGCCCAGCGAATCTACGCTAACCTGCATGGGCTGGCGGCACCCCCGGCGCCGGCCACGACAGGAAACGAGTAGCGCACGCGATGAAGTTGACCATCCCTACCTGGTTGACCCTGCTGCGGATCGTGTTGATCCCGGTGCTGGTCGTGGTGTTCTACCTGCCGTACTCCTGGAGCAATTTCGCCGCGGTGTTCGTATTCGTGTTCGCCGCGCTGACCGACTGGCTGGATGGCTGGATCGCGCGTCGCTACAACCAGTTCTCGGCCTTCGGTGCGTTCCTGGATCCGGTCGCCGACAAACTGATGGTGGCCGTGGCGCTGTTCCTGATCGTGCAGGGCCACCCCACGCCGTGGATGGCCTTCTGGGCCGCGGTGATCGTGGGCCGGGAAATAGCAGTGTCCGCATTGCGCGAGTGGATGGCCGGCATGGGCCAGCGCGCCAAGGTCAAGGTCGCGCCCATGGGCAAGTTCAAGACCATCGTGCAGATGGTGGCTTTGGGTTGCCTGCTGTACTCGGTGACGCCACCCAGCGCGCCGGAGGTCGATATCTGGATGGGCGACGTGGTTTTCCGCATCGGCGACTGGCTGTTGGCGGTCGCCGCCGTGCTGACGCTGTGGTCCGGCGCCCAGTATTTGCACGCGGCATGGCCCACTTTGCGCGAGGATGAACAAGCAGCGGTTGACAGTTCGCGTAAGGACGGTAAAATTCCGCCCCTCACAACGCGGGAATAGCTCAGTTGGTAGAGCACGACCTTGCCAAGGTCGGGGTCGAG
>CALCNV010000083.1 GCA_937897645.1 uncultured Lysobacteraceae bacterium
CCACGTTTGGCGGCGGCGCTGGTCGGTTACGGCATCCTGTTGTCGCTGGTCACCTTGCCGGCGTGGGTGTGGGTGCTGCGATGGATAACCCATTCCTGAGCACGCGAATAGTACGGAGGGGCGCGTAGGAGCGACGTAAGTCGCGATGGGGCATTACCAGGAAAGGCCCCTCGCGACTTACGTCGCTCCTACGCCAGCCCTCTGCCTCAGTCCGCGGGGACGGTGCGCTCGCTGGCCCAGGCACGCAAGGCGTTCACCTGCTCGGCCATGACCACGGACAGCGGGCGCGTGTTGCGGATTTCGTGCAGCAGCATGTCGGTGTCCACGGGCTTCGTTTCGGCATGCGCGGTGTACAGCGCGGAGACGATTGCCTGTTCGATCTCCGCGCCGGAAAACCCATCCGATGCCGCGCTCAACGCCACCAGGTCGAAACCAGCGGCGTCCAACTGGCGTCGCGCAAGATGCACGTTCAGCACCTCGGTGCGTGCTGCTGCATCGGGCAGATCGACGAAAAAGATTTCGTCGAAGCGGCCCTTGCGCAACAACTCGGCAGGCAGGTCATGCACCTGGTTGGCGGTGGCCACGATGAAGACCGCGCCCTTGCGTTCCGCCATCCACGTCAGCAGGTAACCCAGCACGCGCCGTGACACGCCGCCGTCCTCGCCACTGCCGCTGCTGGCCAGGCCTTTTTCGATCTCGTCGATCCACAGCACGCACGGTGCCAGTTGCTCGGCCGCGGCCAACGCGCCGCGCAGGTTCTTCTCGGTCTCGCCGTGGTACTTGTCGTACAGCGTGCCGAAATCCAGCCGCAACAAGGGCACGCCGAAGCCGCCCGCGGTGGCCTTGGCCAGCATCGACTTGCCGCAGCCCTGCACACCCAACAGCAGCATGCCCTTGGGCGCATCCAGCCCGGGCGGCGCCTTGCCGGTGACGAAGACCTCGCGGCGCTGTGCGATCCAGCGCTTCAGGCGCCTGGCACCGGCGACTTCGTTGAAGCGCGCGGTGTCGTATTCGTAATGCAGGTGGCCGCTGCGGTTGAGCAGCTCGAACTTCAGTTTCGCCAGCTGCGGCAGGTCGGCGGCACTCAAGGCCCCATCGTCATAGATCAGCTGGCGCGCAATGCGGCGCGCATCCGAAAGACTCAGGCCCTGCAGGTTGCGGATGATCTGCTGCACGGCTTCGCTGTCGGCTTCGACCCGACGGCCGCCGTTCTCCTTCGCGTAGTCGGTTGCTTCCTCGCGCACCATCTTCAGCAGTGCGTTGGCATCCGGCAGGCGCGGGCTGAAACGCACCGCGACGGCTTCCAGTTCCGGCGACAGTTCCACCTTCGCGCCGAGCAGCACCACCACGTGTGGCTGGCAGTGGCGACGCTGGACGATGTCGCGCAGCTGGCGCTGGCTGCTGGCGTAGCCAAGGTAGGGGTGGAAATCCAGCAGCAGGTAGATGCCGCGTTGCTCGGCCTGTTTCATGGCCTGCAGGGCGGCGCTGGCGTCGGGCGGGCCTTCGGCCTCGTCTTCGCGGTCCATGTCGATGCGGCGCAGGCCCTCGGTGATCGACCAGCGGTACAGGGCGCGCCAGACCTGTGACAGGGCCTGGCGGAACAGCTCGACGATGCGGGCCTCGTCCTGGGTTTCGATGACGATGAGTGGCGTGTTGGCGCGGATCAGCGCGGCCAGGTCTTGCAGTTCGCTCACGTTGGGTCCGTTGGGTGGGCAGCGGGCACGATAGCAGGGCGGAGGGGTGGGGCTAGGAACGAGGAACGGGAAGTGAGGA
>CALCNV010000084.1 GCA_937897645.1 uncultured Lysobacteraceae bacterium
TGACCGGCAGCACCGGCACCAGCAGCAGGGCGACGATGTTGATGATCTTGATCAGCGGATTGATCGCGGGGCCAGCCGTGTCCTTGTACGGGTCGCCGACGGTGTCGCCGGTGACCGCGGCCTTGTGCGCCTCGGACCCCTTGCCGCCGTGGTGGCCGTCCTCGATGTACTTCTTGGCGTTGTCCCAGGCACCGCCACCGGTGGTCATGGAAATCGCCACGAACAGGCCGGTGACGATCGTGCCGATCAGCAATCCGCCTAGCGCCTGCGGCCCCAGCAGCAGGCCCACGACCACCGGTACCGCGACCGGCAGCAGCGACGGCACGATCATTTCCTTGATCGCCGACTTGGTCAGCATGTCCACGGCCCGGCTGTAGTCCGGCTTGCCGGTGCCTTCCATGATCCCGGGGATCTCGCGGAACTGGCGACGTACTTCTTCCACCACCGAACCCGCCGCGCGGCCCACGGCTTCCATCGCCATGGCGCCGAACAGATACGGGATCAGGCCGCCGATCAACAGGCCGATGATGACCATGTGGTTGGACAGGTCGAAGGTGAACACGCTGCCCGGGTTGGCCGTCTGCAGGTTGTGGGTGTAATCGGCGAACAGCACCAGCGCGGCCAGCGCGGCCGAACCGATGGCGTAGCCCTTGGTCACGGCCTTGGTGGTGTTGCCCACGGCATCGAGCGGGTCAGTAATTGCGCGGATTTCAGGCGGCAGTTCCGCCATTTCCGCGATGCCGCCGGCGTTGTCGGTGATCGGGCCGTAGGCATCCAGCGCCACGATCATGCCGGCCATCGACAGCATCGCGGTGGCGGCGATGGCGATGCCGTAGAGGCCGCCCAGTGCATACGCACCCCAGATGGCCACGCACACCGCGATCACGGGCAGCGCGGTGGATTTCATGGAGATGCCCAAGCCGGCGATGATGTTGGTGCCATGGCCGGTGGTCGATGCCGCAGCCACGTGTTGCACCGGCTTGAACTGGGTGCCGGTGTAGTACTCGGTGATCCACACGATCGCGCCGGTCAGCACCAGCCCGATCAGCGCGCACCAGTACAGGTTCATCGCGCCGAAGCTGGAATCCGCCATCAGCTGCATGGTGATGGGATAGAACGCGATCGCGGCCAGCACGGCCGACACGATCACGCCCTTGTACAGCGCGCCCATGATCGAGCCGCCTTCCTTCACCTTGACGAAGAACGCGCCGATGATCGACGCGATGATCGACACGCCGCCCAGCACCAGCGGGTACAGCACGGCATGCGCGCCTACTTGCGCCGCCATCAAGCCGCCCAGCAGCATAGTGGCGATGATGGTGACCGCGTAGGTTTCGAACAGGTCCGCGGCCATGCCGGCGCAGTCGCCCACGTTGTCGCCCACGTTGTCGGCGATCACCGCCGGGTTGCGCGGGTCATCCTCGGGGATGCCGGCCTCCACCTTGCCCACCAGGTCGGCGCCGACGTCGGCGCCCTTGGTGAAGATGCCGCCGCCCAGGCGCGCGAAGATCGAGATCAGCGAGGAACCGAAGGCCAGGCCGACCAGCGCATGCAGGGTGTCGGCTTCGGAATAGCCCATGTGCAGGTGGAGCACGGCGAAATAACCCGCCACGCCCAGCAGGCCCAGGCCGACCACCAGCATGCCGGTGATGGCACCGCCGCGGAAGGCGACGTCCATGGCCGGGCCAATGCCCTGGTGCGCGGCCTGCGCGGTGCGCACGTTGGCGCGCACCGACACGTTCATGCCGATGTAACCGGCCGCGCCGGACAGCACCGCGCCGATCAGGAAGCCGATCGCGGTAGGCCAGTTGAGGAAGAAGCCGACCAGCAGGAACAGCACCGCGCCGGCGATGCCGATGGTGGTGTATTGCCGGTTGAGGTAGGCGCTCGCGCCTTCCTGGATCGCCGCCGAGATCTCCTGCATGCGCGCATTGCCTGCGGACTGCCTGAGTATCCAGCGCGTTGAAATGATGCCGTAGATGATTGCTACCGCGGCGCAGACCAGCGCCAACGTCAAACCGTGTTGTTCCAGCATGACCCCTCCCAAGGTTGTGGATAGACATCCAGCGAACTGCTTGAAGAACGGGGTACGCAAACCGGGCAAGTCACTCGAAACAGGCAGCAGACTTGGCGACCACGCGGAACGAATCAGTGTCCCGGCGGCCCGTGTCGCGTGTGTTCAGCAATCCCTGGAGCAGGCCGAGTATGACCCGGATGCCCTGTCCGCCGCCAGACAGCCAGGGGTAGGGTGGGCTTTGGCCCACCGCTTGCTGTCGGGGCCATCACAAATTGGGAGATGGCAATGGTGGGCCGAGGCCCACCCTACGCCATCAGCCTTCCCAGTTCGGCAGTTTCTTCTTCACCGCCACGTTCTTCAGCGACACATAGGCCGGCAGCCCATCGCGTCCGTACGGCGGGTAGGCTTCGCCGCGGATCAGCGGCTCCAGGTAGGTGCGGGCAGCGGCAGTGATGCCGTAGCCGTCCTTGCGGATGAAGCTGTTCGGCATTTTCTTCTCGTGGTTGGCCACCTTGGTCAGCGGCGCGGCTTCGATCTTCCACTTGTACGGTGCATCCGAGGTGCGCACGATCACCGGCATCACCGCGTTCTGACCCTTCAATGCGAACTGCACCGCCGCCTTGCCCGCGGCCTGCGCCTGCTCCCAGTCGCTCTTGGACGCGATGTGGCGTGCGGAGCGCTGCAGGTAATCGGGCAGGGTCCAGTGCACCTTCATGCCGAGTTCGTTCTTCACGCGGCCCGCCAGGTACGAAGCAACGCCACCGAGTTGCGTATGCCCGAACGAATCCTTGCCGCCACCCGCATCGGCGACGAAGCGGCCATCGGCGTACTGGATGCCTTCGCTGGCCACCACCACGCACCAGCCGACCTTGGCCACCACTTTCTTCACCTGCGCGAGGAACGCGGCCTCGTCATAGGCGCGCTCGGGGAACAGGATGATCTGCGGCGCCTCGTCCGGGTTCTTGCCGGCAAGTCCCGCCGCTGCCGCCAGCCAGCCGGCGTGGCGACCCATGGCTTCATAGACGAACACCTTGGTCGAGGTTTCGGCCATCGCGGCCACGTCCAGCGCGGCTTCGCGCACCGAAACGGCGGTGTACTTCGCCGCAGAACCGAAGCCCGGGCAGGTGTCGGTGACGGCCAGGTCGTTGTCCACCGTCTTGGGCACGCCGATGCAGGTCAGCGGGTAGTCGTAGGCCTTGGCCAGCTGCGACACCTTCAGCGCGGTGTCGGCCGAATCGTTGCCGCCGTTGTAGAGGAAGTAGCGCACGTCGTGGGCCTTGAATACTTCCAGCAGGCGCTCGTACTTGGCCTTGTCCACGTCCAGCGACTTCAGCTTGTAGCGGCAGGAACCGAAGGCCCCGCCCGGCGTATGCGCGAGCGCGCGGATGGCCGCGGCGGATTCCTTGCTGGTGTCGATCAGGTCTTCGCGCAGCGCCCCCAGGATGCCGTTGCGGGCCGCCAGGACCTTGACCTTACGGGCGCGTGCTTCGCTGATCACGGCCGAAGCGGAGGCGTTGATGACGGCGGTGACACCGCCGGACTGAGCATAAAGTAGGGTGCCTGCAACCATGGTCGGGTTCGTTCCGGATTGGTGGGATGCGGTAAGCTTGGGCCATAGCGCGGGGTCGCGCTGGCGCGGGTGAAGTCTAGCGCCGCTGCCCGCCCACCGGATATTTTTTGCTTTGGGAGTCAGGCAATGCGATTGGTTCTACTGGGCCCGCCCGGGTCGGGCAAGGGCACGCAGGCGGCGCGCCTCAAGGATTACCTGCAGGTCCCGCACATCTCCACCGGTGACCTGTTGCGTGCCGAAGTGGCCGCCGGCAGCCCGCTGGGCATGCAGGCCAAGGAAGTGATGGCGCGCGGTGATTTCGTCAGCGACGAAATCCTGCTGGGCATGCTGGAAGACCGCTTCGCCCGCCCCGACACCGCCAACGGTTTCATCCTGGACGGCTATCCGCGCAACCAGGTGCAGGCCGATGCGTTGGGTGAGCTGCTGAAGAAGCTTGGCCAGCCGATGGACTACGCCGTGCAGCTTGAAGTGCCCACCGACCTGCTGGTGGAACGCATCGCCGGCCGGGCCGCTGCCGAAGGGCGTGCGGATGACACGCCTGACGTGGTGCGCAATCGCCTGGACAAGTACACCAGCCAGACCGCCCCGGTCATCGACTATTACCGCCAGCACGGCCAGCTGACCGTGGTGAATGGCGTCGGCGCGCTGGACGAAGTGTTCACCCGCCTGGTCGAAGCGCTGTCGCCAGCCAAAGAAGTCGGTTGACCCAATCCGTTGGTAGGAGCGCCCCATGGGCGCGAGCTCTTTGTTGCGGGATCACGAGCAAGAGCTCGCGCCCATGGGGCGCTCCTACAGTTCTTGCGGGAATCGGGCGACAATTGCCCCATGAGCAAACTCCATATCCTCGGCATCGCCGGTACCTTCATGGGCGGTGTCGCCGCCTTGGCGCGCGAACTTGGCCATGCGGTCGAAGGCAGTGACCAGGCCATCTATCCGCCCATGTCCACGCAGCTGGAAACGCTGGGCATTCCGTTCGCACAAGGCTACCTGCCGGAAAATATTTCCGATGACTGCGACGAAATCGTGGTCGGCAATGCGCTCTCGCGCGGCAACGCCGCTGTCGAAGCCGTGCTGGATGCGGGTCGCAAGTACACCTCGGGTGCGCAATGGCTTGCGGAAAACGTGTTGCCCGGTCGCGACACCATCGCGGTCGCGGGCACCCACGGCAAGACCACCACCACCACCATCCTCGCCTATCTCCTCGAAGCCGCCGGCCGCAGTCCCGGTTTCCTGATTGGTGGCGTGGCCGAAGACTTCGGCGTGTCCGCGCGCGTGGGCAACGGCAAGGAATTCGCTGTCGAAGCGGACGAATACGACACCGCCTTCTTCGACAAGCGCAGCAAGTTCGTGCACTACCGGCCGCTGGTGGCGATCCTCAACAACCTGGAATACGACCACGCCGACATCTTCCCCGACATCGCCGCCATCCAGCGCCAGTTCCACCACCTGGTGCGCACGGTGCCGCGTCGCGGCCGCCTGATCGTCAACGGCAATGACGCGCGCCTTGCTGAAGTCTTGGCGATGGGCTGCTGGACGCCGGTGGAACGCTTCGGCTTCGACCCGTCACTGGAGTGGAGCGCGCGCCTGGTGAACGAAGACGGCAGCGTCTTCGTCGTGCTGCATAACGGCGTCGAGATCGGCCAGGTGCACTGGCCGATGCTCGGCAACCACAACGTGCTCAACGGACTGGCGGCATTGGCCGCGGTGCATGCGGTCGGCGTGGATATCGCCCGCGTGATTCCCGCGCTCGCCGGTTTCCACAGCGTCAAGCGGCGCCTGGAAGTCATCGGCACCGCCAATGGCATCACCATCTATGACGATTTCGCCCATCACCCCACGGCGATCCAGACCACGCTGCAAGGATTGCGTGCAAAAGTCGGTACCGCGCGCATCGTGGTCGCCATGGAGCCGCGCAGCAATTCCATGCGCCTGGGTGCGCACGCCGAGGCGCTGGCGCCGTCGCTGGACGGCGCGGATGCCGTGGTCTTCCTGCATCGCCCGGAACTTGCGTGGGATGCAGGCAAGGTCGTGGCCGCGATCCGTGGTGACGCACACACCGTGGCCGATGCCGATGCGTTGATCGAGCAGCTGAAAGCGATCACGCGCGGCGGTGACCACGTGGTCTTCATGTCCAACGGTGGTTTCGATGGTGCGCCGCGGCGATTCCTGGCCGCGTTGTAGCCACCACGGCGTTCCGCGCCTAGTCGCCGGCACGTGGATTTCCCGTGTTTTTGGGTATGCGCGCGGATGCGGCGGATTAATCTGAGACGTGTCCTGTTTTGCGTGCGCATGACGTAGCCGCGTTGCATGGCCCGGAGGGTATAGAGTCTGGCTACGCACGGCCCCCGCCGTGTCCCATTCCACCCAAGGGAGTTCTTCCATGCAGAAACTTGCTCAGGCCATCGGGCTTGCGATCGCTTCATTTGCCATTGCCGGTGCGGCGCAGGCCGCCACCTATGTCGTCTCCGCCAAGACCAACAGTTTCGATTCCCAGCTGGCGAAGAAAATCGAGGCGGCAGGCGGTCGCATCGTGGCGCGGCTGCCGCAGATCGGCGTTGCGATCATTGAATCCGACAACCCGGCCTTCAGTGCCAACGCCGCCAAGATCCCAGCGGTGCGTTCCGCGGTAGCCGACGTCGCGATCCAGTTCGACCTGGCCGAAGCCAAGGAAGAAATCCAGGCGGATTTCGCCAATCCGCCTGCCTCCGGCGACAACGATGCGTTCTTCGATTTCCAATGGGGCCATGCCGCGATTGACGCAGCAGGCGCATGGAACGCCGGCTACCGCGGCCAGGGCGCCACCGTCGCCGTGCTTGATTCCGGCGTCTTCTGCCAGCACGTGGACATCGCACCCAACCTCAACGCAGCCAAATCGATTTCGTTCGTGGCCGGGCAGAACCACTGCAACGCGGCCGGCACCAGCACGCACGGTACCCACACCATGGGCACCATCGGCGCGGCCGATAACGGCATCGGCACGATAGGCGTCGCGCCGCGGGCCGAACTGATCGCGGTCAAGGTGCTGGACCCGGCCACCGGCAGCGGCAGCTTCGCCGCCATCATCCAGGGCATCGTGTATGCGGCGGATGCCGGTGCCGACGTCATCAACATGAGCCTGGGTGTCAATGGTGGCTTGCAGGTAGGCGGCAAGGAAGTGGCTGAACTCATCAATGCCACGGGTCGCGCCACGCGCTATGCGAATCGCCAGAACGCCACGGTCGTGGCGTCGGCAGGCAACGACGGTCGCAACCTGGACCAGGACAGCGGCCGCGTGTGCGACAACGATGGCGTGTGCACTACCCAGAACCTGCGTGCCTTCCCGGCGCAGTTGCCGGGCGTGATCGCGGTAAGTGCGCTGGGCCCGATCGCATGGTTGAAGAACCCGTCGAATACGGACTTCGACGTGCGCGCCAGCTACAGCAACTACGGCCAATCGGCGATTGATTTCGCCGCGCCCGGCGGCAACTTCGATTACCCGGGCACCGAGAACTGCACGTTCAAGGGAATCGTGCGCCCGTGCTGGGTCTGGGACATGGTGTTCAGCACCACCTCGGGCACGGGCGGCTACGGTTGGTCGGCCGGCACCAGCATGGCGGCTCCGCATGTTGCCGGCGTCGCGGCATTGATCGTCGGCAAGCATGGCGGCGAGTTGTCGCCGGCGGCGGTCGAGCGGATCCTTCGGGCCTCGGCCGATGACCTGGGCAAGCCGGGCAACGACGAAACCTTCGGTGCGGGCCGCGTGAACGCACGCAGGGCCGTGACCAACTGATTCCGTCTTTCAATGACGTAATGCGGCCGTCCTTCGGGGCGGCCGTTTTTTTTGCAGTCTGCGCCGTGAGCACGATCGCGCAATGCGATGCCGCGCGTAGGGTGCAGTCAGCCTCACGATGCTGGATCGTGCGCATGGCGCACGCTACGATCACGCATGCCGATGAATGAACCGCTGCCATTGTTTCCCCTGCATACCGTGCTGCTGCCGGGCGCGGCGCTGGGCCTGCGTCTGTTCGAGCGGCGTTACCTGGACATGGTCAGCGATTGCGGGCGCAACGGTCGCGGCTTCGGCATCTGCCTGATCCTGGAAGGTGACGAGGCCGGCACAGCGGCCACGCCCGCAGCCTTCGGCACCGAGGCGGTGATCGAGGATTTCGGTACCGGTGACGATGGCCTGCTGACCTTGCAGGTGCGCGGCGCGCGGCGCTTCCATGTAGACCGCACCCGGGTGCGCGACAACGGCCTGGTGATGGGCGACGTGCAATGGCGCGAGGCCGACATCGACGACCCCCTGCGCCCCGAGCATTCACTGTTGGCAACGTTGCTGCAGCACTTCCTCGAAAAAGTCGGCGGTGAACACAGCAAGGTCAGCAACGCCCGTTTCGACGATGCGTCGTGGGTCAGCTGGCGACTTGCCGAATTCATGCCGATCGGCGACGCGCAGCGCCTCGCGTTGTTGCAGCTGGATGACCCGCACGCACGCCTGGACCAGCTGCTGCAGCTGATGCCGTAGACACCAGGTAGGAGCGCCCCATGGGCGCGAGCTCCTGAAGCTTTACACGTTGCGACAAGATCAAAAGCTCGCGCCCATGGGGCGCTCCTACCGTTCGCCGGGTTTCATCGCATCGGTGCGGATACGCAACACAGGCAGCTCGGAGCCCGGATGCGCTGCGACGCGGTGCGGCAGCGAGCCGGCGTCCGCAATCAACGCATCCAGCGACGAATCCGCTTCGGCCAGCGGCCGCCACATGCCGATGTAATCGAACGCGCGCTTGTGTTGCAGGGTCTGCGCGCTTCCCAGCCACAGCGGTAGCGCCTGCCCTGAGCCTGTCGAAGGGTCGCCCGGCTGCAGTTGCACGGGTGCCGCCCACAGGCGCAGGGCCAGCAGCTCGCCGGGATGTTCGCCATCACGCAGCATCAGCAGGCTTTCCGCATGCGTGTCCAGGGTCGCAGGCAATACCGGTTGCCGCGCATCCGGCACGTCGCTGTCCAGCAGGTTCAATGCTTCCTGCCAACCGGCCTGTTCCTGCACGCGCCAGCCCTGGGATTGCAGCTGCAGGCGCAAGGGTTGCAGCGAACCGGCGACTTGCACGTCCAGCGGCCAGCGCTGTTCGTCGTCGAATTCATTGCGCCGCGCCGGCAGCTGTTGCCAATCGGTTTCCCACCATGCGTCCAGCGCCATGCTGCGTGTCGCCTGCGGCACTTCGAACTGCGCCAGCATCGGCGTGATGTTGCGCGGCGCATGCCACAGCGCGGCGATGGCGATCGCGCCGTAGAACAAAATCGCCAACGGTTTCATCCAGAACGAGCGCACGGTGCGGCGGCGGTAGGCGATGCCCAGCACCAGCAGCCAGAAGATGCCCAGCAACATGCCGCCGATGACGTCGCTCAGCCAGTGCGCGCCCAGGTAGATGCGTGCGAACCCGACCAGCGCCACCACGATGCCCGACACCATGTACGGCCAGATGCGCTTGCGTCCCGGCAGCTCGCGCGCGATCAGCACGGCGAAGAAGCCGAAGCAGATGGTCGCCATGGTGATGGGGATCGACGGGAAGCTGAAACCAGTCGCCACCGCCGGCGGCCGCGGGAAATCCACCATCGCGCCCAGCCATGCGGTCAATGCGAGTCCGAACGCCAGCGCCGCCAGCCAATGCGCGGCGGCCATCCAGCGCTTGCGCCAGGTCAGGTACCCCAGCACCAGCAGCGAGGCGGGCGTGAGCACTTCGGCATCGCCCAGCGAGGCCAACGCGGCCATCGGGTGGTCGGCCAGCGGATTGCGCAGGGCCAGCATGGATTCGTGGATGGCCAGGTCGACCGCCAGCGGTTCGCCGTGGCCGATCACCAGTGCAAGGAAGGCGAACGCGATCCAGCCGAAGGCGATCAGCATTACCGCCAGCAAGGCGAGCGATACGGATTCCCGCCGCTGCGGGTCGAACACCGCCATCGAGTAACGCCCCAGCACCGGGTGCTCGTGCGACCACGCCAGCGCACGCGCCAGCAGGTTGTCGGCATGCGCGGCGAACCAGCGGTAGGTGTACAGCACCAGTGCCCAGGCCAGCGCCAGCACCATCAGCAGCAGGCCGATCACCAGGGCGAGGCGGCCGGCGACGGCGGCCACGGCTTCATAGGCCTGGCCCAGCATCCAGCCCGGCCCCAGGAACAGTACGGCCCAGCTGATGGCGGCGAAGATGCTGACGGGAATATAGCGGCGCACGGGCATGTTCAACATGCCGGCGATGGCGGGCACGAACGGGCGGATCGGCCCGACGTAGCGCGCAATGACGATGCTCTTGATGGCGTTGCGGCGGAACATGACTTCGCCACGGTCCAGCAGTTGCGGGTATTTGCGAAATGGCCAGTGGTTGCGGAGCTGCGGCCCCCAGCGGCGCCCGACCCAGAAGCTGATGGCATCGCCGACGAAGGCACCCAGCACGGCGCATATCAGTGCGTAGGGGCCGGAGATTTCACCCAGGCCAATCAGCACGCCCACCGCAAACAGCAGGGGCAGGGCAGGCACGATGGCGCCGAGCAGGATCATGGCGTCGCAGAACGCGATGCCGAAGATCACCAGGCCCGCGCCCACTGGATGTGCGGCGATCCAGGCGAGCAGGCTGTCTATCCAGGGGGAATTCATTGCGGCGGATTATAGGCCGCTGGGTGTAACAATTTCGCGTGGGCGGATTCTGGCCGGGCTCGTGACTGGCGACATAAAATCTGGTCGATTCATGTGGCGCATTCGAATTGGACGAATCGTCAGGCCTTTGATTGTTTTGCGCGAGCCGCAAGTTGCCCTTTGCGCAGGAGGCGTTCCGCACGCATGACATGCAGGATGAATACCTTATGTCCGTCGTATCGATACAAGACACGGCAGGGCGGCTCCACTATCTGGCGATAGCGGGAGCGTCGGAGTTCTTGCGGACGACTACCGCTGTCAGGATGGTCAGCGAGCTGGTCGATATGGTCAAAGACACGCTTGACAAGCTCCGAGGCGGCTGTCGGATTCTCAAGTGCGATGTAGTCGGCAATTGCATCCAGATCAGCCAGTGCTGGCTCCGACCAGACTATTTCAACCATCTGGCCAGGCGCTTCCGGGCCTGTGCCTGGGTGGCCACGCGGCCTTCGGCAATGGCCTGCTCACCACGCGCGATCCCCTCAAGGATGGCCATGCGTTGTTGCATCAGTTGATAGGTTTCAACGTCCAGCAGGTATGCGCTAGGCAGGCCGTGCTGGGTAATGAGGATCGGTTGCTTGTCCCGTTCCACATCCGCAAGGAGTTCGGTGGCTTGACGCTTGAGCGTGGTGACGAGTTCGGTGCGCATGGAGTGACACTACAGTATCACTCCGGCTCGGGCAAGTTGCCGCCGACAGTGCATGCGCGGGTGGAATCTGTGCCGGTGATGACCTGCCTCGCCTTTGAAATTCCGCCGTGATGTCGAGTGGTCAGCGCATCGCTGGCCAAGCCACTGCAACGTCAAGATGGATAGCTGTCGAAGCTTGGCAGGTTGGCAGAGTCCTGATTCCATGCTGCCTTGCTTGCGAAAAAAATGCGTGCGTCGGGCGTGATGGACAATGGGCTATCCAGGCTGCCTGCCGGTACGACCAGCAGGGTTCCCATCGAATAGGGCAGGGCGGAGCCGCAGGTGGCGCAGAACGACTTCGTGTGCCGTGTCTGCGGCAAGTTGTAGGTCGTGACGTTGTCTTTCCCGGACAGCCACGACAGTCGGGCCGTGTTTGAAAACAGGTTGGCGCTGTGGGCGGAGCCGGAGCCCTTGCGGCAGTGTTCGCATTAGCAAAGATAGAAGCGTTCGAACGCGCCGTCGATGCGGAAGCGCACCGTTCCGCACAAGCAGGACCCGAGATATTCATTGTCCATGGAGGCTTCCGGTGCAGTGGTTTATGCGGGACGTGTCACTTGCCGGGTGTGCGCGTGAACTGGGCGGTGCGCATGACGGGGGTGCCGTCTTCCTTGAAATAGGCTTCGGTCTCGGTCAGCACGTTACCGTCGGCGCTCACGGTGTAGATGCGCGTGGAGCGTGGGATGCCTTCGTAGACGAACTGCATGACCAGTACGTCGGGGGACGGCATCTTTGCGGCCAGCACGTCCACCCAGTAGGTGCCGGTGGCGCGGCCTGGGGTGCCGTCGAGTGCCAAGGTGGTGTCCGAATGCATCCGGTTGTCGTTCTGGTCGATGATCTCGACGTGGGTGGACCATTTGCCGTCGGGGACTTCGTGGAACTCCAGGGTGACCTGCTTCGGGCGCATTTCCGGTGGCATGGGCAGCGTGCCCACGTCCAGGTTCCAATGGCCTGCCAACGGCGACGGTTCTGCGTGCGCCGCGAAGGCGGGCATGGCGTGGAGCATGAGCAAGGCGAGGAAGAGTGCTTTCATGCGGGCTCCGCTATTCAGTGCATTACCAGTCTGTGCCAGTAGGGTGCGAATGGGGGCTTTGGAAATACCACGCCGAGGTAGGTGTTGCGCCAGCACTGGGACCTGCCGTTGTCTTTGTCTGCGAAGTAGCCAATCACCTTTCCTGAAGCGTCAATCTCCAGGATCTGGGTCAGCTCTCCGTCTGCCTTGAAGTAGCAGCCATCGCGCTCGTCAAGGTGGTTCTGGTTGTTGAAAGCTGCCCAAGCATCGGCGTATGCGGCGGTGGCATCGCTCTTGTCCTGTGCGTCTGCTTTGGCATTGGCCGCGTCAAAGGTGATCGCCGATTGTGCAAAAGCCGGTGACGTCATTGCGAGACAAACTGCAACAAGGATTGGTCGGATCATGAGGGAACACTCCGGTGGCCAAGCACGTGGACCAGATCGAACTGCCTGTGCTGCCTGGGTGGATGGTCAGGGCTCACGTAACGTGAGGACAATTGAAGTGTAAAACGGCTCCGGCCATTCTCCCGCAAGCCCTGACGCATCTAGCGCCGCGTGCATGCATTTGGCAAGGTAGGTGTCACCCTTGCGCCAGCTGCGCTTAACCGAACCGTCGGCGTTGAGGGACAGGACGACTGTGAATACCGCCAGGTCCATGTGTGGCCGACCGCAAGCCGCCAAGGCGGTACCTAGCGCTTGGCCTTGGGATTCAAGAAGCTGTTCCGTCAGGTCCCTGGAGAGGCTGGCTTCGTTTGCATCGGCCATGGCTTTTGCTTCATCTACGCTTTCGGGGGCAACTGCCAACTGCGCTGCAAGAAAGATAGCTTTGAACACCAGTAAGTCCTCCTAAGGAATCTCCGGTCGTCGACTTCATCGCCTTGTGCTCCACATGCGGCGGAATCGCCTGCGGCGGTTCCGCCTGCGGCGGTTCCGCCCTACGCGTGCTTACGTAGCCGGAACGGTAAAGCTAATAACAATTTGCTTGGGCGACTGCTTAAAGCGGGTAGCAATGGACTGCCTGCTAAGTTGAGCGATTTGGTCAGTGGATATCTCAGGCGGGATGCCCTCGAAAGTGACGCTCACATTGGTCAGTGATCCATTTGACCAGTTAAAACCGACAAATGGCTTGGAGCCGACGGACTTTTCGAGGTCGGCAGCGACTTCTTGGGAGTGTTTGAAGCCCTCGGTGATCGTTTCGACCGCAGTGCAACCGACAAGACACGCTGATAAGGCCAAAGAAAGAAGAATCGAACGCATGCTGCTCCCCAAAGCAATCTAACGCCTGAATTAAGCCGGCCCGCAGCGGGGCGGCGACTGAGTGCGAATATAGCCGAAGGCGTGCACTTAGGCGCCGCCCTGATGTGGGCTCGGCTTGAATGAATTGTTAGCGGCCAAATCGCAGAGCAATGGGAGAGAAATAGGAAATGGCCAAGATTGCACCCCATAAAATCGTATGTGCTTCATAAAGAAGGTTCTCGAGACCCGATGATAGTGATGGGCCGACAAATGGGTACGCCAATAGAGATACCGCCGTGGAAAAAACAGCGAGAACGCGACCCCATGGCTTAAAGAAATACAGACCAATAAGGCTGATTAGCCATGGGACCAAAAAAACAACCACAAGGATAAGAGACCTCCACAATCCCTGTATTAGCCATGTCTCGGGCTCCTTGGCATAGGCCTCGGCCAGCTCTGAAGAGTAGCCAACGGAAATAAACTGTGCCGAAGTCGAAAGAACAAAAAGCGCGAAGTAAACAACAAGAAGTATCCGATATCGAGAAATTGACATGGCCGCTAACTATAGATAGCCCCCTTGTTCGGGGTGATAGCTGATAGTCACCGCAACCCTCTCAGCGGTCAATCACACCCATCTTCCGCCGCTCACAAAGAAAGACCCCGCATCGCGGGGTCTCTTGTGAACTACTTCACTACATGATGTGTTTACTTCACCGCAACCTCCGGCGCATCACTCGCCTTGCCGGGGCTGCGGTTGAAACGTGCCGAGAGCATCTTGCGCAGGGCATCCAGGCCTTCGCCCTTGCCGGCGATTTTCAGGAACGCGTACGCCTCCAGCGCATTGGTCATCAGGTCGCTGCCCAGCGCCATTTCCGTGTCGTTGGCCCGTTCGTACAAACGCGCCAAGCGGATCAGGCGCGGGCGCAACGCATCCAGCATGGCGAGGTCGCGGCGCATGCCCTCATCATTGAAATTGCGCGACAGCACGCCCGGGTTTTCGCCGATCACGTCGACCGTTTGCCGGCAGAACGCCTCCGACTTGTCGCCCATCTTGGTCAATTGCCGGCGCTGGTCCGGGGTCAGCGCCAACAACCCCGAGAACTGCGACTCCAACGTCAGCAGCGCGTCGTCGATGACCGCCAGGCTGTCGCTCTCCATTTTCATGTCAATCAAGTTCTGACTCATATTCGCTCCGTGATTCCATGTCAGTTACGCCGGCCCGCTTGGCCGGCGTCTCGAGCATAGTCCCCGCCACGCCTCACATTCCAGAGCAGCTGCAAGCACAAAAGCGACGCGCATGCGCGGCGGTACTCCACCGGCCGCATCGCGAATGCCACATGCAAGCTCCACCTGCCACGCACGCAAGACGGATCGCAGCGCGCGCAACGCCCACGGCTTGCGCGCAAGCCTGCGAGGCTTGCGATCGCCGAGCTCCAAGACCTGCGCGCAAGGCGAAATGGCTTGCACGCACGTCCCGACACCCCACGCGCATACCGGCACGTGCCGCGGTCGGGGCAACGCGGCTTGCGAACACAAGCCCCGCTGCCCGGCGCGCAGGCCTGCGGACGTTGCGGCCGGGAATCAGGACGGGGCAGGCGAGGCGCAATGCCTTGCGTGCGGACTGCGGTGGCGCGTCGATGGGCTTCGTACTGGCGCGCTCCACCGGACTGCGTCACTTGGTGATGGATCCATGCTGGAAGCTCGCGCCCATGGGGCGCTCCTACGGTTGCGGACTTACACTGGCGTCGCTTCGTAGCCCGCTGCCTTGGATGGACACCTGCATGCTCACCCGCGACCCCGCCGCCTTCCTCGACTTCGCACGCACCTGCACGCCCGACTTCGGCCCCGCCACCGCCCGCGCCGCGTTCCTGGTCGCGCCGGATGGCTTCGCGCGTGCCGAGCAATCCGCCACCGACAATCGCTACATGCATGACGACGCCGATTTCGACGCCGGCTGCGCCAATACCCAGCACCACGAACTGCAGCGCGCCCTGTCCAGCGAACTGCCGGTGATCTGCTTCCCCGGCGATGTCGATACGCCCGATGCCCTGTTCCCCAACAATGCCTTTGCCACCGCGCGCGTGCATGGCGTGCCACGCCTCATCGTCGGCCGCATGCGCCACGCCGTGCGCCAGCGCGAAACCACGCGCCGCGACATCCGCGACTTCTTCACCACGGTCGTCGGCTACGAGACCCACGACCTGTCCACGCAAACGCATCCCTGCGAACTCACCGGCTCGCTGGTCATCGACCGCGCGCGTGGACTCGGCTTCTGCGGATTGTCCGAACGCTGCGACGAAGCCGGTGCCGCGCACATGCACGCAGCGTTTGGGTTGCGTGCGACGCTGATGTTCGACCTCGCGCCGGGCGAGTACCACGCCAATGTCGTGTTGGCCGTGCTCGCGGGACGCGCTGCGTTGATCTGCCCCCAGGGCTTCGCCGATGCGGCGGTACCCGATGCCATCGCCGCCCTATATGCCCCGCACGGCATCCGCCTGTCGCCCGCCGAACACGCCGCCTTCGCCGGCAACGCCATCGCCTTGGCCGCCGACTCCGTATGGATGAGTGCCGGCGCCGACACCGCCCTGGTGCCGGCCACGCGCCGCGCCCTGGCCGAGGCCGGCTTGCAGGTGCGCAGCGTGGCGCTGGACGCCATTGAAGCTGCGGGTGGTTCGCTGCGCTGCTGCGTGGCGGAGATCTTCTGACGTCACCCGAACCTGAACGGCGCTGTCCGGGCTGTGGATAAATTCAGATCGAATTCACCGCTCCGGCCCAGAATCCCACCTCGACAACCCATCCACGTACCCATCACAGAGGGCCGGTGTCGGGCTCCCGTTCATTCAGGGAAGCCGAAATCCGTTACGATTCCGTTATGCGCGAGTTCCAACATTCATTGCTCTCCACCGCCCTGATGGCCTTGCTTTGCGGGCTCTCGGCCGGTGCCGTGGCACAAACCGCCCGCGATGAAGCACAGCCACGCAACGAGCCGCCGGCGCGCCAGATACCGCCACCACGGGCCATCAATCCCGAATCCTCCCTGTCCGACTCCGTGCGCCGCGCCCAGCGCGAAACCGGCGGACAAGTGCTGGGCGCGGAGCGCATCCAGTTCGACGGCCGCGACATCAACCGGGTCAAGGTGATGGATGACCGTGGCCGCGTGCGCTACATGGATGACGATCCCCAGCGTACGCGCGCGGCATCGCAACCCTCGCGCCCCGCGCCCCGCCCACCGCAGGACGAACCGCCGCGTACACGCGGTGATAACCCGCGCCGCCCGTAACCTGTCCCGCCGTCGCGGGCTGTTTCCGCGACACGTTCCACTACCCCGCGGCCCGTTGGCCGCCTGCTCCAAAGGGAGACTCCATGCGTATCTTGCTGGTCGAAGACGAAGCACCCCTCCGCGAAACCCTGGCCGCGCGGCTGAAGCGCGAAGGCTTTGCCGTGGATGCCGCGCAGGACGGCGAGGAAGGCCTGTACATGGGGCGTGAGGTTCCGTTCGACGTGGGCATCATCGACCTGGGCCTGCCCAAGATGTCGGGCATGGAGCTGATCAAGGCCTTGCGCGACGAGGGCAAGAAATTCCCGGTGCTGATCCTCACGGCGCGTTCCAGCTGGCAGGACAAGGTGGAGGGCCTGAAGCAGGGCGCCGACGATTACCTGGTGAAGCCCTTCCACGTGGAAGAACTGCTGGCCCGCGTCAACGCGCTGCTGCGCCGCGCCGCGGGCTGGAGCAAGCCGACCCTGGAATGCGGTCCGGTTGCATTGGATCTGGCCGCACAGACGGTCAGCGTCAACGGCAGCAACATCGACCTGACCAGTTACGAATACAAGGTGCTGGAATATTTGATGATGCATGCCGGTGAGCTGGTTTCAAAAGCCGACCTGACCGAGCACATCTACCAGCAGGATTTCGACCGCGACTCCAACGTGCTGGAAGTCTTCATTGGCCGCCTGCGCAAGAAGCTGGATCCGGACGGTGAACTGAAGCCCATCGAAACCGTGCGCGGTCGCGGCTACCGCTTCGCCATCCCGCGCAACCACGAGGGCTGATGCCCCCGCGCGCCGCGGACGCTGGCACGACCCAAGGCGGGGCAACCCCGGGCGGGCGCGATCCTTTCAGCGGATGGCGCCCGCGTTCGTTGCGGGCCCGGCAACTGCTGGCTGCCAGCCTTGGCCTGGTCGCCTTCCTCGCGCTGGCAGGCTATGCGCTGGATCGCGCCTTCGTCAGCACGGCCGAACAGAACCAGCGCCACCGCCTGAAGGGCTACGCCATGTCGTATGCCAACAAGGTGGAGTTCGCGCGTGACGGCAGCCTGATTCCGCCGGAGCTTCCGGTCGATCCGCGTTTCTCGCAGCCGGGCAGCGGCCTGTATGCGGAAGTCGTGCTGCCCAGCGGGCATTGGGGCTCCGATTCCACGCTTGGCCCCACGCTTGCCGCCACGGCGATGCTTGACCCGTTGCAGGAGTCGTTCGAAGGCCCGATGCCGATGACCCAGATCGACGGCGCCGCCGGTGCGGTGTACCGCTTCGGCTTGGGCACGATCTATGCAAGCCGTGGGCCGGACGGCGAGTTCCCGTATTCCATCTTCATTTCCGAGGACTCGCGGGTCCTTGCATCGCAGCTGCGCACCTTCCGCGCGGCGCTGTGGGTGTACCTGGGCAGCGCGGGCGTGATCCTGCTGCTGCTGCAGGTTGCGATCCTCAGTTGGAGCCTGCGGCCGCTGCAGCGCGTGATCAGCGAGTTGACCCGCGTGCAGCGCGGCCAGGCCAGCCGCATGACCGAACGCCACCCGCGCGAGCTGGAACCGCTGACCGACAGCATCAACGCCTTCATCGAAAGCGAGCGCGAGAACCTGGATCGGCAGCGCAACACCCTTGCCGACCTGGCCCACAGCCTGAAAACGCCGCTGGCGGTACTGCGCGCACAGCTGGATGAAGGCATCCACGCCACCGCGCTGCGCGAGGAGCTGGATACGCAACTCAAGCGCATGAACAACCTGGTGTCGTACCAGCTGGCGCGTGCGGCTTCCAGCGGCCATGCGCTGTTCGCCGCGCCGGTACCGATTGAATCCAACGCCGAGGAAATCGTGCGTGGCCTGGAGAAGGTCTACGCCAGCAAGGGCGTGATCTGCGAATTCGAGATCGATCCTGCCGCGCGCTTCCACGGCGAGCCGGGCGACCTGCAGGAGCTGATGGGCAACCTGCTGGAAAATGCCTTCAAGTGGGCGCGGTCGCGCGTGCTGCTGACCGCCACGCCGACGACCACGGTCGGCAATCGCCGCGCCGGCCTGCTGCTGGCGGTGGACGATGACGGCCCCGGCATCGCTGACGAGGACGTGGCCCATGTCCTGCAGCGCGGCGTGCGTGGCGACGAGCGCGTGCAAGGCCACGGCATCGGCTTGGCCATCGTGCAGGACCTGGTGCGCGGCTACCGCGGCGACCTGCAGGTGAAGCGTTCGCAGGAACTCGGCGGCGCGCGCTTCGAAGTGATCCTGCCGCAGGGCCTGTAGGAGCTGCGCACGTTGCGACCGTGAAATCGGCGCTTCGTGTTCTTTGCAATCAGGTAGATCCAGGTCGCAGCGTGCGCAGCTCCTACAACCTTGTCACTCAGCCGTAGAAGCGCTGCAGGTGCGCGGCGATTTCCGGCATCTCCGCCTGCAACAGCGCCGGTGCGGCGAAGTGGTACTCGCTGGTGACGGCGAAGAACTCTTCCGGCGATTCGCTGGCATACGGGTCGATGGCGGTGTCGTTGCCCGCATCCACCTCGTTGCAGAACGCGTCGTAGCGGCGCTGGAAATCCGCCGCCCATTGCCGTTGCCAGGCGCGCGGCAGTGGTGGGGTGCCATCCATTTCTCCGTCCAGCGCATCCAGCTTGTGCGCCATTTCGTGGATCGCCACGCAGAAGCCCGCGTCCGGTTCGGCCAGGTCCGCCTGTACGTCGGCCCACGACAGGACCAGCGGGCCGGCGTCCCAGGATTCGCCGGCCAGTTCATCTTCGTACTCGTGCAGGACGCCGGCGGCATCGGTGTGGCTGCGACGCACGCGGAAGGCATCCGGATACACCAGCAGTTGCGACCAGCCCGACCATCCGCCTGCGCCGATTCCCAACAAGGGCAGGCAGCACAGCGCCGCCAGCTGCAGGCGTTGCTCATCGTCCAGGCTCAGGCCGGCGAGCGGGGTGATGGTTTTCTGTTGCATGAAACCCGCGACGAGTGCCTGCAGGCTCGCGTCGCGGGTTGCATCCAGTTGCAGAAGCCACGGCGTGGTGGCGCGGACGCGCTGCCACGCGGCGGGATCAAGGGTGGGAGGCGGGCGCCGTGCGAGCCAGCCGAACAGCGCTGCTATCAGCGGAACATGCCCGGCAGGAAGCTGTGCCACTTGGCGCCGCGCTGCCGCGGCAGGCTGTCGTCGCTGCTGCCGCCACCGCCGGGTGCTGCACTGGCCGGCTTCGCATACTTGGCCCGGGCGGCACTGGCACGCGAGGCGTTGGGGCCGGCCTGGCTGGCCTGGGTTGCGTCGTCGCGGGCCACGGTTTCGGCATCCTGCTGGCAGGCACCGGCGTTGGCAGCGCCGTGGCGACCGTTCTGGGCCATGGCATGTGCGCTCGCGCAGGTCAGGAACAATGCAAGGCAGATACGCAGCATGGGAACGCTCCTGTCCGGACAGACTCTATATCCGATGAATCATAGCGCGGTTTGGTTGCAGGCGTCGCCGCGAGGGCGGTGGCCACCACGGGTGCTGCTGCTGCGACGCAGCAGGGGCAGGGCGGGGACTTCATGCAGACTTGCCGTGCATGCCCACGACCGCCGACGTTCCACTGACCGCCCCGACCCTGCGCCGCGCCCTGATCGCGGGTGCGCGCCGGGTCATCGCCGCCCGCGACGGCCTCAACCGCATCAATGTGTTCCCGGTTGCCGACGGCGACACCGGCAGCAACCTGGCCTCGACGCTGGGCAGCGTACTCAACGGTGCGCTCAGCCGGCGCAGCCGCCATGCAGGCGAACTGCTCACTCGGGTTGGCGATGACGCCATCGATGGCGCACGCGGCAATTCCGGCGCCATCCTCGCCCAGTTCCTGCACGGCCTCGCCGAACAGGTGAAGTCGCTGCCTGCGTTGGACACGCAGGCCTTGGCCGCGGCCGTGCGCAACGGCGCAGCCAGCGCGAGGCTGGCCTTGGCCAAGCCGGTGGAAGGCACCATCGTCAGCGTGATCAGCGCGTTTGCCGAGGAACTGGATCGCAGCGCCGCCATGCCCGGCCGCAATCCGCGCGAAGGCTTCGCCCAGGCTTTGCAGCGTGCACGTCGCGCACTTGCCGATACTCCTGCGCAGTTGGCCGTGCTGCAGAAGGCCGGGGTCGTGGATGCGGGTGCCAAGGGGTTCGTGGACCTGCTGGAAGGCATCGCCGAATTCGTGGAAGGCGGACCGCGTGCGATCCGCATGCAGGGTGCCGCTGCGCCCGCGGCCAACGACACGTTCGAGCCGGTCGCGCACGATCACGATGTCGATCCCGCACGCCGCTGGTGCAGCGAATGCCTGGTGCTGGGCGAAGGGCTGGACCGCCAGCGATTGCGCGAAGCGCTGGAAGCGATCGGTGCGGATTCCATCGTCATCGCCGGTGGCGCCAACCGCCTGCGCGTGCATGCGCATGCAGGCAGTCCGCAGGCCTTGTTCGATGCCTGCGCGGCGCAAGGCCGGGTGGAAGGCATGAAGGCCGACGACATGCTGCGCCAGCAGCAGAGCGCGGAGTCCGGCCTGCGCGTGGCCATCGTCACCGACAGCGCCGCCGATCTTCCCGAAGCCATCGCCGAACGCTTCGCCATCGGCGTGGTGCCGGCGCGCGTGGACCTGGACGGTCGTGATTACCTGGACAAGGTGGGCCTGTCGACGGGCGAGTTCTACCGGCGCATGGCGTCTTCGCAGCAACTGCCGCGCACCAGCCAGCCACCGCAGGGCGACTTCGTGCGCCAGTTCGACCTCGCGCTCGCACACCATGCGCAGGTGATCTATGTCGGCCTGTCACGCGCGGTGTCGGGCACGCTGCAATCGGGTGAACACGCTGCGGCGCGCACCGGCAACGGCCGCGTGCAGGTGTTCGATACCGTCAATGCCGCCAGTGGCCAGGCGCTGCTGGTCTGGCGTGCGGCGGAAATGGCGGAAGCAGGCGCCGACGAAAACGCCATCCTTGCCGAGCTCGAACGCCTGCGTCCGCAGACGCGTTTGTGGGCGATCACCCGCGACATCCGCCATGCCGTGCGCGGCGGACGCATCCCGCGCTGGGCCGGGCCGTTGGCGCGCCTGACTGCACTGACGCCGATGGCGCGCATGCGTGAGGACGGCAGCATGGGCGTGGCCGGCGTGCTGTTCGCGCGTGAGCGTGCTGCGGAAGTATTCGCCAAGCGCGTCGCCGGCAAACTTGCAGCGGGAGCGCGCTGGCGGGTGATCGTGGGCCATTGCGATGCCGCCGACGAAGGCCAGCGCCTGCTGGCTGCCTTGCAGGCGAGCGTCGACATCAGTGAATCCTTCCTGGTGGAAACCGGCGCGGCCATCGGCGCGCATGCGGGGCGCGGGGCGCTGATCGTCGCGGTGCAACCGGCGCCAACCGGATGAGCACCATCGGAATCCGCGTCACGGCAACAGGCATCGCCGTAATGCATCCGCGTGCATCTCACGCATAATCGCGGCATGCACTTCGCCATACCCCTCGCACTCATCGCCTGTGCCTACCTGCTCGGTTCGCTCTCGGGCAGCCTGCTGCTGGGGCGCCTGCGTGGCGTGGACATCCGCACCCAGGGCAGCGGCAACGCGGGCGGCACCAACGCGTTACGCACGCAGGGCTGGAAATTCGCGCTCGGCGTGGTGCTGGTCGATATTGGCAAGGGTGCCTTGGCCGCGTGGCTGGCACTGTGTTTCGCGCCGACTGCCGCCGCACTCCCGCCGTTATCCATTGCCTACCTCGCCGTGCTCGTCGCAGCGATTGGACATGTGTGGCCGATCTGGCATGGTTTCCGCGGCGGCAAGGGCGTGGGCACGTTGCTCGGCGGTTTGCTGGTGGTGTGGCCGGCGGCGGTGCCGTGGCTGTTGTTGGCGTGGCTGCTGGTGCTGGTCGGCACCGGCTACGTGGGCCTGTCCTCCGTCATCGCGGTGGCGTGCCTGGTGCCGCTGGCCTTGATCAACCACGCCGGGATCGAGCGACTGCTGTTCGCAAGCGCCGCCGCGCTGCTGGTGCTTTACACCCATCGCGGCAACCTGCAGCGGCTGCGTGCCGGTTCCGAACCACGCTTCGAACGCGTGCGCCTGTTGCGCCGGCGCACGTGAGCAGCGAGCGCGATGTGCTGCAACGCCTGATCGCCGGCCCCGTGTCCGGCGACACGCTGGCACGCGAAGCAGGATTGACGCGCGCCGCGATGTGGAAACGGATCGAGGCCTTGCGCGACGCTGGCGTCGACATCGATGCGCAGTCCGGTCGCGGCTATGCGCTGCGGCACCCGGTCGAATTGCTCGATGCCGACGCCATCAACGCGGCGCTTGCGGCCGATGTGCGTGCGAGCATCGCAAAGCTGGAGATCGCCTGGTCGCTTGATTCCACCAACAGCGAACTGCTGCGGCGTGACACGCCCGCGCGGGGCGTGGCCGTGTTGCTGGCGGAACGGCAGACCGGGGGGCGCGGTCGCCGCGGTCGCAGCTGGATATCACCACTGGCGGCGCACCTGTATCTCTCCGTGGCGCGGCAATTTTCAGGCGGCCTGTCGCGACTCGGCGGACTGAGCCTGGTCGCTGGCGTGGCGGTGGCGGAAGCGCTGCACGCCGCGGGGTATGACGACGTGCAATTGAAGTGGCCGAACGACCTGCTGGTGTCAGGCCGCAAACTCGGTGGCTTGCTGGTGGAAGGTGGCGGTGAACATGCCGGGCCGGTGCGCGCGGTGATTGGCCTCGGCTTGAACGTGCGCATGCCGCACGACGCGGCGGCCACGGTGGATCAGCCGTGGATCGATCTCGCCACCATGGGTGCAGCTGCACCTTCGCGCAATGCGGTCGCCGCGTGCGTACTCGGCCATCTCCTGCCGGCACTGGAACAGTTCGATGACGAAGGCCTGTCGCCGTTCCTCGCGCGCTACGTACGTTTTGATGCGTTGGCCGGTCGCGAAGTCATCGTCCACGGCGCGGGCACGCAATCCAGTGGTACCGCGCTTGGCATCGCGGCAGATGGTGCGCTGCGTGTGCGTGTGCGTGTCGACGGCGAAGAGCGTTCCTTCCATGCCGGTGAAGTCAGCGTGAGGCCACGATGAATCGATGGATCTTCGACCTGGGCAACACGCGCCTGAAATGCGCGCCGCTCAACGACGATGGCAGCCTGGGCACGGTGCATGCCTTGGCCCATGACGAAACCGGTTTCGTCGATGCACTGGAAGCGTTGCTTCCTGCCGATGCCGACTCGGCCTGCCTGGCCAGCGTAGGCTCACCCGCGTTGACCGCGGCCGTGCTGGACGTGTTGGCGTCGCGCTTCCAGCGGATATCCATCGCGCGCAGCGTCGCCCAGCTTGCCGGCGTGCGCATTGCCTATGCGGAACCTGCACGGCTGGGGGTGGACCGCTTCCTCGCGCTGCTCGCTGCACGTGCTCGCGCGCCACGCCCGTGGTTGGTGGTAGGTGTAGGCACGGCGATCACCATCGACCTGCTGGATCGCGCGGGCCAGCATCGTGGCGGACGCATTGCGCCCTCGCCGCGGCTGATGCGCGAAGCGCTGCACCACGCGGCCGCACAACTTCCAGCCCAGGGCGGCGACTATGTTGAATTCGCGGCAGACAGTCACGACGCGCTTGCATCGGGCTGTGGCGGCGCAGCGCTCGGCCTGATCGAACGCAGCCTGCGCGAGGCGACGCAGGTGCTGGGCGAAGCACCGGGCCTTCTGCTGCATGGCGGCGGTGCCGATGCACTGGTTCCGCACCTGCCACACGCGACGCAGGCACCCGCGCTGGTGCTGGAAGGGCTGGCGCTGTGGTCGCGCGCCGGCACGACCCTTTAGAATCCACGCATGCTGATACGCGCCCTGATCGTCCTGCTGATTGCACTGAACCTGGGCGCCGCCGCGTGGTGGATTACCCGACCTGCACCGACTCCCGTCGCGCCACCGGCCCAACCCGAAGGCGTTGCGCGCCTGCAATTGCTGAGCGAACGCAAACCCGTGCCCGTCGTGGCAGCGGCCATGCCCGCGCTCGCCACCGCGCCGATGGAGACACCTCCGGAAGAATCGACTCCTGCCACGACCCCGGCAGACGCGGCGCAGTGCTTCAGCCTCGGCCCGTTTACCGACGCCGCCAGCGCCACGGCCGCCAGCGCGAAGCTCGCTTCGCAAGCCAAACGCCAGCGCACGCGCGAAATGGCCGGCAAGGCCGCCAGCGGCTACCAGGTGACGCTGCCGCCGTCCGCGGATCGCGCCGCCGCGCAGGCGCTGGCACAACGCATCGGCGCGGCCGGATTCGAGGATCTGCTGGTCGTGGCCAGTGGCGAACAGGCCAACGGCATTGCCCTGGGCCGCTACGGCAGCCGCGAGGCCGCCGAACGCCGTCAGTCGGCGCTGCAAGCGGCGGGGTTTCCTGCGCAACTGCAAGCAATTGGCAGTGAAAGCGCAGCGCAATGGTGGCTGGATCTTGCCGCCAATCCGGGCATCGACGGCGCGCAGCTCAAGACGCTGGCTGCCGCGGCGCAATCACGTGCCCTCGACTGTGCCGCACTGCGGTAGAATCCGCGTCCGCGGTTCGGTCGCTTCGACGGCCCGCCTGCGTTGGAAGCTTCATTTCCACGTCATGCAAAGCCATGCCGGCATAGCTCAGTTGGTAGAGCAACCGCCTTGTAAGCGGTAGGTCCCCAGTTCGAATCCGGGTGTCGGCACCA
>CALCNV010000085.1 GCA_937897645.1 uncultured Lysobacteraceae bacterium
GCCCGCAGCGTGAACGACGCGGTCGCCCTCGCCCACACGCCCCTGATGAAGCAGTTCTTCGCCGCCAAGGCGGAGTATCCGGACTTGCTGCTGTTCTTCCGCATGGGGGATTTCTACGAACTGTTCTACGACGATGCGCGCAAGGCGGCGCGCCTGCTGGACATCACCCTGACCCAGCGCGGCAGCTCGGCCGGCGCTCCCATCCCCATGGCCGGCGTGCCGGTGCATGCCTACGAGGGCTACCTGGCGCGGCTGGTGGCGCTGGGCGAATCGGTGGCGATCTGCGAACAGATCGGCGACCCGGCCCTGGCCAAGGGCCTGGTGGAACGCAAGGTGGTGCGCGTCGTTACCCCCGGCACGGTGACCGACGAAGCACTGTTGAACGAGCGTCGCGACACCCTGTTGATGGCGGTATCGCGCGGCAAGGTCGGTTACGGCTTGGCCTGGGCTGACCTGGCCGGCGGTCGCTTCCTGGTCAACGAAGTGGAAAACGCCGACGCCTTGGAAGCCGAGCTGTCGCGGCTGGAACCGGCCGAACTGCTGATTCCCGATGAAGAAGGCCTGCCCGCCTTCCTGCAGGCACGCACCGGCATGCGCCGACGTGCGCCGTGGCTGTTCGACGCCGACAGCGGCCGTCGCCAGTTGCTGCGCTTCTTCGGCCTGCACGACCTGGGCGGCTTCGGCATCGAGGACAAGCCACTGGCGACGGCCGCCGCGGGCGCCCTGCTCGGCTATGTGGAAGAAACCCAGAAGCAGCGACTGCCGCACCTCACCGCGATCGCGTTCGAGTCCGCCTCCGATGCCATCGCCATGAACGCCGCCACGCGCCGGCACCTGGAACTGGATACGCGCGTGGACGGCGACACCCGCCACACCCTGCTCGGCGTGCTGGATTCCACCATCAGCCCCATGGGCGGACGCTTGCTGCGCCGCTGGCTGCATCGGCCGCTGCGCAATCGCCATGTGCTGGGCGAACGCCACCAGGCCGTGGCGACGCTGATGCAAAGCGGCGCGGATGACACTCTGCGCGAACGCTTCCGCGCACTCGGTGACCTCGAACGCATCCTGACCCGCGTGGCCTTGCGTTCGGCGCGCCCGCGCGACCTTTCCACCCTGCGCGACGGATTGGCCCTGCTGCCGGCGATCCGCGAAACCCTCGCGCCACTGGATTCGCCGCGCCTGTCCGCATTGGCTGCTGAACTCGGCGAACACGCTGACACCGCAGCACTGCTTGCGAATGCGGTTGCCGAACAGCCGCCAATGAAGCTGAGCGATGGCGGCGTCATCGCAACGGGCCATGACGCGGAACTGGACGAACTGCGCCGCCTCAGCACGCACGCCGACCAGTTCCTCGTCGACCTGGAAACGCGCGAGCGCGCAAGCAGCGGCATCAATTCCCTGAAAGTCGGCTACAACCGCGTCCACGGCTATTACATCGAGATCAGCAAGGCGCTGTCCGAACGTGCACCCGTGCATTACACGCGCCGGCAGACGCTGGCCAATGCCGAGCGCTACATCACCGAAGAACTGAAATCGTTCGAGGACAAAGTGCTGTCCGCGCGCGAGCGTTCACTCTCGCGCGAGAAACTTCTCTATGAAGCTTTGCTGGATTCTCTGGGCGAGCGTCTGGAGCCACTGAAACGCTGCGCTTCAGCCCTGAGCGAACTGGATGTGCTGGCCGGCTTCAGCGAACGCGCGCAGGCGCTGGACTGGGCGCAACCCGAACTGGGCGACGACGCCGGTCTGCGCATCGAACGCGGCCGCCATCCGGTGGTGGAAGCAGTGCGCGAGGAACCGTTCGAGCCCAATGACCTGGTGCTCGGCAACACCGCGCATGGTGAGCCTGACGAACCACGCATGCTGGTCATCACCGGCCCCAACATGGGCGGCAAGAGCACCTACATGCGCCAGAACGCACTGATCGTGCTGCTGGCGCATATCGGCAGCTTCGTGCCCGCCACGCGCGCGGTGATCGGACCGGTGGACCGCATCCTTACCCGCATCGGCGCAGGCGACGACCTGGCCCGCGGCCAATCCACCTTCATGGTGGAAATGTCGGAAACCAGTTACATCCTGCACCACGCCACGCCGCAATCGCTGGTGTTGATGGATGAAATTGGTCGTGGCACCTCAACCTATGACGGATTGGCGCTAGCCGATGCGGTGGCGCGTCACCTCGCCGCCACCAATCGCTGCTACACCTTGTTCGCCACGCATTACTTCGAACTCACTGCACTGGCCGAACCCGGCAGCGGCATCGCCAACGTGCACCTGGATGCAGTGGAGCACGGCGACGCGCTGGTGTTCATGCATGCGGTGAAGCATGGCCCGGCGGATCGCAGCTTCGGCTTGCAGGTCGCCGCATTGGCCGGCCTGCCCAGGACCACCGTGCAGCAGGCGCGACGCCGGTTGGCGGAGCTGGAACAGCGTGGCGGCGAGACGCAGGCCGCGCACATGGCACCGCAGGCACTGGACCAGCCGCAACAGTTCGGTCTTTTCGCGGCTGCACCTTCGGTCGCGCAGGAAGCACTGGCGGCACTGGATCCGGACGAGCTGACGCCGAAGCAGGCACTTGAGGCGCTGTATCGGTTGAAGGCATTGCTTTAGGGGCAGACCTGAGTAACCGACTCCTGTCCTCTAAAGTTGCTGAGCAAGTGGGGGTCAGGCGCTGGGGAATTTCGCTTCTTTATGGGCCTGTCGAGGATCCACTTCGTGGCGAGCCTCTAAAGAATCCCGTTCGTGGTGAGCCTGTCGAACCACGCTTTTCGCGGAAAGCTCGAGCTGATGTGATCTGATGATCTATCGCAAGAGCGTGGTTCGACAGGCTCACCACGAACGGTTTTATTGGGAGCTCATCACAAACGGGGCTTCTTGGAGGTCCACCACCGACTGGATTCTTTGAAAGGCCATCAAAAATTGGTTTCCATGATTGAAAGCGTGATTCATGGTTTTGTTCCGAGCTTTCCCAGGACACGCAACGGCAGACCGTTAATGACCCAACGCGTGGTGTTCCTGGATTCGCCCGTTCGTTGCGCGGCGCACCATTGAAAAACCCTATCAAATCATTCGCGATAAACGATTTTTACTGATCGCCTGCGTTGCATACTCTATGGCCTGCCAAACCTTACGTAGGGGGTCGGAGCCATCTTCCACGCGCCAAGCGGACCCGAACCGGATTCTTTCGCCTACTGCTGCGGTGTGCATACTGCTTAGTCAAGCAACTGCCATCCGCACCGCGTATACGGTTACTTCTGCACCCACTCACGTTGCACAGACCTTCGCAGCATCCGTTAGCGAAACTCGAATTCCTTCCAGACTCTCAGCCACGACAGCCAAAGGTAGCCAACCATGTCCACTGAATCGAAGTGCCCGTTCCACCAGACCGCCGGCGGCGGCACGACCAACCGCGACTGGTGGCCGAAGCAATTGCGGCTGGATCTGTTGAACCAGCATTCGGAGAAGTCGAATCCGCTCGATGCTGCGTTCGACTATGCCGAGGCATTCAAGACACTCGACTACCACTCGCTGAAAAAGGACCTGCGCGACCTGATGACCGATTCGCAGGACTGGTGGCCGGCGGATTTCGGACATTACGGCGGGCTGTTCGTGCGCATGGCCTGGCACAGCGCCGGCACCTACCGCATCCAGGACGGGCGCGGCGGCGGCGGACGCGGCCAGCAACGCTTCGCCCCGCTCAACAGTTGGCCCGACAACGTCAGCCTGGACAAGGCGCGCCGCCTGCTGTGGCCGATCAAGCAGAAATACGGCCAGCAGATTTCCTGGGCGGACCTGATGATCCTGGCCGGCAACGTGGCGCTGGAAACCATGGGCTTCCGCACCTTCGGTTTTGGTGGCGGCCGTCCCGACGTATGGGAGCCCGACCAGGACGTGTACTGGGGCCGCGAGGAAAAATGGCTGGCCGGCGACGTGCGCTACGCGCATGGTTCCGAGGGCGTTGGAAAAGCGGGCGATGCCGCCGTACTGGTCACCGACGACACGGCCGATGGCGACGTGCATTCGCGCCGCCTTGAGAATCCGCTGGCCGCCGTGCAGATGGGCCTGATCTACGTGAACCCGGAAGGCCCGGACGGCAATCCCGATCCACTGCTGGCCGCGAAAGACATCCGCGATACGTTTGCACGCATGGCCATGGATGACGAAGAAACCGTCGCCCTCATCGCCGGCGGCCACACCTTCGGCAAGACCCACGGCGCCGGCCCGGCCGACAACGTGGGCGCCGAACCCGAAGCCGATGAACTGGAGGCCCAGGGCTTCGGCTGGCACAACAAATTCGGCAGCGGCAAGGGCGGCGACACCATCACCTCCGGCATCGAGGTCACCTGGACGCAGACGCCGACGCTGTGGAGCAACAAGTTCTTCGAAAACCTGTTCGGCTTCGAATGGGAGCTGGAAAAGTCCCCCGCCGGCGCGCACCAGTGGGTGGCCAAGGGTGCGCCGGAAGACGTGCCGTTCGCGCACGACAAGACCAGAATGCAGCGCCCGAAAATGCTCACCACCGATCTGTCGCTGCGCTTCGATCCGATCTACGGGCCCATCTCCAAGCGCTTCCTTGAAAACCCGCAGTCGTTCGCGGATGCCTTTGCCCGCGCCTGGTTCAAGCTGACCCATCGCGACATGGGTCCGCGCGTACGCTACCTGGGCCCGGAAGTACCCAAGGAAGAACTGGTCTGGCAGGACCCGTTGCCCGCAATCGAGCACGCACTGGTCGACGCGGCCGACATCGCGGCGCTGAAGGCGAAGATCGCGGCGTCGGGGCTGTCGGTATCCGAGCTGGTGTCGACCGCGTGGGCGTCGGCGTCGACCTTCCGCGGCAGTGACAAGCGCGGTGGCGCCAACGGTGCGCGCATCCGCCTGTCGCCGCAGAAGGACTGGGCCGTCAACCAGCCCGCACAACTGGGCAAGGTGTTGAAGGCACTGGAACGCATCCAGTCCGAGTTCAATCTTGATGCAACCGGCGGCAAGAAGATTTCGTTGGCCGACCTGATCGTGCTGGCCGGTGGCGTGGGCGTGGAGCAGGCGGCGAAGGCCGCTGGCAGCGACGCCAGCGTGCCGTTCACCCCCGGGCGTGCCGACGCACGCCAGGACCAGACCGACGTGGAATCATTCACGGTGCTTGAGCCGATTGCCGACGGTTTCCGCAATTTCACCAAGGCGCGCTATGGCGTGCCTGCGGAAGCCATGCTGGTGGACCGCGCGCAGCTGCTCACGCTGACTGCGCCGGAAATGACCGTGCTGGTCGGGGGCCTGCGCGTGCTGGGCACAAACGTAGGCGGCGGCGCGCAGGGCGTGTTTACGGATCGACCGGGCACCTTGAGCAACGACTTCTTCGTCAACCTGCTGGACATGGGCACGGCGTGGACGCCGACGTCGGAAGCGCGCGAGTCCTTCGAGGGCCGCGACCGCAAGACCGGTGCCGCCAAGTGGACGGGCAGCCGGGTGGACCTGGTGTTTGGTTCCAACTCGGTGTTGCGCGCCTTGTCCGAGGTGTATGCAAGCGCGGATGCGCAGCAGAAGTTCGTCGCCGACTTCGTTGCCGCATGGACCAAGGTGATGAACCTGGACCGCTTCGACGTTGCCTGATCGCACGCGATGCATTCGCAGTGCCACGTGATCAGGCAAGGAGGGAAGGGGCGCCGGAAGGCGCCCTTTTTTTTCGCATTTGCAGGTGCCAACCAGCGGTCAATTGTGAGAGGAGCCATGGCACGAATGGCGTTAGCATGGCGCTCCGCTTCACCCACGCGTCCCGGAGGACGGAATACATGAGTAGCAACAGCCTCGCCGAAGAACTTTTCCAGCAGTTGCAGGGCGCGCCCCTGCAGCAGATGTCGCAACAGCTCGGCACCGGCCAGATGCAGACCGCGAGCGCCATCAGCGCCGCCCTGCCCCTGCTGCTGGGTGCACTGGGCAAGAACACGGCCGAGCCGCAGGGTGCCGAAGCCCTGTTCGGCGCCTTGCAGAAAGACCACGCCGGCCTGGACCTGGGCAGCGTGCTGGGTGCGGTACTGGGCGGTGGCGCGGCACCCAGCCGGCAGACCGATGGCGCGGCGATCCTGGGACATATCTTCGGCGGTTCGCAGCCGCGCGCGGAAGCCAGCCTGGGCCAGGCCACGGGCCTGGGTGGCGACAAGGCCGCGATGCTGATGAAGATCCTCGCCCCGATCGTGCTGTCATTCCTGGCCCAGCGCTTCATGGGCCAAGGCAATACCAATGCGAGCGGCCTCAGCCAGATACTCGGCCAGGAGCGCCAGGTTGCGCAGGAACAGGGTGGCCTGGGCGGCGGATTGCTGGGTGCCGTGCTTGACCAGGACGGCGACGGCCAGATGGGCCTGGGTGACATCCTGAAGATCGGCATGGGCATGCTGGGCGGCAACAAGCGCTGAGCAGTCCCCCTTGGATCTGGTTGAACCAAACGCCGGCTGCGATGCCGGCGTTTTTTATTGTGTAAGCGATGAGTTCTTTCCACCCCAAAAACGAAAATGCCGTTCGTGTGGGCGTGTAGAAAATACCGCTCGTGGTGAGCTTGTCGAAAATCCTGTTCGTGGTGAGCTTGTCGAACCACGAACGGAGGTAGGGTATTCGAGTCCGGTTTCTGTTGGATTGACCTGAACTACAACGCGTCCAGGTCACCCAAAGCCTGTATCAACCGCCGCGCACGCTTGTCCGGCTTGTGCTCCGGTGCGTGGTAGCCGGCGCGCTCGGCCGCGCGCTGTGCACGCTGCTGCTCGCGCAATGCACGCGCCGTTTCATCTTCCCGGTACAAAGTCACCGCAACGCTGGCCGATCCACGCTTGGCCGACAGCGCCGTCACTTCCACCTGGAACGTTTCTTCGCCGCGCACGATCCGCAACACGTCACCCACATGCACCTGGCGCGCCGGCTTGGCGCGTTGGCCCGCCACGTCGATCTTGCCGTTCTCGATCGCCGCCTTGGCCAAGCCGCGCGTCTTGAAGAAACGCGCGGCCCACAACCATACGTCCAGTCGTACCAGCTCCAATGTGGTTGCAGCCTGCTGCATCGATGCTAATCCTCACCTGCTGACGTCCGGCAACGTTTCCAACAATAACCGACGCCGACACCTTCACTCCCATTTTGCATCGACCCGATGAAAGCAATGTTAGTGTGCCCGCTTCCATGCACGAAGCCCTCTTATGGCAGCGAAGCAAAGCCGGGATCTGACGATAGGCCCGATCGGGCGCAACCTGTTGCTGTTTGCACTGCCGGTGATGGCGGGCAATATCGCCCAGTCACTGAACGGCTCGGTCAACGCGATCTGGGTGGGACGCTTCCTCGGCGAGTCGGCACTCACGGCCACCGCCAACGCCAACAACATCATGTTCTTCCTGCTGGGCTCGGTGTTCGGCATTGGCATGGCGGCCAGCATCCTGATCGGCCAGGCGATGGGTGCAAAGGACATCGTACAAGCCCGCAAAGTGATGGGCACCAGCGCGAGTTTCTTCATCGGCCTGTCGGTGGTGATCGCGGTCGTGGGCTGGTTCATTTCACGCCCGGTACTGCATGCCATGGGCACGCCTGCCGCGTCCCTGCCTTTTGCCGAAGCCTATCTGCAGGTGATTTTCCTGGCGATGCCCTTGCTGTATGCGTTTGCATTCTTCTCGGCCGCATTGCGTGGCGCGGGCGATGCACGCACGCCCTTCCGATTCCTGTTGTTGGCAGTGGCGCTGGACATCATGCTGAATCCGGTCCTGATCTTCGGCCTGGGTCCATTCCCCAGGCTCGGCATTGCCGGCGCGGCTTGGGCCACCCTGCTTTCGCAGGCCATCGCGTTACTGGCCATGGCCTTCTACCTGCGCCATAAGCGCCATGTGCTGTGGCTGGGGCGCAAGGACCTGCACCTGTTGAAAATGGATTTCGTGATCCTCCGCGCCTTGATCGTGAAAGGCGTGCCCATGGGTTTGCAGATGGTGCTGATCTCGCTGGCCATGATCGCGATGATGACCCTGGTCAACCACCATGGCACCGCGACTTCGGCGGGCTACGGCGCAGCGCTGCAATTGTGGACGTACCTGCAGATGCCTGCGATGGCCATCGGCGCGGCCTGTTCCACCATCGCCGCGCAGAACGTGGGCGCGGGCAAATGGGATCGCGTGGAAGCGACGGCGCGCAGCGGCGTGCTGTTCAACTTCGTGCTGACCGGTGCGTTGATCGTGCCGTTGATCCTGCTGGATCGGTGGACGCTGGCCCTGTTCCTGCCCGAGGGCAGCGCGTCGCTGGAGATCGCACGCCATCTCAACCACATCGCCGTGTGGTCATTCCTGTTTTTTGGCGTGACCTTCGTGATCTCCGGCGTGGTGCGCGCGACCGGCGCGGTGCTGCCACCGCTGCTGATCCTGGGCTTCTCGCTGTGGGGTATCCGCGTGCCTTTCGCCAACCTGATGGAGCCGGTGCTCGGCGTGGATGCGCTGTGGTGGAGTTTCCCGGTCAGCGCGGTTTGCGCCATGTTGATGTCGCTAGCGTACTACCGGTGGGGCGGTTGGCGCCAAGCGCACATGCTGGCACCGTCGCATCCGGAAGAAGTGGCTATTCCTGCAGAAGTCGGCTCGCAACCGCCCGCACCCGTGGCCGAACCGGGCAAGGTTCCGGCCGTGCAGTAGTCGTGAGGCATGGCAGGAACGCAAACGGCCACCCGAAGGTGGCCGTCGCGGTAACGCTTTTTTGCTGGAGGCTTACTCGGACTTGGCAGCCGCGGCAGCCAGCTTCGCAGCCTTGGCCTGCTGGCCGGCGGCGAGGTCTTCCTTGATGCGGGCAGCCTTGCCTTCCAGGTCGCGCAGGTAGTACAGCTTGCCGGCGCGGACCTTGCCGCGGCGCTTCACTTCGACCGAGTCGATCGAGGCGCTGTGGGTCTGGAACACGCGCTCGACGCCGTAGCCGTGCGAGATCTTGCGCACGGTGAAGGCGGAGTTGAGGCCGGCGTTCTTCTTGCCGATGACAACGCCTTCATAGGCCTGGACGCGCTCGCGGTTGCCTTCCTTGACCTTCACGTTCACCACGACGGTGTCACCGGGGCCGAAAGCAGGCAGCTCGCGCTGGATTTGGGCGGCTTCGAATTCAGCCAGGATATTCATGTTGAGCTTGGGCATGGTGCACCGTTGAGTGGCGTGGGCGTGTCGTTATGACAACTGGAAACTGATGCAGTCACCGGACTGTGCTGCACGATATTGTTATGGGTTCCCCGCCGCAGGACGGTCGGGAGCCGGGCATGATACCGGCTTTTCCCTTGTATTGCGAGGGGTTAGCTGATTTTCCCGGTCAGGGCCAAGTGCTCCTGCCGGAAGGCTTCCAGCAATGCCTTGTCGGTTCTGGACAGGCCTGTTTCGTCCAGAAGGTCAGGCCGCCGCAGCCAGGTCCGGCCCAGCGCCTGCTGGCGTCGCCAGCGCGCGATGGCGGCATGGTCGCCCGAGCGCAATACCGCCGGCACCTCGCCCAAGGCATGGCTGGCCGGGTGGGTGTAATGGGGGCAATCGAGCAGCCCATCGTTCTCGAAGCTGTCCTGCGCGGCGGACTCGGCGTCGTTCAGGACCCCGTCCTGCAGTCGGGCCACAGCATCGATGACCACCGCCGCACCCAGTTCGCCACCGGACAGCACATAGTCGCCGATGGAGATTTCCTCATCCACTTCGGCATCCAGCAAGCGCTCGTCCACGCCTTCATAGCGACCGCACAGCAGGATCATCCGCGGCAGCGCGGCCAACTGGCGGACTTTTGCCTGGGTCAGCGGTGCGCCCTGCGGGGTCAGGTAGATGACCCGGGCCGGGAGCGGATCCGCAGCGCGCACCGCAGCCAGGCACGCCTGCAACGGCTCGATCATTATCACCATGCCGGGACCGCCGCCGAACGGACGATCGTCCACGCGGCGATAACCGCCTTCCGCATGATCCCGGGGATTCCAGCCGTGAAGCGACAGCAAGCCGCGCTCCTGCGAACGACCGACCACGCCGAAGCCCGCGCACTGCGCGATGAACTCCGGGAACAGGCTGACGACGTCGATGCGCATGGGATTGGGCAGTGAACAGCGAAGGGTGAATAGTGAAGTGTAAGAGCGAGCGCCTTCACCCTTTGCTATTTACCCTTGGCCACTGACCTCAGAAATCCGGATCCCAGTCGACCGTGATCAGGCCGCCTTCGAAGTCGATGGATTTGACGAAATCCGGTTCCACGAACGGCACCATGCGCTCACGGTCCCCGCGCACGAACAGCACGTCGTTGGCACCGGTGGAAAACAGGTGCGACACCGTGCCGAAATCGACCCCTTCCAGGTTCACGACGCGGAAGCCCTCCAGGTCGATCCAGTAGAACTCGCCGGCTTGCGGCGGTGGCAGCGCGGAACGCAGCACGTAGATATCGGTCCCGCGCATGGCTTCCACCACGTCACGGTCGGTGACATCAGGGAAAGTGGCGACCAGGTGCTTGCCCGATTCCTTGCCGCGGGCACCCTCGAACGGACGCTCGTTTCCCGACGCATCGCGCAGGATCCACGGCTGGTAGCGGAAAATCGCATCGCGCGGCTCCGTCCAGGACTCGATCTTGATCTGCCCGCGTATGCCGAAGGCACCGACAATCCTGCCCAGCAGGATCCGGCGTTCGTTATCGCTCATGGGGTGTACGACTCAAGCAAAAGGCGGCGCGTTGACGGCGCCGCCTTGCAGGATCAGGCCGCGGCCTGCGCCGTGGTCTTGCCCGCTTCCTTGTACAGGTTGCGGACCTTGTCGGTCATCTGTGCGCCATGGTTGACCCAATGGTCGACGCGGGCGATGTCCAGCTCGATGCGCTTCTCTGCGCCCGAAGCAACCGGGTTGTAGTAACCCAGGCGCTCGATGTTGCGGCCGTCACGCGCGCTGCGCGAGTCGGTGACGATGATGTGGTAAAAGGGACGCTTCTTGGCGCCGCCACGGGTAAGGCGAATCTTGACCATTGTGATGCTTTCCTGTGTTGCCCAGTCGCCATTGCGGCGCGGTGAACCGACAATTCTAAGCCATTGAATCTGGGAAGGAAACCCTTGGCTAGCCTAGAGGGCTTCCCAAGGGGCGAGCGCCGAAGCCGCCCGCAGCCGGACCATGCCGTCGTGCACGGTCGAAAAAACGGTCTCATCAATGCTTGCGATTGGCTGCAGTCCGCTGGCGTTGCAGGCAAAGGCGCCTTCGAAACCCGCCAGCTCCTGCACCTTGACGGGCCGGACGACCTGTTCCACTCCCTGACGATCCAGGGCGGCCTGCAGCAGTGTTTCCGCCGTGCCGCGTAAAGCCGGCGCCTCGGGCCAGACCACCCCGGCCCCGGTCCAGAAACCGATGTTCCAGACCGAGCCTTCCGAGATCGTGCCCGCCATGTCCGCGAACAAGGCATCGTCGAATCCGGATTGCACCGCCAGCCGCCGATAGTGGAACAGCGGGAACATGCCCACGTGCTTGACCTGCGGCAAGGTGCGCTGGAACGGGAACAGCTTCACCCGCAAGGGCAACGTGCGCGACGGTGATGGTGGCGTCAGCGAGACCAGCACGTCGGGACTGAAGCCGGCGGCGGGATTACGGTAGTCGAAATCGCGCGAGAACACGGTGACCCGCAAGGTGCAGTCGGGAACCTCGGCAACCGCGGCGCGCATCTGTTCGCGCACCGCGTTGAAATCCAGCTCGCTGTCGAACAGTTCGCGGGTCGCGGAGACCAGCCTCTGCTGGTGCAACCCGATGCCCTGTACCGCGTGGTCGCGGACCTGCATCGAGCTGAAATGGCCGTAGTTGACCAGGGCAAGCGCACGCAGGTCAGCGACCGTAGCAGGCGCTCCGTTGAACAGCGCGACACTCACCGGAACGGCATTCCGCCGCGTCCACCCATCATGCCTTTCACGCCGCGCATCATGCCCTTCATGCCGCCACCGGCCAGTTTGCCCATCATTTTTTCCATCTGCTGGAATTGCTTCAGCAGCTTGTTCACGTCTGCCGGGGTGGTGCCGGAACCGCGCGCGATACGGGCGCGGCGGGAACCGTTGAGCAAGGTGGGGTTACGCCGTTCCTTCTTGGTCATGGAACCGATGATCGCCACCATGCGCGGCACTTCCTTGCCAGCGGCGACCTGCTGCTTCACATGGTCGGGGATCTGGCCCATGCCCGGCAGCTTGTCCATCAGCCCGCTCAGGCCGCCCATGCTCTGCATCTGCTGAAGCTGGTCGCGCATGTCGTTGAGGTCGAATTTCTTGCCCTTGGCGACCTTGGCCGCGAACTTGGCCGCCTTCTCCTGGTCGACGTTCTGTTCCACCTGCTCGACCAGCGACAGCACGTCACCCATGTCGAGGATGCGGCTGGCGACGCGGTCGGGATGGAAGACATCCAGGCCATCGGGTTTTTCACTGACGCCGATGAATTTGATCGGCTTGCCGGTGACATAACGCACCGACAGCGCCGCGCCACCGCGCGCATCGCCATCGGTCTTGGTCAGGACCACGCCGGTCAGCGGCAGCGCTTCGGAGAAAGCCTTGGCGGTGTTAGCCGCGTCCTGGCCGGTCATGGAGTCGACCACGAAGAGGGTTTCGACCGGCTTCACTGCGGCATGCAACGCCTTGATTTCCGCCATCATCGCGTCGTCGATGGCCAGGCGGCCGGCGGTATCGACGATCAATACGTCCGCGAAGGACTTGCGCGCGTCCTCGATCGCGGCACGGACGATGGCTTCCGGCTTCTGCGACACGTCGGACGGGAAAAACAGCACGTCCACTTGCTGAGCCAGCGTCTTCAACTGCTCGATGGCGGCCGGGCGATACACGTCGGCACTGACCACCATCACTTTCTTCTTGCGCTTGTCCTTCAGATGCTTGGCCAGCTTGGCCACCGTGGTGGTCTTGCCCGCGCCCTGTAGGCCGGCCATCAGGATCACCGCGGGCGCCGGCACGTTGAGGTTCAACTCGGTAGCCGCCGACCCCATCACGGCGGTCAACTCGTCGCGCACCACCTTGATCAGTGCCTGGCCCGGGGTCAGGCTTTTCAGTACTTCCTGGCCCACCGCACGCACCTTGATGCGTTCGATCAGGGCCTGCACCACCGGCAAGGCCACGTCCGCTTCCAGCAGCGCGATGCGCACCTCCCGGGTGGCCTCGCGGATGTTTTCCTCACTCAGGCGACCACGGCCGCGCAGGCGCTCGATGGTGCCGGATAGACGCTGGGTAAGGGACTCGAACATGCAGGCGGACTTCAGGCAGAAAACGGACGCAGATTATAGCGGGTGGCTACCACCGCCTTGTAGGAGCGCCCCATGGGCACGAGCTCTTCACGAGCATTCGCGTAGAGCTCGTGCCCATGGGGCGCTCCTACAAATGCGTGGGCTATGCGACACTCTTCCGATGACAATCATTCTCATCGCAGTAGCTCTGTACCTGATCGCCACGATCCTGTTGGTGCGCGCCGTGGCGCAGGACAATGTGCGCAGCAGCCGGACATGGCTGTGGCCAGCACTGGGTGCGGTGCTGCTGCATGGCCTGTATCACCTGCTGGTGGCTTGGAAAACACCCGGCGGGCCGGATATGCATTTCTTCTCCGCCCTGTCGCTGGTCAGCCTGGGCATGGCCGCGATGACCACAGCGGTGGGGGCGCAAGGTCGCATGGCGGGCCTGGGCGTGCTCTCGTTCCCGTTGGCGGCGCTGTTGCTGTTCGTCTACCACGCGCACGGCCACCAGCCCTCGCCAGGGCTGGATTGGCGCCTGCAACTGCATGCGTGGCTGGCGCTGCTGGCCTACGCCACCCTGGCCATCGCAGCGTTGCAGGCCTTGATGCTGTGGGCGCAGGAACGCGCGCTGCGCACGCGCAACTTCCACGCATGGCTTCGCGCCCTGCCGCCGCTGACGGAACTGGAAGAGCTGCTGTTTCGCACTATCACCGTAGGTTTCATCCTGCTCACGGCCACGCTGCTGACCGGCCTGCTGTTCGTGGACAACCTGCTGGCCCAGCACCTGGTGCACAAGACCGTGCTGAGCGTGTTGTCATGGCTGGCCTTCGGCGCACTGCTGGTTGGCCGCTGGCGCTACGGCTGGCGCGGCGTCAAGGCCGTGCGCTGGACGCTGGTTGCCATGGCGCTGCTGCTGCTGTCCTTCTTCGGTAGCAAGTTCGTCATGGAACTGGTGCTGCAGCGCTGACAGGCCGCGTGCGGTATGCACGCTGCCCTACGAATTATTCCGCCGCTGCTTCCAATGCTTCCGACAACCGCTCCACCCCGATCACTTCCAGTCCCTTGAACGCACCGGACTTCGGCGCGTTGCCCTTGGCCACGATGGCGCGCTTGAAGCCATGCGTCGCCGCTTCACGCAAACGCTCCTCGCCATTGGGGATGGGCCGGATCTCGCCAGACAGACCCACTTCCCCAAACGCGATCGTCTTCTCCGCCAGCGGCTTATCCCGCAATGACGACAACACGGCCAACAACACCGGAAGGTCCGCCGCGGTTTCCTGCACCCGGATGCCGCCGACCACGTTGACGAAGACATCCTGGTCACCGGTAACGATACCGCCATGTCGGTGCAGCACGGCCAGCAACATCGCTAGGCGGTTCTGTTCCAGCCCAACCGCGACGCGACGCGGGTTGGACAGCGGCGACGAGTCCACCAGCGCCTGCACTTCCACCAGCAACGGCCGCGTGCCTTCGCGCGTCACCATCACGCAACTTCCCGGTTGCTGGGTGCTGCCGCCTGATAAAAAAATGGCCGAAGGATTTGGCACTTCCTTCAAGCCCTTCTCGCCCATCGCGAACACGCCCAACTCGTTGACCGCACCGAACCGGTTCTTGAACGCGCGCAGCACGCGGAAACGGCTGCCGCTTTCGCCTTCGAAATACAGCACCGCGTCCACCATGTGTTCCAGCACGCGCGGACCGGCGATACCGCCTTCCTTGGTGACATGGCCGACCAGGAACACGGCCGTGCCGGTTTCCTTGGCATAACGCACCAGCCGCGCCGCGCTCTCGCGCACCTGGCTGACCGAACCCGGCGCAGCGGCCAGCGATTCGGTCCACAGGGTCTGCACCGAGTCCGCCACCATGATCTTCGGCTGTGCAGCGGCAGCGTGGTCAAGGATTTTCTCGATGCCGGTTTCCGCCAGCGCCTGCAATCCGTCCATGGGCAGGCCCAGCCGCAATGCCCGGCCCGCAACCTGGGCCAGCGATTCCTCGCCGGTTACATACAAGGACGGCAGTGATTTCGACATCTGCGCCATCGCCTGCAGCAGCAGGGTCGACTTGCCGATGCCAGGATCGCCACCCACCAGCACCACCGCACCTTCGACCAGCCCGCCACCCAGCACGCGGTCGAACTCGCCGATGCCGGTGGACACGCGTGCTTCTTCGCTGCTGCGCACGTCCTTCAGCGCCGTGATCTTCGGCGTTTCCAGCTTGCCGGCCCAGCTTGAGCGGCGGGCCGCGGCGGGTGACGCAGCGGCGGGCTCCAGCACGATTTCGGACAGGGAATTCCACGCGCCGCATTCGGCGCACTGGCCTTGCCACTTGTTGTGCTCACCGCCGCATTCAGCGCAGACGTAGGCAGTGCGGGATTTCGGGGAAGCCTTGGCCATCATCGGAACCTGTCGCTGGATGCCGCCACTCTAGCGGCGGGCGGTCTCCGTTGGCGAGACACTTTTGCCAGCGCCACGAAAAAGGCCACGTCCCTGCGGGAAGTGGCCTTTTGATTCACCTGGTGCCGGAAATAGGAATCGAACCTACGACCTCATCATTACGAATGACGCGCTCTACCAACTGAGCTATTCCGGCGAGGGCGTGAATTCTAGGCGTCGCCGGGTGCGGGGTCAATTCCAGCCATCCGCCTCACAATCCGGTCATTTCCAGCAAGCCCCGCAAATGGTCTGCCAGCCGCAGGCTCATGGCCACGATGGTGAACGTGGGGAAGGCCCAGCCGCCGGTCGGGAAGACCGAACTGCCTACCACGTACAGGTTGTCCACCCCATGCACCTTGCATTCACGGTCCACCACGCCGTCCTGCGGATCATCCGCCATCCGCGTGGTACCCATGTGGTGCGCCGTGCCGCGCAAAGCCGGTGCCTTGTCTCCTTCCCCATGCAACCATGGCTCTGGGTGGAACTGTCCCTTGCAGGCACGCGCCAGTTCTCCACCAAAGAGTGCGCCTGCGGTGCGATACGTGTGCCAATCGAGCGGAGTCAATTGCCAATCCACGCAGACCTTGCGCTGGCCCAGCGCATCGCGCTCAGCTCCCAGCGTGATCCGACTGTGCGGATTTGGCGCCTGCTCGAAATAGCCTATGAGGTCTACATATGCGGTCTTCACCGTCGGCTTGTCAGCCAGCTTGCGCATGAATGCGCCCGCGATGTCGCCCGTCCCTGCCACTACGCGCATTGCCAGCGTGGCGAATCCAGCCTGCTCGTCGCTGCCTGCAGTAGTGTCCCTAGTGGATGCCGCCATGCGCCCGTCAAGCGAGATGTTTTCGTCACGCACCACTGGGTTCAAGCGTGCCCGCAGATCACGTAACGCCCGTATACCTCGCGGCAGCGTGCTTTCCACGGCAACGGGACGGACGCGGCCGCTGAGCATCTGCTTCTCTCGCACTGCCTCGTCCGACAGGCACAGCTCCGGGAATGTCGGCGCCCTGCCCCTGCCGCCACTACGGTCGTAAGGGCGGGTCAGCCGATCAGGAATGTCGGTGACAATACTTCCCAGCTTCGCGCTGGGATGGTCCATGAAGTACCGCCCCACCAGGTCGTGCTGGTTGCCAATTCCCTGCGGTACCACCGAATTGGAAAGCAGCAACAGGCGCGCGTTCTCGATTCCACCGCATGCCAGTACGTAGTGCCGTGCCCGCACTGTACCGCTGCGACCATCAAGTGAAGCGATGCGGGCCTGCCGCACCGTGGATCCGGTAGTGGACGACTCGAGTTCTAGCAGGTTGGCGTGCAACAACAAGGTGATGTTCGGCGCCTCCTCAAGCTCGGACCTGTACGCCTCGCCGAACAGCACTGGACTGAGCACGAAGACCTGGTTGACCAATGTGTGGGCATCGAACGCCACTGGCGTGCGCGCCGGCGGCGTGAGGAAGGACCCGGCAACGAATTCGTGGGATTCAACATCACAGAGTGCACGTGCACGACGGTAGTGCGGCTCGAGTTCACCGTAGGACAAAGGCCAGCCGCTGTGCGGAACCCAGTCGCGCGCGTCCATCGCCAGGCTGTCGAGTGGTATGCAACCGCCGCCCCACACATTGGAACTGCCGCCGAACGCTCGCATGCGGCAAGTGGCGGGGTCGAGGGGCAGCGAGCCGATGGACGCTCCCTCATACAGCCGCTGGCTGCTTTCCTCGCCATGGAATCCACCGCTCTCTGCCACGCAAACGCGTATCGCAGTGCCCAAGAAGGTCCGTGCAATCGAAATTCCGGCTGGTCCTGCGCCCACGATGCATAAGTCCACATCGAAATCGACGGCAGACGACCGGTCAAGGTAATCGATGACCATGTATTCCCCCGGCGCGCCCGACGCACGCCCGAATATCCCACTGCCCCCCAGCGGAGCCGAGTATAGGCATGAATCCGCTGGTTTATTGCAGACTCAATCCACAAGATGCAGGCGCAATTCCTTGGGCAGGGCGAACACCATGCTTTCCGGCTCGCCCGCCAGTTCCGCGACGCCATTGGCGCCCAGGTCACGCAGGCGCTGGATCACGCCCTGTACCAGCACGTCCGGCGCCGAAGCGCCTGCGGTGACGCCCACGCAGGCCTTGCCGGTTATCCAGTTGGGATTGATTTCGTCGGCACCGTCGATCAGGTAGGCCTCAACGCCGTCGCGCTCGGCCAGCTCGCGCAGGCGGTTGGAATTGGAACTGTTGGGTGAACCCACCACCAGCATCAGGTCACAGCGCTGCGCGAGTTCGCGCACGGCGTCCTGGCGGTTCTGGGTGGCGTAGCAGATATCGTCGTGGCGCGGACCCTGCATGGCCGGGAAACGCGCCTGCAAGGCTTCGATGATGCCCTTGGTGTCGTCCACCGACAGCGTGGTCTGCGTGGTGTAGGCCAGGTTCTGCGGCTGGCTGACGTCCAGCGTGGCCACGCTGTTGATGTCTTCGACCAGGTAGATGTGCCCTGCCCCTTTCTCGGCGCTCCACTGGCCCATGGTGCCTTCCACTTCCGGGTGCCCGGCGTGGCCGATCAGCACCACGTCGCGGCCCGCACGGCAGTGGCGTGCCACTTCGAAATGCACCTTGGTCACCAGCGGACAGGTCGCGTCGAAGATCTTCAAACCACGCGAGGTGGCTTCCGCACGCACCGCCTGCGACACGCCATGCGCGCTGAAGATCACCGTGGCGTTGTCGGGCACTTCGTCCAGTTCTTCCACGAACACCGCGCCGCGGCTGCGCAGGTCTTCGACCACGAAACGGTTGTGCACTACTTCATGGCGCACGTAGATGGGCGCGCCCAGGGTTTCGATGGCGCGCTTGACGATTTCGATGGCGCGGTCGACGCCGGCACAGAAACCACGGGGATTGGCGAGGAGAACATCCATAGAGCTAGTGTAGAGGAACGAGTGTGGAGGAACGAGTTTCGGTCGCTATCTTCACTTGCTACTCGTTCCTCGTTCCTCGTTCTTGTTCAAGAGGCCGAACAGGGCAATGCCGATGGCGCCACCGACGATGGCCGCATCGGCCAGGTTGAACGCCGGCCAGTAGTGGCCACGCCAATGCCACTGGATGAAATCGATGACGTGGCCGTGGATCAGGCGGTCGATTACGTTGCCCAGCGCGCCGCCGATGACCAGCGCGTAAGGAACGGCCTGGCGCCAGTCGCTACGCGCCGTGCGTGACAGCCAGAACACCAGCAGGCCGCAGATGGCGATGGCCAGCAGGGTGAAGAACCAGATCTGCCAGCCGCCTGCGTCACTCAGGAAACTGAAGGCCGCGCCGGTGTTGTAGGTGCGGTACCAGTTCCAGAAACCATCGATCACCGGAATCGCCGTGTATTCCGGCAGGCTGGACAGCACCCAGGTCTTGCTCCACTGGTCGAGCGCGATAACCACGACAGATAGGATCAGCCAGATGAGTGCGTTGGGTTTAGGGTGTTTGGACATCAGAACCACTTCCTGTCTTCGCCCGGCCCTTCGATATTGGACACGCAGCGTCCGCACAATCCGGGATGCTCGGCCACCACGCCCACGTCAGCGCGGTGGTGCCAGCAGCGCACGCACTTGGTCTTGGTGGACGGCTGCGCCAGCACGAACACTTCATCGGCCTGCACCGCCGACACGGTCACGTCGCCACTGATGAACAGGAAGCGCAGTTCATCTGCCAACGGCTGCCATTTCGCTGCCGTGATCGGGTTCACCGACACGGTGATTTCCGCATCCAGTGCCGCACCGATCACGCCATTGGCGCGCATCGGCTCCAGTACCTTGGCCATTTGTTCGCGCAAGGCCAGCAACTGGTCGAAATCCTGCGCGTTCAACGCCGCATCTTCAGGCAGCGATACCAGGCCTTCATACCAGGTGGCAAACAACACGTTGGCCACGCGCTCACCTGGCAGGAAGCCCCAGATTTCATCGGCAGTGAAGCTCAGTACCGGTGCGACCCAGCGCGTGAAGGCTTCAAGAATGTGGAACATCGCGGTCTGCGCCGAACGACGCCCACGCGATTCCTGCGGCATGGTGTACAGGCGGTCCTTGGTCACGTCCAGGTACAGCGAACCCAAGTCCACGCTGCAGAAATTGAGCAGGGTCTGCACGATTTCCGCGAAGTCGTAGCGTTCGTAGGCAGCGATGATCTTCTGCTGCACTTCGAAGGCGCGATGCACGACCCAGCGATCCAGCGCCACCATGTCCGCCGGCTGCACCAGGTCGCGCGCCGGGTCGAAACCATCCAGGTTGCTGAGCAGGAAGCGTGCGGTGTTGCGCAGGCGGCGGTAGGCATCAGCGTTGCGCTTCAGGATTTCCTGCGACAGCGACATTTCATTGCTGTAGTCGGCCGACGCAATCCACAGGCGCAGGATGTCCGCGCCCAGCGTCTTCATGATGTCCTGCGGCTCAATGCCGTTGCCCAGTGACTTGGACATCTTGCGGCCGTTCTCATCCACGGTGAAGCCGTGGGTCAGGCACTGCTTGTACGGTGCGTGCTTGTCGATGGCCACGCCGGTCAGCAGCGAAGACTGGAACCATCCACGATGCTGGTCGGAGCCTTCCAGATACAGATCCGCGGGCTTACCGAAACCACGCTCCAGCAGCACGCCTTCATGGGTCACGCCGGAATCGAACCAGACATCGAGGATGTCGCTGGTTTTTTCGTAATGCGCGGCCTCATTGCCCAACAGCTCGGCGGCATCCAGCGCATACCAGACGTCCACCCCGCCCTGTTCCACCTTGTCGGCGATGGTGCCCATCAACTCCGCCGTGCGCGGGTGCGGTTCGCCGGTTTCGCGATGCACGAACAAAGTGATCGGCACGCCCCAGGTGCGCTGGCGGCTGATGCACCAGTCCGGGCGCCCTTCCACCATGCCCGCGATACGCGCTTCGCCCCAGGCCGGATACCACTTGACCTGTTTGATCGCAGCCAGCGCATCGCTGCGCAGGTTGGCCTGCTCCATCGAGATGAACCACTGCGGCGTGGCGCGGAACACCACCGGCGTGCGATGGCGCCAGCAATGCGGATAGCTGTGCTCAAGCTTGTGGAAGGCGAGCAAGGCGCCGCTTTCGCGCAGCACCTCGACGATGGCGTCGTTGGCTTTCCAGATATGCAGGCCGGCCAGCACCAGTTCGCCCGCAGGCGGCGTGGAGGGCAGGTAGACGCCGCGCCCGTCCACGGGATTCATCTGCCCGGCGGTGTATTTTTCGATCAGGCCATATTTCTGGCCCACCACGAAGTCTTCCTGTCCGTGGCCGGGCGCGGTATGCACGGCGCCGGTACCGTCTTCGGCGGAGACGTGGTCACCCAGGATCACCGGGATATCGCGCTCGGCGTAGAACGGGTGGTTCAGCACGACGCCTTCCAGCGCGCTGCCTTTCACGCGTGCATGCACGACGAAATCGGAAACCCCATAGCGCTGCGACGCACGCTCGGCCAAGGCTTCGGCAATCACCAGCCAGCGACGCTGGCCGTTGTGTGCCGGGCCTTCCACGAGCACATAATCAAGATCAGGGCCCAGCGACACGGCCAGCGAGGCCGGCAACGTCCAGGGCGTGGTGGTCCAGATGGGAACGGCCACTTCGACTTCAGCGGGCACGACGACGCCAAGCAAGGTGGCCAGCGCACCCACATCGCGCACGGCATACGCCACGTCGACTGCAGGCGACACCTTGTCCTGGTATTCGATCTCCGCTTCCGCCAAGGCCGAACCGCAATCGAAGCACCAGTGCACCGGCTTGGCACCGCGCAGCAAATGTCCGTTGGCGACGATCTTGGCCAGCGCACGGATCTCATCGGCTTCGAACTTGAAATCCAGCGTGCGATACGGGTTTTCCCAATCGCCGATCACGCCCAGGCGTTTGAAATCCTTGCGCTGGATGTCGATCTGCTCGTTGGCGAATTCGCGGCATTTCTGGCGGAACTGCTCGGCATCCAGCTTTACGCCGACCTTGCCGTGCTTCTTCTCCACCGCGATCTCGATCGGCAAGCCATGGCAATCCCAGCCCGGCACGTAAGGCGCATCGAAACCCGCCACGTACTTCGACTTGACGATGATGTCCTTCAGGATCTTGTTGACCGCATGGCCCAGGTGGATGGCACCGTTGGCATACGGCGGGCCGTCGTGCAGTACGAACAGCGGCCGGCCCTTGGCATTGGCGCGCAACTGCGCATACAGGCCATCGGCCTCCCAGCGCGCGAGCGTCTGCGGCTCGCGCTTGGGCAAGTCGCCGCGCATCGGGAATTCCGTCGCGGGCAGGTGCAGCGTTGCTTTGTAATCCGTAGCTTGGGAATCCGTGGTCACGCAGTCGCTCGTAATGGTTGTTCGGAAAGGAGGCGGCGCGCAGTCTCGGCGTCGCGGTGCATCTGCTCGGTCAACGACGGCAGATCGGGGAACTTGAGTTCATCGCGCAGCTTGGCGACGAATTCGACTTCGATGTGGCGCCCATAGAGGTCGCCGTCGAAATCGAACAGGTGTGCTTCCAGCAAGGGCTCTACGCCGTCCACCGTCGGCCGCGTGCCGAAGCTCGACACTGATGCATGCGGACGATCGCCAACGCCATGCACCCAGGTGGCGTAGATGCCAGACAGCGCAGGTGTCTTGGGGAAACGCAGGTTGGCCGTCGGAAAACCGAGCGTGCGGCCCAGCTGCTTGCCGCGCACGACCCGGCCACCAATGGCATACGGCCGGCCGAGCAGGTGGGTAGCATCGGTGAAGTCGCCACCGCGCAGGGCTTCGCGGATGCGCGTGCTGGACACGCGCTCCCCCTGCAACTGCACCGGTTCGATTTCGTCGGCGGTGAACCCCAGCGCGGCGCCCAGTTCCTGAAGCAAGGTGAGGTCGCCACCGCGGCGATGGCCGAAGCGGAAATCCGGACCGATCCACACTTCGCGCGCCCCCAGGCGCGCCACCAGCAACTGATGCACGAAATCCTGTGCGCTCATCGCCGACAAGCGCGCATCGAAGCGCAGCAGGCCCACGCTGTCCGCGCCCAGCGCCCGCAGGCCCTCGTACTTGCCCCTCGCCAGGGTCAGGCGCGGCGGCGGCAATTCGCGGGAGAAGAATTCGCGCGGCAGCGGTTCGAAACTCAAGGCCACGGCCGGTAGTCCCAATTCCCGCGCACGGGTGACAGCGCGGCGCACCAGCGCCCGATGGCCCAGGTGCAGACCGTCGAAGGCGCCGATGCAGACCACGCTACCGTGCGGGAACAACGCCCCGCCATCGACGTCACGAAACAGCCTGCTCATCACCATGAAGTATAGCCGGGCGACCGCAACTCAATGTCCGCGCAGGTCACGCGGGCGTATGCCCTGCAGCAGCAGGAGCCCCGCATACACCGCTCCGCCCGTGCCCACCAGCGCCGCAAGGCGCAGCGCGCGCTCCCACCACGACCACGGCGTCCAGTCCGGCCACAGCCACAGCAGCCCCAGCAAGACCAGCGTCATCGCCACGCCCGCCACGCTGATCTGGCGCAGGAAGCGCCGCCAGCCAGGCTGGACTTGATAGACCGATTCCCGACGCAGGTACCACCACAACTGCAAGGCATTCAGCCAGCCCGCCAGCGCGATGGCCAGGGCCAGGAGGGCATGTGCTCCGGGGATGTGCTCGAGCGCGGCAAACCAGCGCCCGCCCGTCTTGGCCAATGCGGCCTGCCCCACGTCGGTAAACCACAGCAACCCGGCGAAAAGCAGCAGGGTGAACAGGAGATTCGCAATCACCGATACCACGGCTGCCTTCACGGGCGTGCGCGTGTCTTGGCGCGAATAGAACGCAGGCGCGAGCACCTTGACCAGCAGGAATGCAGGCACGGCGATCGACTGGGTCATGACGCTCAAGCTGGCCATGCGCGTATCGAAGGCCGTGAACTTGCGGTACTGGAACAAGGTGGCGACCAGCGGTTCCGCACACAGGATCAAACCAATGCAGGACGGGATACCGATCATCAGGCACAACCTGAAACCCCAATCGAGTCCCTTCGAATAGCCCAGTGGATCGGTGGCGGAATGCCGGCCGGACAGATGCGGCAGGATCACCGTGCCAATGGCGACGCCAAACATACCCAAGGGGAATTCAAGCAAGCGGTCGCTGTAGTACAGCCAGGTCACGCTGCCGCCGATCAGGAACGACGCCATCATGGTGTTGATCAGCAGATTCACCTGCGCCACCGACGCCCCGAACAACGTGGGCACCATCAGCTTCATGATCTTGCGCACGCCCGGATCGGCCCCGCCCCAACGCGGGCGCGGCAATACACCCAGCCTGGCCAGCGAGGGCAGATGGAACGCCAGCTGCAGGATGCCGGCAGCGAACACGCCCCATGCCAGCGCGACGACCGGTTCATAGCCCCAGCCGGCCATCAGCGGCACCAAGCCGAGTGCAGCGGCGATCATGGAGAGGTTCATCAACACCGGCGACAGCGCCGGGATGGCGAAGCGCTGGTAGCTGTTGAGGATGCCGCCGGCCATCGAGGCCAGCGAGATGAACAGCACGTAGGGGAAAGTGATTCGCAGCATCTCGGTGGCCAGCCGTGCCTGCTCGCTGCCCACGCTGAAGCCCGGGGCGAATACCCGCACCACCCACGGTGCCGCCAGCACCGCTGCGGCCACCAGCACCAGCAGGAACGCGCTCAGGGTGCCGGCAACCCGGTCGATCAGCGCCTTGACTGCGGCCTGGTCGCCCTTGGCCTTGTATTCGGCCAGTACCGGCACGAACGCCATGGAGAACGAGCCTTCAGCTGACAGTCGCCGCATGAAGTTGGGGATGCGGAAGGCCACCACGAAGGCGTCCATGGCCGGCCCGGCCCCGAATACCGCGGCATAGACCTGGTCCCGGACCAGCCCGGAGACCCGGGAGATGAAGGTCATCGAGCTGAAAACAGCCGTGGAACGCAGCAGGCGGTTCCCGCTCATCGCCGTGCCCCCGACCAGTTGACGCAAGTCCTTGAATAGCCCATAATTTCGCGTTCGTTTTTCCGCATTCCGCGCAAACTCCGTTTCACGTACCGAATTCTAGGAAACCCACCGTGGCAAATATCAAGTCCGCCAAGAAGCGCGCCAAGCAGGCCGTCGTGCGCAACGAGCGCAACACCGGCCAGCGTTCGATGCTGCGCACCTCCATCAAGAAAGTGCTGAAGGCGCTCGACGCCAACGACGCTGCCGGCGCCCAGGCTGCCTTCGCCGTCGCCCAGCCGATCTTGGACCGCTACAGCTCGCGCGGCCTGATCCACAAGAACAAGGCTGCCCGTCACAAGAGCCGCCTGACCGCCCGCATCAAGGCCCTGCAAGCCGCCTGATACGTCGCGTTCGCGGACACCAGAAAACCCGGCTTTGGCCGGGTTTTTTGTTGCCTCAACTAAAGCAAAAAAAACTAACTTGGACGCGGATTGACGCGGATCAAAGCAGGTAAAACTGTAGGGCTTTGTATCGACGCAGCCTGCCTTATCCGCACCCATCCGCGTTGATCCGTGTCCCAACAAGCCCTCGCCTGTGGCTGCAGCGCGAGCAAGCGACCGTTGGCCCACACGCGGCTCAGCCGGCATCGCGCGCTTCCTGCTCGTCCTCTTTGAGACGGTCGAAGAACGCCATCACGTCCTTCATGATCGGCCAGGTGCCTTCTCGCGACACCGCCGAAGTCATGTACCACGGCTGGGTCCAGCCCAGTTCGGCGATGATGTCGGCCGCGCGTGCCGCGGACTCGTCCTCGAACATCAGGTCGGCCTTGTTCAACACCAGCCAGCGCGGCTTCTGCAGCAGTTCGGGATCGTGCCGCTCCAGTTCGTGTTCGATTGCGCGGACCTGCTCGGCCGGGGAAATCTCCACCCCGCCCTCCATCGGCGCCATGTCCACGAGGTGCAACAGCAAACGGGTGCGCTGCAGGTGGCGCAGGAACAAGGCACCCAGGCCCGCCCCGTCCGCCGCGCCCTGGATCAGGCCCGGGATGTCGGCGATCACGAAGCTGCGATGCGCTTCCACGCTGACCACGCCCAGGTTCGGATACAGGGTGGTGAATGGATAGTCGGCCACCTTCGGCGTCGCCGCGGACACCGCACGCACGAACGTGCTCTTGCCCGCATTTGGGAAACCCAGCAGGCCCACGTCGGCCAGCAGCTTCAGCTCCATGCGCAGGGTGCGGGCCTCGCCTTCGTCGCCGGGCGTCGCACGACGCGGCGAGCGCGTCACCGAACTCTTGAAATGCATGTTGCCCAGGCCACCCTTGCCACCCTTGGCCACCAGCAGGCGGTCGCCATGCGCGGTCAGGTCGCCGATCACTTCGTCGGTGCTGACATTGGTGATGGCGGTGCCTACCGGCACGCTGATGACCAGGTCGTCGCCGCCCTTGCCGTAGCGCTGCTGGCCCATGCCGTTTTCGCCGCGCTGTGCCTTGAAGATGCGCTGGTGGCGGAAATCGACCAGGGTGCTGATGTTCTCGTCCGCTTCGATCCACACACTTCCGCCCGTACCACCGTCGCCGCCGTCCGGGCCGCCCAGGGGAATGAATTTCTCGCGGCGAAAGCCGATGCAGCCATCGCCACCATTGCCGGCTATGACGTCTATTTCTGCTTCGTCTACGAGTTTCATGGCGTGTATCTATCGCTTAAGGAAAGTAGTGTTGCGGAGGCCGGAAGGAGTGTAGTGGACGAAAGATGCGTCCACCACGCGAACCACCTGCCGAAATGAAAAACCCCGCCAAAGCGGGGTCTTCCGATGCTTCGCCGTGGGCAGCTTACGCTTCCGCGACGACGCTCACGGTGCGGCGCTTCTTGGCGCCCTTGACCGAGAACTCGACCTTGCCGTCGACCAGCGCAAACAGCGTGTGGTCGCGACCCAGGCCTACGCCCGGACCCGGGTGGAACTCGGTGCCGCGCTGGCGCACGATGATGTTGCCGGCGTCGATGGCCTGGCCGCCATAGATCTTGACGCCCAGCATCTTCGGATTGGAGTCGCGGCCGTTGCGCGATGAGCCTACGCCCTTTTTATGTGCCATGACCTATCTCCTTACTTGCTGTCACCACCGGCGATGCCGGTGATTTCGATTTCGGTGTAGTGCTGACGGTGGCCCATCTGCTTCTTGTGGTGCTTGCGGCGACGGAACTTGATGATGCGGACCTTGTCGGCGCGACCATGGGACTTGACGGTAGCGGTGACGGTGGCGCCTTTCAGCGCGTCGCCGAGCTTCACGCCCTCGCCGTCGCCCAGCATCAGGATCTGGTCGAACTTGACCTCCTGGCCGGCTTCGGTCGTGAGCTTCTCGACGCGAATCGTCTCGCCCGTCATCACGCGGTATTGCTTACCGCCGGTGACTAGAACTGCGTACATGGGTGTTTCCTTCTGTAGTTATTTTATGACCCTGCCGCCATCGAGGGCGGACAGAAGCGGAATTGTAATGGTTTCAGCAGCTTAGGGTCAACCACTCCCACTCCCCGGCCAAGGTCGTGGGGCCGGCGTCCCGCCGCAGGCCTCGCCGCCCCCAAATGGCGGCTGGCAGTCTGCAGGAAAGAGGTCGCCGCAGGACGTCGCTCCCACTGGACTCACACGCACGCCTGCGACTGGCGGCCTTTTAGGGCTGCATGGATTGGCCCTGCCTGAGCGGGAGCCCTCCCACGGGGTCAGGAACCCTTTACTTGCGGGTATTTGCCACCAGATCAGGGGATCGCTACGCTCCTCTGTTGACCGACCGGAACCCCCCACCCGATGGCCATGGATTTCATCCGCATTCGCGGCGCGCGGACGCACAACCTCAAGAACATCGATCTCGACCTTCCACGAGACAAGCTGATCGTGATCACCGGGCTGTCCGGGTCGGGCAAGTCGTCGCTAGCCTTCGACACCATCTATGCCGAAGGCCAGCGCCGCTACGTCGAGTCGCTATCGGCCTATGCGCGCCAGTTCCTCAGTGTGATGGAGAAGCCCGACGTCGACCACATCGAAGGCCTGTCGCCGGCGATCTCGATCGAGCAGAAATCCACGAGCCACAACCCGCGCTCTACCGTCGGCACGATCACCGAGATCTACGACTACCTGCGCCTGCTGTACGCGCGCGTGGGCCTACCGCGCTGCCCGGATCACGGCTACCCGCTGGAAGCGCAGACCGTCAGCCAGATGGTGGACCAGGTGCTGGCATTGGACAGCGAGCAACGGTACATGCTGCTGGCGCCGGTGATCCGCGAACGCAAGGGTGAGCATGCGCAGGTCTTCGACCAGCTGCGCGCGCAAGGCTACGTGCGCGTGCGCGTGGATGGCGTGCTGCATGAAATCGATGCGGTGCCGCCGCTGACCCTGCGCCAGAAGCACACCATCGAAGCCGTGATCGACCGCTTCAAGCCACGCGAGGACATCAAGCAACGCCTGGCCGAAAGTTTCGAGACCGCATTGAAGCTGGGTGATGGGATGGCCTCGGTGCAATCGCTCGACAATGCCGAGAACGCACCCCTGTTGTTTTCGTCCAAGTACAGCTGCCCGGTCTGCGACTACTCGCTGCCGGAACTCGAGCCGCGACTGTTCTCATTCAACTCGCCAGTAGGTGCCTGCCCGACCTGCGATGGCTTGGGCGTGTCGCAGTTCTTCGACCCGACCCGCGTCGTGGTGCACCCGGAACTGTCGCTTTCGGCGGGTGCCGTGCGCGGCTGGGACCGACGCAATGCCTATTATTTCCAGTTGATCGCTTCGCTGGCCAAGCATTACCAGTTCGACGTGGACGCGCCATGGCAATCACTACCGGAAAGCGTGCGCAACGCGGTGCTGTACGGCAGCGGCAGCGAACTCATCACCTTCACCTACCTCACCGATTCGGGCGGGCGCAACCAGCGCAAGCACAAATTCGAAGGCATCGTGCCGAACCTGGATCGCCGTTATCGTGAAACCGAATCCGCCGCGGTACGCGAGGAACTGGCGAAGTACATCAGCGACCAGCCCTGCCCGGACTGCAACGGCGCGCGCTTGAACAAATCCGCGCGTAACGTCTTCGTCGCGGACCGCGCATTGCCGGAGCTGGTGGTGCTGCCGATTGATGAAGCGCTGGCCTTCTTCCGTGGCCTGTCGCTGCCCGGCTGGCGCGGCGAAATCGCCACCAAGATCGTCAAAGAAATCGGCGAGCGTCTTGGGTTTTTGGTGGATGTCGGCCTGGATTACCTCACCCTGGAGCGCAAGGCCGACACCTTGTCCGGCGGTGAAGCGCAGCGCATCCGCCTCGCATCGCAGATTGGCGCCGGCCTGGTCGGCGTGATGTATGTGCTGGACGAGCCCAGCATCGGCCTGCACCAGCGCGACAACGAGCGCCTGCTGGGCACGCTGACGCGCCTGCGCGACCTGGGCAATACCGTGATCGTGGTCGAACACGACGAAGACGCCATACGCGCCGCCGATTACATCCTGGACATTGGTCCGTATGCCGGCGTGCACGGCGGTGAAATCGTCGCGGAAGGACAGTTGGACGACATCCTCAAGGCGCCTCGTTCGCTGACCGGGCAATTCCTGTCTGGGAAGCGTCGCATCGAAATTCCCACGCTGCGCCACAAGCCGAACCCGAAGATGACCCTGCACCTGCGCGGCGCCAGCGGCAACAACCTGAAAGACGTGGATCTGGATATCGCGGCAGGCTTGCTGACCTGCATCACCGGCGTCTCGGGTTCCGGCAAGTCCACCTTGATCAACGACACTTTGTATTCATTGGCCGCGAACGAGATCAACGGTGCTTCACACAAGCCCGCGCCGTATCGCGAAGTGACTGGCCTGGACCTGTTCGACAAGGTCGTGGATATCGACCAGTCGCCGATCGGACGCACGCCGCGCTCCAACCCGGCGACCTACACCGGCCTGTTCACGCCCTTGCGCGAACTCTTCGCACAGGTGCCCGAGTCGCGCGCGCGCGGCTATTCGCCAGGACGCTTCAGCTTCAACGTACGTGGCGGCCGCTGCGAAGCCTGCCAAGGCGACGGCATGATCAAGGTGGAAATGCACTTCCTGCCAGACGTGTACGTACCCTGCGACGTCTGCCACGGCAAGCGCTACAACCGCGAGACGCTGGAGATCGCCTACAAGGGCTACAACATCAGCGACATCCTGGAGATGACGGTCGAGGACGCGCTGAAATTGTTCGAGCCGGTACCCGCGCTGGCGCGCAAACTCGAAACCCTGGTCGACGTGGGCCTCAGCTACATCAAGCTGGGCCAGAGCGCGACGACCTTGTCCGGCGGCGAAGCGCAGCGCGTGAAACTGTCGAAGGAACTGTCGCGCCGCGATACCGGCCGCACGCTGTACATCCTGGACGAACCCACCACCGGCCTGCATTTCCATGACATCGAGCATCTGCTCGCGGTACTGCACAAGCTGCGCGATGACGGCAACACCATCGTGGTGATCGAACACAACCTGGATGTGATCAAGACCGCTGACTGGGTGGTGGACCTGGGGCCGGAAGGCGGTCACCGTGGCGGCCAGATCCTGGCCACCGGCACGCCGGAACAGATCGCAGCGAATCCCGCTTCATACACCGGCCACTTCCTTGCCAAGCTGTTGCCAAGTTCCAAAACTGCGAAGGGCAGCAAACCCGCTGCCATAGCCAAGCCGGATGTGTTGCCGCAGCGCAAATCGGTGCTGAAGCAGGCCGAGAAGGATGCAAAAGCTGCTGCAGCGGCCGTGAAAAAAAGCGCCGCCAAGAAGAAGGTTTCCAAGTGACCGCAGGTCCGCCCATGAGTCCGCAGACGCCCATCCATCGCGTCGTCATCAGCGTGCGCTGGGGCGATATGGATTCGTTCAAGCACGTCAATAACGCGCAGTACCTGCGTTACCTGGAAGAGGCGCGTGTGCAGTGGCTGGCAAGCATCCCGGGCATTACGCTCAGCGACCGCATTTCACCGGTTCTGGCATCAAGCAACGTCAACTACCGGCAATCCATCGAATGGCCGAGCGATATCGCCATCGAACTGTCCATCGACAGGATCGGCAACAGCAGCTTGGCCATGGGCCATAGGATGGTGGCTGCTGACGATGCCTCCGTGCTTTATTCCGATGGCAGCGTGGTCATGGTGTGGATCGACACACAGACCGGGAAAAGCGTTCCGCTGCCCGAAGCCGTTAGGGCTGCCTGCTTTTCTTGACACCAAAAAAACACCCGCGGATTTCAGTAAACGGACCGTTTACTGCCAAATTCCCCGGGACAAATGATCGCTGGTTCATTACAGCCGATCACGCTAAGGGGTCGGCTTGCGCACCACCAGTTCGGACAGGATTTCCCTGCCATCCTGCAGCTTGAAATTCACCACCACCTTGCTGCCTTCCTTCAGCGGCGCCCGCGGCTGCATCAGCATCAAGTGCATGCCACCTGGCTTGAGGATTGCGTTGCCATCCGGTGCGATGCGCAGTTGCGGCAGTTCCCGCATGCGATTGACGCCATCCACGCTGCGCGTTTCATGCAGCGAAACATCACCAAACGCCGGGCTGCTGGCGGACACGATCACCATCGGCGCGGGGCACGGGTTGGTGATGCGGCCGAACCCCGCCATCATCGGCATGGCCGCGGGCGGCAGGCGCACCCAGCCCTCCTTCATTGATGGCACGCATTCCTTCGCACTGGCCTGGAGCGCGCCGGAGGCCAACAACAATGCAAGTGCGTATTTCGCGAGATGTCGTTTGTCCATGCGCTTATGATAGCCATCCAGACCGCCGGAGAGAATGAATGAGCGCACTCGTCGAAATCATCCCGCATGGCGCGATCCGGGAAATCCGGTTGGCGCGCGCGCCCGTGAATGCGCTCAATACCGAACTGTGCCGGGCCTTGATCACGGCATTGAATGCGGCCTTGGCCGAAGGCGTGCGCGGCATCGTGCTGTCCGGCAACGGCAAGGTGTTTTCTGCCGGCCTGGACGTACCGCACCTTATGTCGCATGGCGAAGACCACGCTGCGCTGCTGGACAGTTGGCAGGCCTTCTTCGGCGTGGCCCGCACGTTGGCTGAATCTCGCGTGCCGGTCGTCGCGGCATTGACCGGTCATTCGCCTGCCGGTGGTTGCGTGCTGGCGCTGTGCTGCGATTACCGGATCATGGCGCGCAGCCCGGACCCGGCGCGTCCGTTCGCCATCGGCCTCAATGAAACCCAGGTGGGCCTGGTCGCCCCCGAAGGCATCCAGCAACTGCTGCGGCGGGTGGTGGGTATCTACCGTGCGGAGAGGCTGCTGGTTTCGGGCGAACTGGTGCCGGCGGATCGCGCACTGGAGATCGGGCTGGTTGACGAATTAGTTGCACCCTCCGACGTGGTGCCGCGCGCGGTCGCGTGGCTGCAGCAACTGCTGGCGCTGCCGCAACACCCAATGCTGCAGACCCGTGCCATTGCCCGTGCCGACCTGGTCGCGGCGCTGCACGCGGACAATATCCAGATGGACCGCTTCATCCAAGGCTGGTATTCGCCCGATGCACAGCAGGCGCTGCAGGCCCTGGTCGCAAAGCTCGGAAAATGATGCCTTTGTAGGAGCGCCCCTTGGGCGCGATGCCTTTGCATCACATCACGCAGAGCATCGCGGGCAGGGCCCGCTCCTACGTACCCCGGGCGATCGGACGCGACGGATCGCTGATCCAGCCGCTCCACGAGCCTGCGTAGACGCGTGCGCCGTGCAGGCCGGCATGCTCCATCGCCAGCAGCAGGTGGCAGGCGGTAACGCCGGAGCCACACATCACCACCACCTCATCCGGCTTGCGGCCGGCGAGCATCGGCTCGATTTCGGCACGCAACTGCGCGGGCGATTTGAAATGCCCTGCCTCGAGGTTGTCCGCGACCGGGCGATTGACTGCGCCAGGTACGTGGCCGGCAACGGGATCGATCGGTTCGGCTTCGCCGCGGAAACGTTCGCCTGCGCGCGCATCCAGCAACCAGCCGGATGCTTCATGCAATCGCGATTCCACTTCCGCCGCGAGCACGATGCGCGAGGTATCGAAGCGCGCCGGATACGCGCAGGCCGCAGTCGGCGAGGACGGCGATGCGGTCTCGGGCAAGCCCTTGGCACGCCAGGCAGCCAACCCGCCATCCAGCACCGCGACACGCGCGTGGCCCAGCAGTTTCAGCATCCACCAGAAGCGCGCGGCGGCCATGCTGCCATCGCCGGCGTCATACACGACAACCTGATGATCGGGAGTAATGCCCCACTCGCCCAGCGCGTGCGCGAATGCGACTTCGTCGGGAAGTGGATGCCGGCCTTCGCCCTGCCGGGAAAGGTCCGACAGATCGCGGTTGACATCAGCATGCACGGCGCCAGGCAGATGTGATTGCGCATGGCCACGACGACCGGCCTCTGGATCCATCAGCGCGAAGCGCGCATCCACGATCCGCAACTCATCGCTGCCTAGAGCAGCCGCCAGTGATCCAACGTCAACCAAGGTGGTCCAATTCATGCAATCCCCGCCAGGCGTTCGCGCAGGTTGAACAGTATCGCAGCCGTCGCACCCCAGATGCGCTGGCCCGGCCAGTCGTATTCGAGCACGGCGCGGCGACGCCCGCGGTAGTCGACTTCCACCCGTCGCAGGTTTTCCGGTGCCATCAGGAAATCCAGTGGCACTTCGAACACATCCGCCACTTCGTCCGGGTTGGGCGTGGCTACGTAGGACGGATCGATGACCGCGACCACCGGCATCACCCGGAAGCCGCTGATGGTGGTGAACGGATCCAGGAAACCCAGCGGCGTGATCTGCGAAGAAGCCAGTGCGATTTCTTCGTGGCTTTCGCGAATGGCCGCGGCAATCGCGCCATGGTCGCTGGGCTCGATGCGGCCACCGGGGAAACTGACCTGCCCGCCATGATGGCGCAAGCCATCCGTGCGGCGTGTCAGCAACACCTGCGTGCCGTGTTCGCGCGGAACCAGGCCAGCCAGCACGGCGGCTTCCACCGGCGGTCCCGGGGGCAGCAGGTCGACGAGCTCTTCATGGTTCCAGCCGATCTGGTCCGGCATGGACGTCAGCGGATGCAGCACGCTACGCAGCGCAGCACGCTCGCGCAGCAGGGTGTCGAAGCCGGCACGGGCATGCTCACGCGCCGGCAGGACCGATTCCATCAAACGCAGGCGTTCGTCATCGTTCATTTGCGACCAGCGGGCAATCTCTGCGGTCGTCCGCAGACAACCTTCGCATAGCCCGTCATCACCCAGGGTACAGACGCCAATGCACGGACTGAGCACGGCGCGGTAATCGTAATTCATCGAATCTGACATCCATCGAGCTTAACGCCGCGATGACGCCCAGACCCGGTAAATCTTGCACTACAGAAATAATTGCGCCGGCACTGGGCCGGCGCAACCGTACTTCAAGGTTTTCAGAACGTGGATCCCCGCCCCCGACTAAAGCACTCGGGGGCAGGCTCTTCGCGGGGATGACGTTTCGGCAAAGCCTTTCGCGCTTTGCGCGAAAGGGCCGGTCACCTTTCCTGGATCCCCGCCTTCGCGGGGATGACGCTCCGGCAAAGCCGCTCGCGCTGTGCGCGAGCGGGCCGGTGCGTCACTTGACGCTGACGAGCTTGACGTCGAACACGACGGCCTGGTTCGGGCCGATCGGGGACTGCGGGGTGTTGCCGTAGGCCTTGTCGGCCGGCATCACGACTTCCCAACGCGCGCCTGCAGGCATCTGCACCAGCGCATCACGCAGGCCTGCCAGCGGGATGTCGCTGACCTTGATTGCCATCGGTGCCGGCGGGGTGGTCTGCCCCTGCTGCGGGCTGTAGGTATCGACGAAGGTACGACCATCCGCCAGCGAGCCCTTGTACTGCAGGGTCACGTTGCTGGCCTGGGTCGGCTTGGCGCCGCTGCCGGCTTCAAGTACGCGGTACTGCACGCCACCGGGAAGCGTCTGCACGCCGGCCTTGGCCTTGTTGGTGGCGAGGAAGGCGTCGCTGGCTTTCTTGTTGTCGGCGGAAGCCTTGTCGAAGGCGACCTTGGCCTTCTCCATCTGGCGCTTCTGCATGGTTTCCACCGCAGTACGCAACTGGGCGACCGGAACCGTCGGATCTTTCTTGCCGTAGCCGTCCTGCAGGGCCTTGATGACCGTGTTCACGTCAACGGCTTCGCCGCTGTCGACCAGATTGCGGCCCAGGTCGTAACCCAGCGCGTAGCTCAGGTCGTTCTTGTTGGGGGCCGGCGTGGTTTGCGCGAAGGCGGAGCCGGCTACCAGGGTAAGGGCCGCGAGGGAGGCGGCAAGCAAACGCAACTTCATTATGGGCAAACTCCAGTTGTGGAATGGGGCGGTCGAACCGCCCCATCAGGACGCGATAGGATAGCCGCCACCGGCCTTAACCGCCAGTGAGGACGGGGGTTCCGACCCCTTCCCGCGGCATTAGTTCCAGCCCAATTCCCCCGCATTCATGGAAGTGAGCATGACCGACTCCCCCCTTGCCATCAGCGACCACGGCAGCATCCGCCGTATCACCGTCAACCGTCCCGACAAGCTCAACGCGCTGAACTCGGCGACCCTGGACGGCCTGCTGGTAGCGTTCGAGAACGCCGCAACCAATGATTCCATAAGGGTCGTCGTGCTGACGGGTGCAGGATCCAAGGCCTTTGTGGCCGGTGCCGACATCGCCGAAATGGCCGACCTGCGCCCCACCGACGGGCGCGATTTCTCCCTGCGTGGCCAGCGCCTGATGCGCCGCATCGAAACCCTGCCCAAGCCGGTCATCGCGATGGTGAACGGTTTTGCGCTGGGCGGTGGCCTGGAGCTGGCGATGGCCTGCCACCTGCGCATCGCCGCCGACTCGGCCAAGCTCGGCCAGCCGGAAATCAACCTGGGGCTGATCCCGGGTTTCGGCGGCACCCAGCGCCTGCTGCGCCTGGCCGGGCGCTCCGCTACGCTGGAACTGTGCCTGCTGGGCGCGCCGATAGACGCCACGCGCGCCGCGCAACTTGGCATCGTCAATCGCGTATTCGCGGCGGCCGATCTGGATGCCGAAACCATGAAAATCGCGGAGCAACTGGCGCAGGCCGCCCCGCTGGCCCTGCGTGGCACCCTGGATGCGGTCAACGTGGGTGGTGAATGCGGCATCGAAGAAGGCCTGCAGTATGAAACCGCGCAGTTCGGCCTGATGTTTTCCACCGACGACATGCGCGAAGGCACGCGTGCGTTCCTGGAGCGCCGCAAGCCCGTGTTCAACGGTCGCTGATGGCGCCGACCCGGGACAACGACGCACACCATGACTGTGCAGGAGCTACTGCACTGCGCCGGCTGCTTGATGCGGACGATCTGGATGCAGCGCTCGATGCCGGCGTGATGGCCTTCGTACCCTGTTCTTGCTGCGACGAGCCATCGACTGTGAACGTGCTCGCGTTCCAGCAGCGCATGGCAAAAGCCTGGGCCGCGCGCGACCGCTACGTTGCACGTTCGGAGCGGCTTGCGCGCCTCGCCGCCGCGCGCGATGCACGCAGGCGAGGCGTGGAAATCGAGAAGAAGAGTTCGCTGCCGCCATCGGTTGCGGCGATTCTGGCGCGTGCCAAAGCCAAGGCGGCGGAGCGTGGGACGTAATGACTGCAAAACAAGGCAGGGTCACTGCATCAGGAAGATCCGCCCATAGTGAAACTGGAAAACCGTTCGTGGTGAGCCTGTCGAACCGCGCTCTTGCGATAGATTGGAAGATCAAGTCAGCGCCGGTTTTTCCGCGAAAGGCGTGGTTCGACAGGCTCACCACGAACGGAATATTTGACAGGCTCACCACGAACGGAATATTTGACAAGCTCACCACGAAGGGAATCTCCGACACGCTCACCACGAACGGATTTATTGCGGCGTCCACCAGCAAGGGAGTCACTCATTCATACCCTGCCTAGCCCCAGCGCTCCGAGGCGTTCCAAGGCATTGAAGCCCGACGAAGTCCGCGAGCTGTTCTCGCGATTGGCCGAACTCAATCCCCGTCCGACCACCGAGCTCACCTACTCGACTCCCTTCGAACTGCTGGTCGCGGTAATCCTGTCCGCGCAGGCGACCGACGTCGGCGTCAACAAGGCCACGCGCAGGCTGTACCCGGTGGCGAACACGCCCGCTGCGATCCTGGCGCTGGGCGAAGACGGGCTGAAGCCTTACATCGCCACGATTGGCCTGTTCAACACCAAGGCCAAGAACGTGGTTGCCGCCTGCCGCCTGCTGGTTGACCACTACCAGGGCGAAGTGCCGCGTGATCGTGCTGCCCTGGAAGCCCTTCCTGGCGTCGGTCGCAAGACCGCCAACGTGGTGATGAACACGGCATTTGGCGAACCCACCATCGCCGTGGACACGCATATCTTCCGCGTCTCCAACCGCACGGGCCTGGCGCCCGGCAAGGACGTGCGCACGGTCGAGGACAAGCTGATGAAAGTCGTGCCGGATGAGTACATGCAGGACGCACATCATTGGCTGATCCTCCACGGCCGTTACGTATGCAAGGCACGCAAACCCGATTGTCCGCAATGCGTCATCCGCGATTTGTGCCGCTTCAAGGACAAGACCTTCGACTGATCGGTGGGATTGCTTGCCGCCGACGCGGCCTGATCGCCCGCGTGTTGCGGGAAGTCCTGCATGCCGGGTTGTAGTAGATGGCGATATCGATGGAATGATCGGCGTTGTCGTCCATGTGCATGCCAATCCCCCGGCAGCGGGACGACAGGCGGGCCGCGCGATTTGTACCGATCGTCGATTACAAAAAGTGTCACGGCAGCGAAATAAGACAGTGTTGTCACAATAACGCAATCTTCACGCCCTAGCCTGCGCAGCATCTTCCCAACGGCCCAAGGGCTTTCCATGAAACTGTCTGCGTCCACCCTCACCCTGGCCTTGCTGGCCGCGCTGGCTGCACCGGCCGCACATGCCGAGATCGCCATCGATTTCATCGGCGGCTCCGAACTTACTTTCGAAGGCCTTGTGCAGGTCGACGGCAACTGGTTCAACAGCGACGTCGCCAACCTCAATGGTGACGGCTACGACGGCGCCGACTCGGACAACGAACTGCGCCGCGCCGAATTGATCCTGAAAGGCAAGGGCCCGGGCAATTTCGAGTGGACGCTCGGCTACGATGCCAAGGCCGACAAATACCTCGACGTCAACACCAAGTACAAGTTCGGCGGCAACGGCAACCATTACCTGCAGGTCGGCCAGTTCAAGCAGCCCAACAGCATGGAAGAGTTGTCGTCTACGCGCTTCAACGACTTCATCTCCAAGGCCACCATCACCAACACCTACGCATTGGCGCGTCGCACCGGCGTGGCGTACCGCTATGGCGAGAACAATTGGGGCGTGACCGGCAGCTGGTTCGGCCGCACCATCAATCGCGGTGCGCCCATCCAGGCGGCATCGGGCATCATCCCCGAGTCCGGCAGTGAAGGCCACGGCGGTGGCCTGGGTATCCGCGGCAACTGGGCGCCGATCAACGAGACCGGCAATATCCTGCACCTGGGCCTCTCCTACATGGCCTTCGACACCTCGGGTGACACCAGCCGCATCCGTGCGCGACCCAATGGCGACCTCGCCAGCGTCCGCCTGGTCGACAGCGGCGTGATGCGCAACACCTCCGGCCAGGACACGCTCGGCGTGGAAGGCATGTGGGTGCACGGCGCATTCAAGGTGCAGGGCGAATACATGCGCAGCACCATCAGCCGCTATGACACGGTGCCGGTGGGCATCCAGTCGGGTGACGATTTCCGCAGCGATGGCTGGTACGTATCCGGCCTGTGGAACGTGACCGGCGAGACCTGGGGTTACAAGGAGGGCGTACCCACCACGCCCCTGCCCAACGAGCCGGTCAAGGGCTTGTGGCAGATCGGCCTGCGCTACGACAAGATCGACCTCAACGACGGCTACCTGTCCCCGGGCAGCACGCCGGGTTCGGCTCCCAAGGTCAACGGCGTACTGGGCGGTGAAATGAATGCGGTGACCTTTGGCGTCAACTGGTTCTGGCGCTCCAATTTCAAGTTCGCACTGAACTACGTGGACATCAGCAGCTCGCGCTACAACAGTAGCGCCAGGGCCGTGGTGAACGACGACCCCAGCATCGTCGAGGCTCGCATCCAGTTCTACTGGTAAGCCTTGCCGTCGATCCCGGCACGACCAAAGCGCGGCTCCGGCCGCGCTTTTTTTTGCAGGAATTGCACAAGGCAATGGACCTTGCAAGGGTGCTTGCGGGTTGACGCGGTCCATGGGCCACGGCCGCGCCATGCACGGCCTTGCGCCTGCGCCCGCGCTGTCATTTTTCTGTCGCATTGAAGACACGTTGCTGTCACCGAAACGTCGTGGAATGCACGCCAACGGCTCACAGCCGTGCTTTTCCCACTCCCAGGAGCTACCCGTGTTCAACTCCCTCAAATCGCGCCTCGTGGTGCTGGCCCTTGCGGCGGCATTCTCGGCCAACGCCGTGGCCGCCGACGTCACTGGCGCCGGCGCCTCGTTCGTCTATCCCGTGATGTCGAAGTGGTCGGCCGACTACAAAGCCGCCACCGGGAAACAGGTCAACTACCAGTCCATCGGCTCCGGCGGCGGCATCGCCCAGATCAAGGCGGCCACCGTCGACTTCGGTTCGTCGGATGCGCCACTGAAGCCGGATGAGCTGGCCAAGTCCGGCCTCGGTCAATTCCCGTCCGTCATCGGCGGCGTCGTGCCGGTCATCAACCTGCCCGGCGTGCAGGCAGGCGCCATGAAACTGGATGGCGAAACCCTGGCCAACATCTTCCTCGGCAAGATCACCCAGTGGAACGATCCGGCTATCATCGCCCTCAACGGCGGCGTGAAGCTGCCCGACTCCAAGATCACCGTCGTGCATCGCTCGGACGGCTCGGGCACCACCTTCAATTTCGTCAACTACCTGTCCAAGGTCAGCCCGGAATGGAAGAGCAGCGTAGGCGAAGGCACCTCGGTCAAGTGGCCGGCAGGTATCGGCGGCAAGGGCAACGAAGGCGTCGCGGCCTACGTGAAGCAGATCAAGGGCGGCATCGGCTACGTGGAACTGTCGACCGCGCTGCAGAACAAGATGGCCTATGCACGCATGAAGAACTCGGCCGGCAACTTCATCGTGCCGAGCGATGACAGTTTCGCGGCGGCGGCGGGCAGTGCGGACTGGGCCTCGTCCAAGGACTTCTACCTGGTCATGACCAATGCGCCAGGCGCGGAATCGTGGCCGATCACCGCCACCAATTTCATCCTGATGTACAAGCAGCCGAAGAATGCCACCAGCGCCAAGGCCGCGCAGGACTTCTTCCGCTGGACCCAGGCCAATGGCGCCAAGCAGGCCGCTGCACTCGGCTATGTGCCCCTGCCGCCGGCCCTGGTCAAGCAGATCGAAGCCTACTGGGCACAGCACATGAAGTTCTGAGCGACAAGCTCCCTCTCTCCCCTTGTCGTTCACCGGGCGCGGGCCGAAAGGTCCGCGCTTTTTTTGTTGGGGAGGAGTGAGGAGTGAGTGGAGAGGGGTGAGCCCACCCTTCCCACTCACTCCTCACTCCTCACTCCTCACTCCTCACTCCTCTCCACTCACTCCTCCCGCCCTGTCATGACCCTGTAACAAAAACATCATTTCATAGCGCCACCCGCTGGCCCTGGCCGGCACCTTCGTCAACGGAGCTTTACCGATGAACCTGAAGCCGGCGCGCCTTGCCCTGCTCTCCTTGTCCGTCCTGCTGGCGCTGTCCGCCTGCAAACCCGCCGCAGACAGCACCGCGCCGACCACCGGCACAACGGCTGGCTCCGCTGCCGCTACGCCCAGCACTGCCGAAATCTCCGGCGCGGGCGCCTCCTTCATCTACCCGCTGGTGTCCAAATGGTCGGCCGACTACAACGCCGCCACCGGTGCCAAGGTCAACTACCAGTCCATCGGCTCGGGCGGAGGCATCGCCCAGATCAAGGCCGGCACGGTTGATTTCGGCTCCTCTGACAAACCGCTGTCTTCCGAAGAGCTTGCACAGTCCGGGCTTGGCCAGTTCCCGTCCGCGATCGGCGGCGTGGTGCCGGTGGTCAACCTGCAAGGACTGCAGCCGGGCCAATTGAAGCTGACCGGTGCGCTGCTGGCTGACATCTTCCTGGGCAAGATCACCCACTGGAACGACCCTGCCCTGGTCGCCGCCAACCCGGGCGTCACCTTGCCAGCCGAGAAGATCAGCCTGGTGCACCGTTCGGATGGCTCGGGCACCACCTTCAACTTCTCCAACTACCTGTCCAAGGTCAGTCCGGAATGGAAGGCCAAGGTCGGCGAAGGCACCTCGGTGCAGTGGCCGGGCGGCGTCGGCGGCAAGGGCAATGAAGGCGTTGCGTCCTACGTGCAGCAGATCAAGGGCTCGATCGGCTACGTGGAGCTGGCCTACGCCCTGCAGAACCAGATGCCGTACGCCTCGCTGCAGAACGCGGCCGGCAACTTCGTGCAGCCGAATGCGGAAACTTTCGCTGCCGCCGCGGCCAGCGCCGACTGGGCCAATGCCAAGGACTTCAACCTGGTGATCACCAATGCACCCGGCGACAACGCCTGGCCGATCACCGCCACCAATTTCATGCTGATGCACAAGCAGCCCAAGGATGCCAAGCGCAGCGCCGACACGCTGGCGTTCTTCAAGTGGGCATTCGAGCAGGGTTCGGAGCAGGCCAAGGCCCTGCACTACGTGCCGTTGCCGCCGGAACTGGTCAAGCAGATCGAAGCCTACTGGGCCAGCGAGTTGCAAGGCTGATAGCGCGTCCATCGCGAAGCCCGCATGGCGACATGCGGGCCTTCGAGTTTCTCCACCCGCCCTTGACGGACCGCCCTGACCAATGAACGCTGCCGCACTCCCCGCCGCTGCTTCATCCACGCGCGATGCGCGTGATACACGCAACGACCGCATCTTCCGCTGGGTGCTCACCGCCACCGTAGTATTCGTGCTGGTCTCGCTGGCCACGGCGGCGCTGTCCATGCTGTGGGGTGGTCGCGATGCCCTGCAAACGCAAGGGCTGAGCTTCTTCTATTCCACTGAATGGAACCCGGTGGAAAACAAGTTCGGCGCACTCGCGCCGATCTACGGCACCATCGTCACCGCGGTGATCGCGATGGTGATCGGCGTGCCGATCAGCTTCGGCATCGCCTTCTTCCTGACCGAAGTCGCGCCACGCTGGCTGCGCGGCCCGGTCGGCACGGCCATTGAACTCCTGGCCGGCATTCCATCGATCATCTACGGCATGTGGGGCCTGTTCGTGCTGGTGCCGGTGATGACCGAACACGTCACCCCTTGGCTCAACGACCACCTGGGCACCCTGCCCGGCATCGGCGTGTTCTTCCGCGGCCCGCCGCTGGGCATCGGCATGCTGACCGCCGGTTTCGTGCTGGCGATCATGATCATTCCCTTCATCAGCTCGGTAATGCGCGAAGTGTTCCTGACCGTTCCCTCGCGCCTGAAGGAATCCGCGTATGCACTGGGCTCCACGCGCTGGGAAGTCAGCTGGGACATCGTGCTGCCGTATACACGTTCCGCCGTGATCGGCGGCATCTTCCTCGGCCTGGGGCGTGCGCTGGGCGAAACCATGGCGGTCGCGTTCGTGATCGGCAACACCGTGCAGCTTTCGCTTTCGCTGCTGGAACCCGGCACCACGATCGCGGCACTGATCGCCAATGACTTCGGCGAAGCCACCGACACCTACCGTTCCGCGCTGCTCCTGCTGGGCTTCGTATTGTTCATCGTCACCTTCATCGTCCTGGCCATTGCGCGCTACATGCTGACGCAACTCTCGCGCAAGGAGGGCAACTGATGAGCGAGATCAAGGTTTCCGCCGGCCTTTACCGCCGCCGCAGGGTCACCAATGCCATCGCACTGACGCTATCGTGCGCCACTGCATTCTTTGGCCTGTTCTTCCTTGCCTGGATCCTGTGGACCCTGGTGGCCAAGGGCATGTCCGGCATCAACATCCAGTTGTTCACCCAGATGACCCCGCCACCGATGGAAGCAGGCGGCCTGGCCAATGCCTTCTTCGGCAGTGCGGTCATGTGCGCGATGGCGATCGCCATCGGCGCGCCGCTGGGCGTACTGGCCGGCACGTGGCTGGCCGAGTACGGCAATGCGCGCAAGGCCGGCACGGTGGTCAGGTTCGTCAACGACATCCTGCTGTCGGCACCGTCCATCGTGCTGGGCCTGTTCGTGTACACGCTTTTCATCATGCAGTTCGGCGGCGGATTCTCCGCAATGGCCGGCGCGTTGGCACTCGGCTTCATCGTGCTGCCGGTGGTGGTGCGTACCACCGATGAAATGCTGCGCCTGGTGCCGTCGCAGATGCGGGAAGCGGCACTCTCGCTGGGCGTGCCGCAGTGGAAGGTGATCGTGCAGGTGCTGTACCGCAGTGCGTCGGCAGGCATCGTCACCGGCATCCTGCTGGCCTTGGCGCGCATCAGCGGCGAAACCGCACCGCTTTTGTTCACTGCTTTCGGCAGCCAGTACTGGAACGCGAACGTGATGCAGCCCATGGCCAGCGTGCCGGTGGTGATGAACCAGTTCGCCGGCAGCCCGTATGAAACCTGGCAGACCCTGGCATGGGCCGGCGCACTGGTGCTGACCGTGTTCGTGCTGCTGGTCAGCCTGTCGGCGCGCGGCATCCTCCTGCGCAACAAGATCTCCCATGACTAATATCTCCTCGGACCCGGCCATGAACGACGTTCAGCACACCGCCTCATCCACTTCACGCATCAACACCACGACCACCGACCGGGACGCACTGCCCCCGTCGCCCGTGAAGATGGCGGCCAAGGACCTGGACTTCTATTACGACAAGTTCCGCGCGCTGAAGAGCATCAACCTGGAAATCCCGGAGAAGCGCGTCACTGCGCTGATCGGTCCGTCAGGCTGCGGCAAGTCCACCCTGCTGCGCATCTTCAACCGCATCTACGCGATCTACCCGAAGATGGAAGCCAAGGGCGAAGTGCTGCTGGATGGCGAGAACATCCTGTCGCCGAAGTACCCGATGAACCGGCTGCGCAGCAAGGTGGGCATGGTGTTCCAGAAACCGGTGCCGTTCCCGATGACCATCTTCGAGAACATCGCCTACGCCATCCGCCACCACGAGAAAATCAGCAAGGCCGACATGAACGATCGCGTCGAGCACGCGCTCAACCAGGCCGCGCTGTGGGGCGAAGTCAAAGACAAGCTGGGCCAGAGCGCGCTAGGCCTGTCCGGTGGCCAGCAACAGCGCCTGTGCATCGCCCGCGCCGTGGCCTTGAAGCCCGACGTGCTGCTGCTGGACGAACCGACTTCGGCGCTGGACCCCATTTCCACCAGCCGCATCGAGCAACTGGTGGAAGAGCTGAAGAAGGACTACACCATCGCCATCGTCACCCACAACATGCAGCAGGCCGCGCGCGTCTCCGACTACACCGCCTTCATGTACCTGGGCGACCTGATAGAACATGACGTGACCTCCAACATCTTCTCAAGACCCAGCAAGCAGCAGACCGAGGACTACATCACTGGTCGCTTCGGCTAAGAAGCGAGGAACGAGGAACGAGGAACGAGAGTCGTAAATCCACAGGCCAAGCACTCACTCCTCACTCCTCACTCCTCACTCCTCACTCCTCACTCCTCACTCCTCACTCCTCACTCCTCACTCCTCACTACTCGCTACTCGTTCCTCGTTACTCATTCCTACTCCTAACTCCCGGCCTCTCTATGAACAACCAACCGCACGAACATATCGTCAAAAGCTACGACGAAGAACAGCGTCGCGTCGTCGGCGAGATCCTGCACATGGGCGAAATGGCCGTCTCGCAGCTGGAAGCCGCGCTGGACGTGGTGGAACGCCGCGACGACCGCGCGGCCCAGCGCATCGTCGGCAATGACGAAGCCATCGACAGACTCGAAGCGCAGATCAGCCATGACGTGATGCAGATGGCGCTGCGCGGCCCGATGGCCCGCGACCTGCGCGAAATACTTGCCGGATTACGCATCCCCGCCGACATCGAGCGCATCGGCGACTACGCCGCCAACGTGGCCAAGCGTTCGATCGCGCTGAACGTATCGCCGCCGATGCCGCACACCAGCAGCCTGCGCGCGCTGGGCGTGCTGGCCGCGCGCCAGGTGCGCGACGTGCTGGTGGCATACCGCGACGGTGACGCCGACCGCGCGCTGATGGTGCGTGCGCGTGACGCCAAACTCGACGCCGAGTACACCGCGCTGTTCCGCGAACTGCTGACCTACATGATGGAAGACGCGCGCAACATCACCCCGTGCACGCATCTGCTGTTCATGGCCAAAAACCTGGAACGCATCGGCGACCATGCCACCAACATCGCCGAGAACATCTGGTTCCTGGTGCACGGCGACCAGCCGCTGCCGCCGCGCGACAAGCGCGACGACACCAGCACCACCGGCGCGGTCTGACCCCTCGCGATACGCAAGGGAGCAGCGTGCGCTGCTCCCCCGCACCCGGCACGATCGACACCACGCGGGCCCCCGCGGTACGCAGGCGGGGCCGGCGGAAAAGCTGCTGCAGTGCACACCGTCGTCTTTGCGTTCCCGTTACATGATCGCCGCTACACTTGCCTCCAGTCCGCGGCCCCGCCGCACACCCGGAGCAAGACCATGAGCAACCCCAAGCACGCCCCCGTTTCCCTGGCCCTGTGCACCGCCCTTGCGGGTGGCTTGGCACTGTCGGGTTCCGCATTCGCCATGCAGCCAATGGCCCAGGGCTACCTGCTGGCTCCGGGCACTGCCGCTGCCGGCGAGAAAGCGGCCGAAGGCAAATGCGGTGCCAGCAAGATGGCCGATGGCAGTTGTGGCGCGGACAAGAAGGCGGCCGAAGGCAAGTGCGGCATGGACAAGGTGGATACCGACAAGGACGGCAAGGTATCGCGGGCGGAATTCGTGGCCGCGCACGCCGACAAGGCCGCCATGTTCGACACCATCGACACCAGCAAGGACGGATTCATCGATGCCGCCGAACACAAGGCGCACAAGGAAGGCAAGTGCGGCGAAGGAAAATGTGGTGAAGGCAAGTGCGGTGGCAGCGTCTGACGCTACGACCGCATGAACTTGTGACCGTCGTCGATTGATTCCGGACTACTCGCCACTCCCTGCCGCAAGTGCAGGCCTGGGCTTGCGGCGCGCCTTGCTGGGCGCGCTGCAAGGTGCCGCGCCGGGTGCATTCGATTTCCTCGAATGCGCGCCGGACAACTGGATTGGCGTAGGTGGCCGCTATGGCGAGGCACTTGCCGCACTTTCCTCGCGGCATGCGCTCACCTGCCACGGCCTGTCGCTGTCGCTGGGCGGCGTGGCACCACTGGACGAGGCTTTCCTCGCATGCATACGGCGTTTCCTCGACCAGCACCATGTCCGCCTGTACAGCGAACACCTGAGCTATTGCACCGATGACGGACATCTCTACGACTTGATGCCGATCCCGTTCACGGAAGAAGCCGTGCACCACGTCGCCGCGCGCATACGCCGCGTGCAGGAGGTACTGGGCCGGCGCATCGCGGTGGAAAACGTCTCGTACTACGCCGCGCCCTACCAGGCCATGGCTGAGGTCGATTTCGTCAACGCCGTGCTGGCTGAAGCCGACTGCGACCTGCTGCTGGACGTCAACAACGTCTACGTCAACGCCATCAACCACGACTACGACGCCCGCGACTTCCTCGCACGCTTGCCGTCGACGCGCATTGCGTCGTATCACATCGCCGGTCATTACGACGAAGCCGACGACCTGAAAGTGGATACCCACGGCGCGCCGGTCAAGGAGGTGGTGTGGTCGCTGCTGGACGCCGCCTACCGCCTACATGGCGTGCGCCCTACCTTGCTGGAACGCGATTTCAACTTCCCGCCGTTGCCGGTGCTGCTGGCCGAAGTCGAACGTATCCGCGTGCTGCAGCAGGCTGTGGACGTCGGCGCACGAGGTACCGCGCATGGCTGACGCCCTGCAACGGCAGCAGTTCCAGTTAGCCGCGCACCTGCGTGATCCGGCGCACTTCGAACCACCTCCTGGGCTGGAAGACCGCAGGCTGGCAATCTATCGCGAACTTTTCTTCAACAACATCGAAGGACTGCTGGCTGGCAACTTCCCGGTGATTCGCAAGACCCTGGGCGATGCGCGCTGGCAGTCTCTGGCGCGTGCGTTCTATGCAGGCCATCGCAGCCGCACGCCACTGTTCGCGGAGATCGGCCAGGAGTTCATCCGCTTCCTGCAGGATCGGGCGGCACAAGGCAGTGGAGATCCGGCATGGCTTGCCGAGATGGCCCACTACGAATGGGTGGAACTGGCGCTGCAGATCGCGGACGATGCGTTGCCCGCGCACGACCCGGACGGGGACCTGGTTGCCGGCATCCCGGTACTGTCACCGTTCGCCTGGGCACTCGCCTACGCGTGGCCGGTGCCGCACATCGGCCCGGACTTTCAACCTGATGCCGCTGCGGACGCGCCAACCCTGCTGCTGGTGCGCCGTGACGCGCACTACGACATCCGTTTCGCGGAGATTTCGCCGCTGGTGTACCGACTGGTCGAGATCCTGCGAACCGGGGAAGCAAGCGGTCGGCAGGCTTTGGAACTGCTGGCCAGCGAAGCAGGCGTCGATGATGTAGACGCATTCGTCGAACAAGGCGCCGCCATGCTCCAGCGCATGCGTGAGGAAGGCACGGTTATCGGGACCCGCCCTTTGTAGGATCTGCGCAAGCTGCGACCTGCCCACTGCACAGCGAACGGAATGACCGCCGCGTGCGCGATAGGCGCGCGGTCGCAGCTTGCGCAGCTCCTACAAGGCCGGAGGCTTGCGGGCTCTGCTAGTCTTGTGGCGATGAGCAACCCTGATGAATCCCTGCCGCCCAGCCCCATGTCCCGCCGCTTCCGTGGCTACCTGCCCGTGGTGGTCGACGTGGAAACCGGCGGCTTCGACTGGAACCGGCACGCCCTGCTGGAAATCGCGGTGGTGCCGATCGACCTGGACGAACAAGGCGCTTTCACCCTCGGCGACACCTCCAGCGCGCACCTGATCCCGGCGCCCGGAACCGACATCGATCCCAAGTCGCTGGAAATCACCGGCATCGTCCTCGACCATCCGTTCCGCCTGGCCAAGCCGGAGAAGGACGCACTGGAGCATGTGTTCGCACCGGTGCGCGCCGCGCTGAAGAAGCACGGTTGCCAGCGCGCGATCCTGGTCGGGCACAACGCGCACTTCGACCTGAACTTCCTCAACGCCGCCGTCGCTCGCAGTGGCCACAAGCGCAATCCGTTCCATCCTTTCAGCGTATTCGACACCGTGACCATGGCCGGCCTCGCCTACGGCCAGACCGTGTTGGCCCGCGCCATCAATGCCGCCGGCATGGAATGGAATGCGGACGAAGCGCACTCCGCCGTCTACGACACCGAACAGACCGCGCGCCTGTTCTGCAAGATCGCCAACGCGTGGCCAAAGCCCACGTAGGGTGGGCTTCAGCCCACCGCTCTTCGCTCCAAATCAACGCAATCGGATGGATGGCAATGGTGGGCCAAGGCCCACCCTGCATCTTGCTCGGATCGGTAAAAATCAGGCTCAGCGCCGCTGGCGCACCACTTCGAACAAGGTCACGCCGGTCGCAACCGACACGTTGAGGCTTTCGATGTCGCCGGGCATCGGGATCTTGATGAGTCCATCGCAATGCTCGCGCGTCAAGCGGCGCATGCCGTCACCCTCGCCGCCCAGCACCAGCGCCACGTTGCCGCGCAGGTCGGTGTCGTACAGCGACGCATCGGCTTCGCCCGCCAGGCCGTAGATCCACACGCCTAGTTTCTGCAGGTCGCGCAGGCAACGCGCCAGGTTGGTGACCGGGAAGATGGGCAACCGATCCGCCGCACCGGCCGAGGTCTTGCGCACGGTCGCGTTGACCGGCGCGGATTTGTCTTTGGGAATCACCACGGCGGTTGCGCCCGCCGCCGCCGCGCTGCGCAGGCAGGCGCCCAGGTTGTGCGGATCCTGCACGCCGTCCAGCACCAGCACCAGGGCCTTGCCTTCGGCGGCTTCGACCAGGCCAGCGAGCTCGCCTTCGTCCCAGGTCTTCGCGGCCGCATAGCGCGCCACCGCGCCCTGGTGGCGCAGGGCGCCACTGACGCCATCCAGCGCCTGCTGGGTGACGCGACGCACCTCGATGCCCTTGCGCCGCGCGTTCTCTTCGATCTCGGTGATGCGCGCATTCTTGCTGCCGCCTTCCAGCAGCACCTCGCGCACGTTGTCGGCATCGTTGTCGATGGCCGAAGCCACCGCGTTGATGCCGGCGATCCACTGGTTCTGTTTGCTCATGGTGCTGTGATCGAAAATAGGGATGTGGAGGTAGGAGCGCCCCATGGGCGCGAGCTCTTGGCTATCGATGGGTCAAGGATCAAAGGCTCGCGCCCATGGGGCGCTCCTACCAGTGGGATCAATATTTCTGCTTCTTCTGCTTGGCCGGCTGGCCGCGTGGCGGCAATCCCTGCACCTGCTTTTCTTCAGCCAGCTTGAAGTCGATCTTGCGCTCTTCCAGGCTGGCTTTCAGCACCACGATACGCACGGCGTCGCCGAGCCGGAACGACATGCCGCGGCGCTCGCCGGATAGGGTCTTGCGGATCGGGTCGAAGTGGTAATAGTCATGCGGCAACTGGGTCACGTGGACCAGTCCATTGACCTTGGACTCCTTCAGCTCCACGAACAGGCCGAAGCTGGTCACGCCGCTGATCACGCCGTCGAACTGCCCACCGACATGCTGTTCCATCCATGCGGCGCGGTAGCGCTCGTCCACTTCACGCTCGGCTTCGTCGGCGCGGCGGGCGCGTTCGGAGCACTGCAGCGACAGCGCCGCCATTTCGTGCGCGGAGTAGATGAATTTCTCCGGCTTGCCGCCCGCCAGCGCATGCTTGATGGCCCGGTGCACCAGCAGGTCAGGGTAGCGCCGGATAGGTGAAGTGAAATGCGCGTAGGCAGACAAGGCCAGGCCGAAGTGGCCGGCGTTGTCTGGCGTATACACGGCCAGGCTCTGGCTGCGCAGCACCACGGACTCCAGCAACGCCACGTCAGGACGCTCGCGGATCTTCTTCAGCAGTTCGGTGAAGTCGCGCGGTTGCACCTTGGACCACGGCGGCATGCCCAGCTTGAATTCCATCAGGAACTCCAGCAGGTCCGCGTACTTGGACTCCGGCGGCCGGTCGTGGACACGATACGGCGCGGGGACGTGGGCGGCCAGCAGGTACTTCGCGGCTTCCACGTTCGCCGCGATCATGCATTCCTCGATCAGCTTGTGCGCGTCGTTACGCTGCAGCATGCCGGCCTGGGTGACTTCGCCACGGTTGTCCAGCTCGAAGCGCACTTCCGACGTCTCGAACTCGATCGCGCCGCGCTTCTCGCGCGCCTTCGCCAACACCTGGTACAACTGGTGCAAGCGCTGCACCTGCGGCAACTGCGCACCGATGGCTTGGCGGGCATCTTCATCGTTCTCGCCAACCGCCTGCCACACCTGGTCGTAGGTCAGGCGCGCATGGGAATTCATCACCGCCTCGTAGAACTTCGACGAAGTGACTTCACCGTCGCGGCCCACCTGCATGTCGCAGACGAAACACATGCGGTTGACTCTGGGATTCAACGAACAGATGCCGTTGGACAAGGTTTCCGGCAGCATCGGCACCACGAAACCCGGGAAATACACCGAGGTGGCGCGCTTCTGCGCTTCATCGTCCAGCGGCGTTCCGGGACGCACGTAGTGGGACACGTCGGCGATGGCCACCACCAGGCGGAAACCCTGGCGATTGCTCTCGCAATACACCGCGTCGTCGAAATCCTTGGCGTCGGCACCGTCGATGGTCACCAGCGGCATGTCGCGCAGGTCGACACGTCCGGCGATCATGGAATCGTCGACAACCAGCGGCACGGCCGTGGCTTCGTCCAGCACTTCCTGCGGGAACTCGTGCGGGATCTCGTGGCCGTGGATCGCCGCTTCCACCACCAGCGATGGCGTCAACTTGTCGCCCAGCACGGCGACGATGCGGCCCATCGGCGGGCGCCGTGCATCGGGGGCCTGGGTGAGTTCGCACACGACCAGTTGCCCGTCGCGCGCCTCGCCGCGCTGGTCCGGCGGAACCAGCACGTTGCGCTGCATGCGCTTGTCATCGGGCACCACGTAGCTGATGCCCGCCTCCAGGGTGAAGCGGCCGATCAGGCGGCTGAGGCGGCGCTCCAGCACCTCCACGATGCTGCCTTCGCGACGCCCGCTGCGGTCGATGCCGGTCACGCAGGCCATGACCCGGTCGCCGTGCATGACCTTGCGCATTTCATAGGGCGGCAGGAACAGGTCATCACCGCCGCCGGCGTCCGGACGCAGGAAGCCGAAACCATTCGGGTTGGCGATCACCACGCCGGGGATCACGTCCATCTGCTTGGCCGGCGCATAGCCGCCGCGCCGGTTCTGCAGCAGTTGGCCTTCGCGCAGCATGGCGGCCAGGCGCTTGCCGAGTGCATCGAAGCGGTCAGGCGCGGTCAGGCCAAGCGTGGCGGCGATGTCGTCCGCGGTCTGCGGACCTTCCGCGGCAGCCAGCAGGGCCAGGATGGCCTCGCGGCTGGCGATCGGATCGGCATAACGCGCGGCCTCGCGCGCCGCATGGGGGTCGTTGAATTGCCCAGGGTGGGACGGACGCCCGCGCGCAGGGCCCGGCCGCGATGAAGGAGGCCGTGGGGATTTCGTTTGGGCCGGCGCTGCTTTCCTGCCCTGCGCGGGCGGCGCCGGCGGCAGGTCGGGCATCCATGGCGGCAGCTTGGACTTGGCGGGCTTGCCCGTGGTTTTCTGTGCGGACCCGGGCTTGCGCGGCTGGCCCGGTGCGGACTTCGGCCCGCCTTTCGTTGGCTTCTTGGTCATGCCGCCATGGTACACCGCGCCCCCTCAAGGCCCCTGTACATCGCGACATGCGTTGACATTTTCCAGCACACCCCGGAGAATGCGCGCCCTGCACCTGCCCGGGTGGCGGAATTGGTAGACGCACTAGCTTCAGGTGCTAGCGGGGGCAACTTCGTGGAGGTTCGAGTCCTCTCCCGGGCACCATATGAAAACAGAACAGCCCGCTAACGCGGGCTTTTTTGTGTCCGAAATACGGGAAAAGGCCCATAAATAAGCGTTTATTGGACTTGCACCGTTCGTGCGTGGCCGTAGCCGTCCGCTTGCAACCGCAATCAATTGTGAGTAGATTTGCGAGTAGAGTGAGTAGAGACCCGCGCCGGCCATGTTGACTGATTTGAAGATCAAAGCATTGAAACCCGCTGCTGCGCTGTATCGCGTTGCTGATGCTGGTGGCTTGTGCATTGAAGTCACACCGAACGGAACGAAGCTGTGGCGCTACCGCTACCGCTTCGCTGGCAAGGCGCGAATGATGGCGCTAGGCAAGTGGCCCGAAGTGACACTGGAGGAAGCGAGGAACCGCCACCGTGATGCCCGCAAGATGTTGTCCAATGGGGCCGACCCGATGGACGTGCGCCGGGACAACGCGACCGACCTAGAACGCAAGGACCGCTCCAAGTTCACCGCCTTCGCGACCGAGTGGCTGGCCTACAAAAAAAGGCGAGTAGGCCCGGAAACGTACCGCAAGGCCAAGCTGGTGACTGAGGGCGACTTGATCCCGGCACTGAAGCGGCACTCTATCGATACCCTGCGCACCAAGGACGTGACCACCGTCCTGGCCGACATTGCGGCCCGTGCCCCTAATCTGGCCAGCAAGGCCCGGCAGTATCTAGGCGGCATCGTGAGCTATGCAATCCAAGAAGGCTTGCGGGACGATGGGATGTTGCTATCCCTGCGCGGCACCGTGCCGACCTATGCCAAGGGCCATATTCCGGCGATCACCAAGCCCGCCGAGCTGCGCCCCCTGTTGCTGGCCATCGATGCCTATTCCTCACGCATCACCCGGGCTGCGTTGCAGTTGGCATCCCTGACCGCCATGCGGCCCGCCATCGTGGCATCGGCCTGTTGGGCGCATATAGACCTGGATGCAGCCGAATGGCATGTGCCCGGCTCCCTGATGAAGATGGGCAACGACCATATTGTGCCCCTGCCCGATCAAGCCGTCGCCCTGCTGCGCGAGCTTCACGAAACCAGCGGCGAGGGCATCTATGTATTCCCCTCCCCTGCCCGCCAGAAAACCCCGCACCTGCATCGTGACGCGCTGAGCAAGGCGCTACGGGACATGGGCTTCCAAGGCAAGCACGCCACGCACGGATTCCGGGGGACGCTTCGCACCGTGGCCCGTGAGCGCCTGAACGTGGATATAGACGTGCTTGAGGCCCAGCTAGCCCATGCCAAGAAAGGCGACGTTGCCAAGGCATACGACCGCACCACGTTCGACGACCAGCGCCGCATAGTTATGCAGACATGGGCCGACTATCTCGACACCTTGAGGAGGGAGCCTGCGAAGGTAACGCCGATCAAGCGCAAGGTGAACAAATGAGGCCAGCGCAGTCACCGCGATGGCCGTCTAGAGAATCGGGCACCTGCCCGGTAAGCGGCGGAACCGGGCGAATTGAGCGCCCGGCCCGCCTTCCACACCGTCAACCAAGAGGAATGACGAAATGGCAAACGAAATTGTAGCAACCGCCCACCACGACGAAGTGATGCGGGCTGAAACCGTGGAAGAGCTTTTGATCCTGGAAAGGTTCCGCCAAGAGGATGATGCGGGTAAAGCGCGGATGCTTAAGACGCTGCAGCCGGTCGACTGACATGGCCACCAATCGGACTACAAGATGACGACAAGCCCGGCAGCGATGCCGGGTTTTTTGTTGGCTGATTCGCGCAAGGCTTTAACTGAAATGCGCACAAAAAAACGCAGCAATTGACTTATCCACAGGTTATGCCATCGCGAGTACACAGAAGGCCGCGTACTGTGTCTGGGCACTAGCGAACACGAACAATCACGTAAGCGACTATTTGTTGCACTGCGTGCGACGTTTCAGAAACAAAATCGATCCATTCAACATATGAGGAGGATTTAAGGCGGAGTGAGCCTGAATAGGGAGGCCCAACGATTTCTTTGCGATTGGACCTATTTCCCGTTGACAGGCTGATCCCGCCCGGGCATCCTCCCAATTAGTCAAATAACACACGCACGAACACAACAGGTAGCGGACGTGTTTTTTGATACCCCTAGATATAGTGTTCACGATCTGGGGCGCGAGTTGGGGAACTCGTGGTGGTTCAACCTGAAACTGACGGGTTCTAACGAGTCCGAGGGTTTACAGGTACCGAGGTAAAAAGTCGGAGTCGAAACCCGTGGGGCAGTCCAGAAATGGAGAGCCCCCCCTGCGCTAACAGGGAGGGCTAGGTTCCATTGGGTGGCAATGGGCCGGCGTACCGGCACGGCAAACAATAGGCGCTCGCCTAATCCCGTGCAAGTGCACCGGTCTCTTAATCGAGACCTTAATCTATGCAATTGCAATCAACCCCTTCGCCGGTTCCGGCGGTTTCCCCACGTCTTTACTCAGTATCCGACGCCTGCAAGGCGCTAGGCGGGATGGGCCGCACCTGGCTTTATGGCCAGATCAAGGACGGCAATATCCGCACGGTCAAGCTGGGCACAAGGACGCTGATCCCCGCCAGTGAGATAGACCGCATTGTGAGCGACGCACAGGCGGTGCAGCCATGAAGGCCGTCTCTGTGCTGATGGAATCCCAAGCCGCAACCATCCGTGCACTGCACACCGAAGCACAGGCAAGCGCTAGCGATGCGAAGAAGCTGGCATATCGCGTCGGTGAATTGTTGGTGGAAGTAAAGGAGCAGCTTCCCTACGGCACGTTCACGGCATGGGTGGCGGACAACTGCAACCTTGCCGAACGCACTGCACAGGCGTACATGCGCTTGCACCGGAAGTTTGAAGAACTCCCCGATGAAGAAGCGCAACGCGTTGCGGGTTTGTCCATCCGTGCCGCGATCAAGGCCGTTACCGCTGGCGACGTACCCGAGCCGCCGCCGAAGTCACCGGCATTGATGGACAGCAGGGTCAGCACAAGAAAAGCACGCGATGCCCGCATCACAAAGTCGCTATCGATCCTGAAGAAGTTGCCGCTGAGGAGTCGGCAGGGCTATTTCAAGACCGGCGACCTGGACAAGTACCGCCGTCACGCACAGACCATCCTAGACACGTTGAACGAGATGGAAGCCGACGCCATCGCACTGGGCGAAGGTACGGATGGATTCATCGCGGGGGATGCCGCATGACCGCCGACCTTGATCTACTCCGGGCGCTGTACGCCAACGGGCCGAGCCTGGCCGAGCAAGGCGTGAAGCTGGCGGCACAACTGGCCGAGCTATCCGCACGCCCTACACGGGACGGCTGCGACGCGATGGTGCGGGAGCTGGCCGAGGCCACTACAGCGGTTCACCGACTGCGGGCAATCCTGCAAGGCGGTGCCAATTGAGTGCCGTAAACGACAACGCCCTGACCCGGCAAGGTCAAGGCGTTGGAAATCATGTCGTTTCTGGTCAGAGCCGACAACCCAACTTTAACCCCGTCGAGCGCGTGCTGCAACTTCTGGAAGGTGTGAAGCGCAGCGGCAAGGGCTGGCGGGCGCGGTGTCCTGCGTGCGGCGGCAAGTCCGAGAAGTTGACCATCGCCGAGGGTGACGATGGACGCGCATTGATCCATTGCTTCGCCTGTAGTGACACGCCCGCGATATTGGAAGCGCTGGGCCTGAGACTTTCCGACGTGATGCCGTTTCGGGCATGGCCGGACAGTCCAGACGACAAGCGCCGGGCGCGTCGAGCAATCCGTGAAGCCGGTCTATATGCCGCTGTTGGCGTGCTTGCCCGTGAGGCAACCGTGGTGCAGATCGCGGGCGCACAGATCACGAAAGGAACCCCACTGGATCAAGACGACACGGCGCGGCTGGCGCTTGCTGTCTTTCGTATCGACAAAGCACGGGAGGTGCTGTGTGACTAACTACAACAAGAGCCTGGACGAAAGGGCCGAACGCGAGTTGGCATTGCTGGATCGAGTGACGGGTGGGCGCGAACCTTCCCCCGCATCGGCGGTGCAATTGACCGCTGCGGACGGGATTGTTTGCCGTCCGATTGATTGGCTGTGGAAGGGTTGGCTGGCACGCGGCAAGCTGCACATTCTGGCGGGCGCACCCGGCACGGGAAAGACGACTATCGCACTGGCGCTGGCGGCTTCCATCTCACGCGGCGGGCGCTGGCCTGACGGCGCACAAGCGCCACGCGGGAACGTGTTGCTGTGGTCGGGCGAGGATGACCCCGCCGATACGCTGGTGCCGCGTCTGAGGGCCGCTGGTGCCGACCTGGCGCGGGTGTTCATCATCGGCGATACGACCGTCACGGGCGAGCCGCGTGCGTTCGACCCGGCTACCGACTTAGCGGCACTGGAATTGCAGGCGCAAGGCATCGGCGACATTGCGTTACTGGTGGCTGACCCGGTGGTGTCTGCCGTCACGGGTGACTCGCACAAAAACACGGAAGTGCGCCGAGCGTTGCAGCCAATGGTGAACCTGGGGCAGCGGTTGGGGTGTGCGGTGCTGGGCATTACCCATTTCAGCAAGGGCACTGCAGGACGTGAACCGCTGGAGCGCGTGACCGGATCCATCGCGTTCGGTGCGCTGGCGCGTGTCGTGCTGGTGACGGCCAAGGGCGAGGGCGATGCGCGAATGCTTGCCCGTGCGAAGTCGAATATAGGGCCGGATGGTGGCGGGTTCGGCTACTCGCTGGAGATGGTGGACACCGATGGCATGGAAGCGTCGAGGGTGGCGTGGGGCGCACCGCTGGAGGGTTCGGCGCGAGAGCTACTGGGCGACTTCGATCCTGTTGGCGATTCGCCACGCGACGATGCCGCCGAGTGGCTGGGCGGGATGTTGGCCGGTGCCGAGGTTGCGGTGGGCGAGTTGAAAAAACAGGCGTCTGCGGCGGGCGTGTCCTGGCGGACGGTGGAACGTGCGAAGTCTGAGCTAGGCGTGGTCGCCGAGACGGTCGGCAAGCCCGGCGGCGGCGTGGCCTACTGGACTTGGCGGCTACCGGCGAAGACCGACAAAGCAAACACCGCCACGCTTCCTTCAATAGTTGGCGGTCTTTGCTTTTCCGCGCCAGATAAGGCTTTCAGGGGTGAAATAGGGCAAAGGCCGCCAAATCTTGAGAGTGGCGGTCTTAACTCTGACGATGACGTCGAGGTGCTGATATGAGCGCCGCGCCGATGATCGCCCAACTGATTCGGAAGGGAATCAGGATTGAGCTGGAGGGCAGCAACCTGCGGGTAGTGGGCAAGTTGAAACCCGCCGATGCGGCGCTGCTGAGACAACACAAGCGCGAGATTGTGGCCCTGCTGAGAATCGCCGAGCGGCTGAAGTTGCCGCAAGTGTTAGTCCATCGCTTGAGTGTTGATGATCTAGCCGCGTGTGCCGATATGAGCATGGACACGCTGGCGGCTTACCTGCGTGCGCTGGATAACGGCGCGGTCATGGATGCAGGACAAGTGCCGCCCGGGTTCACAGTGGCTTGCTACTGCCAAGGGTGCGGGCCGGTGTGGCTGTGGCCGGGTTGCCCTGAGCGTGTCCGGGCGTGTCCGTGGTGTTCCCGCCGCAAGGCCGGTAAGCGCGTGCCGCGACCATAGGGGCAGGACATGACCCAAGCAACACGCGAACCGCCAACCCTTGCCGAAATACAGGCAGCGTTAGCACGGTGGAAGGAATACGAAAGCCTGTTGCGTGGCCTAGAGCTGCGTGCCTACGCCAAGCGGTTCAACGCGACCTTTCCCGAGTGCGACGCCAACTGTGTGACCCGTGACAACCAGCCCAGCCGCAAGCCTGACCGGATGATGCGTGCCTTCACGCCTGGCCCTGTAGCGACGTACACGGGCGCACAGGCGGCATCCCTGCCTGCATCGCAGCCCACGCTCGCCCATACGCGCCTGTGGGCGGACATGGCGCGGGAGCAAGCCGCATCGGCTGAGCGGATAGCACGGGCCATGCGTCGCTCAGAACAGGACGTAACAGAGGCGAGGGATCGGGAGCCGGACTACACCGGGCCGGAGTTCGCGTTCGCAGACGTGACCCCCACCGGCCACAAAAAAGTCGAAGCCTCAAAACCCCATGACCGGCCCCAGTCCTTCCCTTTGCTTTATCGCAACAATCCGCCAATTCGGCAGCCCAATTCCACCACGGAGACACCCCATGCAAACCCAGACCGCACCCGCTGACTTTTCCATGATGCAGATCCTTTCCGCCGACCGTGCCGCTGAGCTGACAACCGCGATTAGCGAGGCCAGCAAAGTGACGGACACCCTGGTCGGTGTGTATGACGATGAGAGCGGATTCTGCGTGCGTGTGTACGTCCTGAAGGGGACACCCGCGCAATGGTTTATCCGTGGCCCGCTCACTCCAAAACAGGCGCAAATAGAGCTGATGGCGCAGCACATGGAAGGTGCAGTGCAACGCCACTAAACGCGCCCGTAATCACGAAGGCTGAAAAACCCGGTGTGCTATAATGGAACAGTTGGCGACAGTAGTCCCAACCCCGCAATTCCGCGATCGAAGCGATCCGGCAGCGGCCAATGAGTTCACTTGGCAAGCCTGCACAGGATATCTATGCATGATCGTTTCTCCCCCTATCCGTATTGAAAAAGCCCTAGGCGCTGGACGTTTCAGCGGCTTGGCCTGGTCCTTCCTGGACACCCCTGATCGCGAAGGCGATGTCATCTTGCCGTCTGCTCTGGAAGCGGCTGCAAAATCCGGGCGTATGCCTGAGATTCGTGTTGAACATCGTGAGCATGAGGTAGCCGGTCTAATCGACATGATGACCGTTACCGAACGTGGTCTAGAGGTTGAAGGGCAAATAGACCTAGGCGCAGAGGTTGGCCGCAAGAGCTACGACAAAGTGCGTAGTGGCGACCTTGGCGCACTGAGTCTGGGCTTCCTTGGCGTTGCCGAAAAATCCGGGCGAACCCGTGTGTTCACCGAGGTCAATATCGGCGAAATCAGCCTATGCAGGGAACCCGTTAACGCCGGTTCCCGCGTGTCTGCGGTCAAGTCCTGGAGCGCTGTCTCCAGCGAACGCGACCTGGAGCGCCTATTGCACGACGTAGGAATGCCCAACCGGCTCGCACGTAAATCGGCGGCGCTGGTGTGGCCGTCCATTAGTTCCGTATCCCCCGATGACGAAGCCGCCGCTGCTGCGGAAATGGCCGCTCGCATCCGTTCCATTACCAAATCACTTAGGAGTTCCAAATGACTGTTGAAATCGTAGAGAAAGCCCTTGCCGAACATGGCGAGGCCGTACAGAAAACCCGCGAGGAAATTGAAGCCATTAAGGCAAGCGTCGCTGAAGTGAACGCGGCATTGATCGACATGGCGCAGAGTTCGACTGCACACCGTATGCAGCCGGGGTTCGCTGCTCCCGCTGGCGTCCAAGGTTCAGTCACGAAGGCCATGAAGTCGGATGCGTTCAAGGCGTTCGCGGCCAAGCAGTCGCAGTCCACCGGCTCCATTGAGCTGGATATCGACATGCGGAAGGCGCTCACCAGCTTGCAGGGTGCCGCTACGCCGTCTGACGGTGGTGTGGACGTTACGCGTCTGGATATCGGCGCACGTTCGCAGGTGTTGCGTCCGCTGCGCGTGTTCGAAACCTTGCCGGTTCGTGCGCTTGGCAGCGGCAATACGTTCGGCTTCAACAAGCTGAGCCTGCCCGGTGGCAGCAGCACGGCGGACTATCAAGAGCATGAAGGCGACGAAAAGGCCGCGCAGGCGTTGGAGTCCGAATGGATCGATGCGCCTATCGTGACCATTGCCGCGCACACGACCGTTAGCACGCAGGTGCTTGAGGATGAGATTGGCCTCAGCAACCTTGTGGACGGCCTGCTGCGCTATGCGGTGGCGGACAAGATCGACCGCGAGCTGCTGAACGGTTCCGGTGTGGGCCTGACCATTAACGGCCTGGTGACGCAGGCGTCGCCGTACATCGTGTCCGACTTGTCCACTGCACCGGCTGATCGTATCGGTTCGGCGCGTGCGTTCCTGCAAAGCGTGGGCTACAACCCGACGCTGGTGTACCTGCATCCCAATGACTGGTTTGCCATTGCGTCCGAGCGTGCGTCTGATGGGCAGTACGTGGTCGCGGGTTGGAATACTCCCGCATCGCCGAGCATCTACAACATGCAGGCAATCCCCACGCCGTCCATCGCGCAGGGTACGGCGCTGGTGCTTGATCCCAACATCGCGGTGCAGGGCATCCGCATGAACCCGACTGTTGAGATGAGCCGCCACCACAACGGCAACTTCACCAAGAACATGGTGACCGTACTGGCTGAGCAGCGCTTGGGCCTGCTGGTCATGGATCAGGCCGGCATGGTGACCATCGACCTGGCCGAAACCAGCACGTAAGCGATCTAACGGACAAGGCGTGAGTGTCCCCTATCCATGAAATAACCACGCCAGTCGGGGCATGAGCCTACTCGCGTTGCGAGCGGCATGTCACTCATTGCCGTACTTGCCCGTGTGACCCGACAACCCAAGCCCTCAGCCCTAACCGGCTGGGGGCTTTTCTTTTATCTGGAGGCGGTACGTGGAAGCAGGTTATTTGAAGCACTGGAACGACACAAAGGGGTATGGATTCGTTAGCGCCGATAGTGGCGGCCTAGACCTATTCATTCATCGTAAGGCGCTAGGGCAAGTGCCGCTGAGCGTCGGCGACCGCATCGAGTTCGAGGTTGCTATGGGCGACCGTGGGCCGTATGTGGCGAGTGGGCGCTTAGCAGGCACGCTCAGCCAAGAAGGCGCGTAAAGATGAGCGTTCTACAGCCAAGGCCAAGTAAGTACGGACAAGGTAGAGGCGGCAGACCTTGGCGCAGGCTAAGGGATAGCGTCATGGCCCGCGATGCCTACATATGCCAGCCATGTAAGGCACAAGACAAGCTGACACTGGCAACGGAGGTGGACCACATCATCCCCGTTAGCAAGGGCGGCAAGGATGAGCATGGCAACCTGCAAGCGATATGTGACCCATGCCACAAGGCCAAGACACAAGCCGAGGCAAGGGCAGGCAGTCGTGGCGAGGTCAAGCTGTCTAGGCTAGAGCGCAGGGCGCAAGCGGGCAGCCATTGGGATAGGTGATGCCCCTCTAGGGGGTGTCTGCGACTCCAAGGCATGACCCTGGACACCGGCCGTCACAACCTAACTTAGTTGCAACAAGGTAAACACTTTGAAAAAGACCACGACACAACCCGCACCGAAAGGGCTTAGCACCGCCGCGCAAACGTGGTGGAAGCGGCTGCACAACGAGTTCGATCTAACCGACGAAGCGGCGCAATTCTTGCTGGAGTCGGCCCTTCGCAGTTTTGACCGGATGAGCGAAGCCGCCGCACTGGTAACGAAGCACGGCGTCGTCGTTATCGACAAGTTCGGTCAACTGAAAAGCAACCCGGCCACGACCGTAGAGCGGGACAGCCGAGCCGCGATGCACGCCGCGTTCAAGCAATTGAACCTGGACGTACTGCCACCACAAAAGCCGGGCCGTCCGGCAGGGAGCTAACCATGGGAACCCGCCGCCGTCGCAGCCACAACCAGCGACAACGCGTTACCGATGAAACCGTGGCCTTGTATGCCGCAGGGGACAAGACGGCGCTGCACCAAGCGCTACGGCTTCCACCATGGCAGGTGTCACCCCTAGAGGCCGTGGGCGAGTGTCCGTATCCGCCACGATCAGGCGGTGGGAATACGTGGGCCGAATCCGTCGCGCTGCGTGCGGAGCTGGAAGCGCAAGGCTAATTCAGTTCGTGAGATTGCGGGCGCGTAGGATTCCCCTATGCTCCCCGCGCCCTGCAAATGGATTGATACTGAAGCCGGTTCCTATCTCAACTGGCATCACGGCTGCATTGCCTATGTGGCCCTGCAACCTAGCCCCCACCATGCCCTGCGCTGGTGGGGGCTTTTTTGCGTTGTAACGGTTGTAACCTATAACCGGAGGGACAGGGGGGGGGCTGAACTGTCCGCCCGCATCCGCCAGACTTGTGAGTAGATGAGTGAGTAGAAAAAGTGCGCGAAACCTGAAAACCGTTACACTGCAAAGGATTCAAGCCGGTCGCTGAGTCCTCTCCCGGCACCAGCTTTGAAAACACAACCCTCGCGCAAGCGGGGGTTTTGTTTTTTCCGG